>DASTCZ010000239.1:0-38476 GCA_035710585.1 Candidatus Acidiferrales bacterium | reverse complement strand
GCGCTCGTTGTGTTTGTGCTCGGAGTTTTGCTGCCGACCGCGTTGATCGCGCGCGTGCCCATTCGCGCTTTCGTGCGCGCGGTGGCCGAGCCTGCAACGATTGCGTTCAGCACCACCAGTTCCGAAGCTGCGCTGCCTCGCGCGATGGAAAGTATGGAAGGCTTCGGCGTGCCGCGCGAAACCGTCGCCTTCGTCATCCCGCTGGGATACAGCTTCAATCTCACCGGCTCAACTCTGTATCTTTCACTCGCCTCGATCTTCGTCGCGCAGGCCGCCGGTATGCAGCTCAGCTGGGGCCGCCAGCTGGTGATCATGTTGATGCTGATGCTCACCAGCAAGGGCGTTGCGGGCGTTTCGCGCGCCTCGATCATTATTCTGCTGGGCGCTGCCGATCAATTCGGCTTGCCGAAGGAGCCGATTTTGCTGCTACTCGGCGTCGATCAGTTCCTCGACATGGGCCGCACGGCTGTCAACGTGATCGGCAATTGCTTGTCCTCCGCCATCGTCGCGCGATGGGAAGGCGAATTCGGCAAGGAAAAGCCCTCGCCAGCCGCCGCGGAAGCCGTCGCGCAGTAACAAATAACACTCCTTTTCGCGCGACGTGGCCTACTTTTCGAGCGGCACGAACTCCACTCGCCATGGCTTTCGCGAAAGATCGAGACGGGCAACCGTGATCGGGAGCGAAAACCTTTTTGGCCCCGCACTCCCGGGATTGATGTAGCGCACTCCGTCGCGTTCCGTGTCACTCGGCCCGTGTGAATGGCCGCTCAGCACCATGTGAATTCCGGCAGCCTGCGGCTTCAGATCAAGTTGCTTCACATCGTGAATCATGTAAATCGTCGCCGCTTCCGTTTCGACAATCTCCGTCTCCGGCAGTTCGCGTGCCCACTCCACTACATCCACATTTCCCCGAATTGCAATTAACGGCGCGATTTTCTTCAATACTTCGAGAACTTCCGGTTTGCCCACGTCGCCCGCATGAAGAATCAATTCCGATCCAGCCAGCGCGCGCAGAGCCTCGGGCCGCATCAATCCGTGCGTGTCGGAGATCAACCCGATTTTGGTTGCGCGAATCACCCTGCTCCTCGCTTTGGCTCACCACTATCGTCGTGCGACGGTCGTTTGACTCCGCGGGCTGACTACACTATCTTCGCCCGTTTCCGATTCAAGAGCGTTTTGCGGGAGAAGCCATGACCAAACTGCTCCGAATTTGCGCTGCCATCGCGCTGTTGGTTGGTGCTGTCGTCGCGGGCGCGCTTATTCTGCCTCTGCGCGCGCAGGCTCCCGCCGGCGCCATTCCCACGCCGGAACAATTCTTCGGCTTCAAGATCGGCGCTGATAAAAAACTCGCCCGCTGGGACAAAATCGTCGAGTACCTCACCAAAATCGCGGGCGCCTCCGACCGTGTGCGCATTCACACGCTCGGGCCCACAACGAACGGCAATCCGTTCGTCATGCTCGAAATCAGCAGCGCCGAAAACATCAAAAATCTCGATCACTACAAAGCACTCGAGCGCAAACTCTATTTCCAGGGCGGCGCGCCTACCGACGCTGAACGCGACGAAATTTTCCGCGATGGCAAAGCCGTCGTCTTCATCACGAACAACATTCACTCCACCGAGATCGGCGCCTCGCAGATGGTCATCGAAGCCGTCTATAAACTCGCCACCGACAATTCGCTCGACACGAAAAGCATTCTCGACAACGTGATTCTGGTCTTGATTCCTTCGCTCAATCCCGACGGCCAGATTCTGGTCACGGACTGGTACAACAAATACGTCGGCACGCCGCAGGAAGGCGGGCCCATGCCGTACGTCTATCATCCGTACGTCGGGCACGACAACAATCGCGACATGTTTTTGTTTTCGCAGAAAGAAAGCCAGATGACCGCGCAGGCGCTCTGGCACGATTGGTTTCCCGCGATCTGGCTCGACGAGCACCAGCAGGGAAGCAACGGGCCGCGAATTTTTACCATGCCCGCCACCGATCCGATTAATCCCAACGTGCACCCGCTCGTCTATCGGCTGAACACGATTTATGGACAGGCGCAAGCCGCTGCGCTCGAAGCCGAAGGCAAAGAGGGAATCATTTTCAACGCGACGTACACGAACTTTTGGGAAGGCGCGATGGCTTGGGCCGGTTGGTGGCACAACGAAGTCGGCCTGCTCACCGAAGTCGCCAGCGCGCGCATCGCTACGCCTATCACGCAGACGAAGGCGGATCCGAATCGTCCTCCCGCCGGAGCCGGCGCGCAGATCGGACGCACCGGACCTGCGGGCCCCATCGAAGGCGGCGGTGGATTCGGGCAGGACCGCGGACCGACGGCGCCACTGCCTCCGCCTACGGATATTTTGCCGCGCACCGAATATCCTCGACCGTGGCTCGGCGGCACCTGGCATCTGAGCGATATCGTCGATTACGAAATGACGGCAACTTTCGCGCTTCTGCGCACCGCCGCGCAGCGCCGCGAAACTCTGCTTCACGATATCTACGACATCAACGCCAGCACCATCGATCTCGGGAAGAAAGGCGACCTCGGATTTGAGGACAAGCAGAAAGCCTTCGGCATCATTATTCCCGCCACAGGCCAGCACGATCTGAACGAAGTCGCCGAACTCATCGACAAGCTGCGCATGGGCGGTGTCGAAGTGAGCTGCGCCACCAAGGAATTCAAGCAGGACAACGAAACTTATCCTTCCGGGACGTACGTGATCACCTTCAACCAGGTTTTCGCGCGCTATGCCAAGGACATGCTCGAAAAGCAGACCTATCCGGAAGTTCGCCGCGCGCCCAGCGCTCCGGCTGAGGCTCCCTACGACGTATCGGCGTGGTCACTGGGGATGCAATTCGGAGTGAAAACAATATTCGCGAGGACGGCGCTGCCGGCCGATCTCGCGCTTGAACCGGTGAATGCGACGCCAAAGTTCTCGCTCAATGCGGTAAGCGTCGCCGGAAAGTGGAGCTTTCCATACGCCGGTGCCGAAAGTACCGTCATTATTAATCGTCTCCTTAAGGATGGCGCCGCAGTCTCCATCGCGAAACCTCGCGCAGGGGAAATCGCAATGATCCGCGTGAGCGGAAAACCCGATTCGTGGAGTCACGCCACGGCCGGTTTTGACGTCACAAGTTCTTCCTTCGGAGCCCAGACAACGAGCGCCCCGATGAGTGCACCCGCAGCAATCCAATTGCGCGCGCCGCGCGTCGGCATGTATCAATCGTGGACGGCGAACATGGACGAAGGCTGGACGCGTTGGGTGCTGGAGCACTACGAGTTTCCCTACAAAACGCTTCACAACGCGGACCTTCAAGCGGGCAAACTGCGCGACAGCTTCGACGCAATCATTCTTCCCGATCAAGCCGAAAACAGCATCATCGAAGGCCAGACCTCCGAATTCATGGTCGCCGAATATCGCGGCGGCATCGGGGAAAGAGGATGGCAAGCGCTCAAAGATTTTGTAAACGATGGCGGCACGCTGATTGCCATGGGTGGCGGCACGTCCTTGCTTATCGATCGCTTGCCGCTTCCCGTGAAGGAGCTGAAGCGCACGCTCAACCGCGATCAGCAGTACGCTCCCGGCACGATCGTAAATCTGCAGATCGACACCACGCATCCGCTCGGCTTCGGAATGGATGAAGAAACTTACGGCTTCTACATCAATTCGCCGTTTTTCGAGCTGACCGAGGGATTTTCATCGCAACGCGTGAACGTCATCGCGCGCTACCCAAATATTTCCGTCAACGCATCAGGCTGGCTGCGCGGAGAGGAATATATGCAGGGACGCGCCGCGGTGATCGCCATCGAAATGAATCCGGGCAAAATTGTCCTCTTCGGAATCCGCCCGCAGCACCGCGCGCAGACGCACGCCACGTTCCCGATGCTCTTTAACGCGCTATATTGGTCCACCGAAACCGATGCGCCGATCCCGACGAAGTCGAAGTAGTTCGCGCGGCGAAGCGCGCACTCGAGAAAAATGAAAGCATGAGAACCACCGAAACCGCGGCCCTCCGCCAACCGTCAACACAGTCTCCGCCCTCCGAAGGAAAGAGCACGGACAAGTCTGCGAATTCGACCAGCATCAATGCAGCGCGCTACTTGCCGCTGCTGTTTTTGCTCTTTGCCGGAAGCGGTTGCGCGGCGCTGATCTACGAAATCGTCTGGTATCAGCTGCTGCAGTTGGTGATCGGCTCTTCGGCGATTTCGCTTGGCGTGCTGCTCGCCACTTTTATGGGCGGGTTGTGCCTGGGCAGCATCGCGTTGCCGCGAATTGAAAAAGCGCGCGGCGTGCATCCGCTGCGTCTCTACGCGTTGATCGAAGTGGGCATCGGCGTTTGCGGAATACTAGCGCTCTTCGGAATGCCGCTCGTCGATTTTGTTTACACGGAAGCGGTGGGCCAAGGCATGCCCGCGATTTTGCTTCGCGCTTTCGTCAGCGCGATTTGCCTTCTGCCGCCCACGATCTTAATGGGCGCGTCGCTTCCGGCGCTTTCGCGCTGGCTGCAGCCCACGCCTCGCGGCGTGGCATGGTTGGGCTTTTTGTACGGAGGCAACACCGCCGGCGCGGTCTTCGGCTGCCTGCTCGCCGGATTTTATTTGCTGCGCGTTTTCGATATGACCGTTGCGACGTTTGCCGCCGCCGCGATCAATTTCGCCATCGCCCTCGTGAGCCTCGCGCTTTCGAAGCGCACTCCCGCGCAGATCGCCCTTCAGTCCGAGGTGGAGACGGAAACGGCGAGCGCAGCCGTTCCGGAGAAGCAGAAATCGCCGAAACAGAAGCGTACTGCTGAAGCGCTTTCAACATTGAATTCACCGTCGCCGCTGGCCGTCTATTTCACCATCGCTCTTTCCGGCGCCTGTGCGTTGGGCGCAGAAGTCGTCTGGACGCGCCTTCTTGGACTGCTGCTCGGCGCCACGGTCTACACGTTTTCGATCATCCTTGCGGCGTTTTTATTCGGGCTGGGACTGGGCAGTGCAGCAGGCGCCCGCATGTCGCGCGCGGTAAATGCGCGCATGGCGCTCGGGTGGTGCCAGTTGCTGCTCGCGATCGCGACGGCATGGACGGCATGGACGATTTCCAAGTCGCTTCCGTACTGGCCGATCAATCCGCTGCTTTCGACGAGCCCATGGTTCACCTTCCAGATCGATCTCGCGCGCGTGATGTGGACGATTTTTCCGGCGACGTTTCTGTGGGGTGCGAGTTTTCCGCTGGCGCTCGCCGCAATTGCCGAGCGCGATGAAGACTCGGCGCACCTGGTCGGCAGCGTGTATGCCTGGAACACCGCCGGCGCCATCGTTGGCGCGCTCGCGTTCAGCATGATCGTAATTCCGGGGGCGGGTACGCTCGTTTCGGAGCGCACGCTCATCATCGTCGCGGCGTTGAGCGCGATCATCGTCCTCACTTCCGCGCTCTGGCCGGCTCGGAAGCGGCTCGATGCAGTGGCATTAATCGTTGCCGCTCTCGTCGGCTCGACCTACCTCGCCGCACAAATTTCCGATGTACCGGGCGAACTGATCGCCTACGGCCGCCGGCTCATGACCTCCAAGGGCCGCTCGCAGATTCTCTACACCGGTGAGGGCATGAATTCCTCGATCGCCGTATCGCGATGGGACGACGGCGCCCTGCAATTTCACGTGAGCGGAAAGGTGGAAGCGAGCACCGAATCCTACGACATGCGCCTGCAGCGGCTGCTGGGACACATGCCCGCGCTGCTGCACGCGAATCCGCACTCGGTGCTGATCGTGGGATTTGGCGCGGGCGTCACCTCCGGCACTTTCGTCCTGCATCCGCAGATGCAGCGCATTGTGATCTGCGAAATGGAAAAGCTGATTCCGCCGGTTTCGACGCAGTATTTCGGCAACGAAAATTACAACGTGATGAACGACCAGCGCACGCAGATCTTTTATGACGACGCGCGGCACTTCGTCGAAACTACTCGCGAAAAATTCGACATCATTACGTCCGACCCGATCCATCCCTGGGTGAAGGGCAGCGCCACGCTCTATTCGCGCGAATATTTTCAGATGGTGAAAGACCATTTGAATCCCGGCGGGATCGTGACGCAGTGGGTGCCGCTCTACGAAAGCGATCCGGCAACGGTGAAGAGCGAGATCGCGACGTTCTTTGACGTGTTCCCTGGGGGCACGCTCTGGGCCAACGACATCAATGGCGAAGGGTACGATATTTTTATGCTTGGCCAGGCGCCGCAGGGGAAAATCGACGTGGACGCGATCCAGTCAAAACTTTACAGCCCCGAATACGCTCGCGTAGCGCAATCGCTGCGCGAAGTCGGCGTGCGAAACGCCGTGGACTTGCTGGCGACGTACTCCGGCCAGCAGCAGGATTTGCAGCCCTGGCTTGCCGACGCGCAAATCAATCGCGATCGCAGCTTACGGCTGCAGTATCTAGCCGGCATGGCCGTCAACGTAAGCGACGAGGCCGGAATCTACCAACAAATTCTGCGCTACAAGCAGTTTCCCGTGAACCTGATCACCGGATCTCCTGAAAACCTGCAAGCGCTCGTCCTCGCAATGCACGCACCGAATCGGTGACGCGATCAGAAGCGCGAGAGCACAAAATAAATCCCGGCGCCGATCGCGGCAGCTCCTGGGATCGTCAGTACCCAGGCGATGATGATGCGGCTCGTGGCGCCCCAGCGGACCGCGGTGAGCCGCCGCGAAGCGCCCACTCCGACAATCGCGCCGGTGATCGTGTGTGTCGTGCTAACGGGAATCCCGAAGTGCGCGGTTCCGATCAGCGTCAGCGCGCCGGCGGTCTCCGCGGAAAATCCGCCGAAAGGATTCAGCTTCGTGATGCGCTGGCCCATCGTCTTCACAACGCGCCAGCCGCCCGCCATCGTGCCGGTGCCCATCGCGAGGTGGCAGGTGATGATCACCCAGAAGGGCACGTCGTAAGTTTTCAGAAGTCCGCCGGCCACCAGCGCTGTGGTGATGATGCCCATGCTCTTCTGCGCGTCATTAGTGCCGTGACCCAGGCTATATCCGGCCGCGGAAAAGAGCTGCAGGCGCCGAAACCAGCGGTCCACGCGCGAGGGCGGCTGATTGCGCACCAGCCAGCTTGTCGCCAGCGTCACGATCGCCGCGACGATCAGCCCGATGAACGGCGCGACGAAAATAAAAATCACCGGCAGCTTCCATCCGCCGAGGATGATGGCCGCAAATCCCGCGCGCGCCACCGCCGCTCCGCCATATCCGCCCATCAACGCGTGCGAAGAACTTGTCGGCAGGCCCAGCAGCAGCGTCAGCAAATTCCACAAGATCGCGCCCAGCAGCCCTGCGATCAGCACCTGCTCGTTGACGGCGTCAAGCCGAACCAATCCTTTGCCGATTGTTTTCGCAACGGCGGTGCCGAACACAAACGCCGCGATGAAATTCCAGAACGCCGCCCAGATCACGGCTTTGCCTGGAGTAAGCACACGCGTCGAGACGACCGTCGCGATGGAGTTTGCGGCGTCGTGCCAGCCGTTGGAAAAATCGAAGGCCAGCGCGATGCAGACGATGAGTATGACGAGTTGCAGGCTGTTCACGGGGATTCGCGCGGGCTCACGCGTTCTTCAAAGTGATGGTTTCGATCACGTTGGCCACGTCTTCACATTTATCGACGGCGGTTTCGATGGTCTCGATGATTTCCTTCCACTTGATGATTTGAACCGGGTCTTTTTCCTCGTCGAATAGCTCGGCGATCAGCTTCCGGGAGAGCCTGTCTCCTTCATTTTCCAGGCGGTTGATTTCGATGCAGTGATCGAGAATGTGGTCCTGCTTTCCGAGCACGTGCACCGCGGCGACCACCTTGCCCGTCGCCTGGTGGAGGACTTTGGCGAGATCCACGACGCCCTGCCGGACGCGTGCGATGCGGTAGGTGACGAAGGCGCGCGCGGCGGCATCGATCAGATCGAGTACGTCATCCACGCGCCCGGCGAGCATGTAGATATCCTCGCGGTCAAACGGTGTGATGAACGTCTGGTTCAAGTGCGTGAGCAGCGCGTGCGTCATATTGTCGCCGGCGTGCTCGATCTCTTTGATACGGTTTACGTAACCTTCCGCGCCGTCATACTTCTCCACCATTTCGACGAACACAGCGGAACCTTCGTGCGTGTTTTCCGCCAGCGACGTGAAGGCGGTCGAAAAGCTCTGCGATCGCGGCATCAGCCGTCCGAATAGACTTGGCATCGCTGGAATTCCCCGGGTGGGCTTGAGACGCGCCAGACTATATTCGATGTGGCCGAGGGCAACAAGGGCGGGCGGATCGGAATGGAGACATCCGGTCTCGATGGATTGCCTCCGGATTCGTGGTATTGACATTTAGTACAGCGGGGGGCACGCTGATGCTCGCGGGCCCAGTAACCCCACCCTAGCCGAACGAGCCTGGCGTTTTTCATGGCAAAACGAGCCCAAAGTGCGGCCCCGGCACCAGTTTCGCCGTTGTATGCCTTGCTGGACAACGTATCCATCGCCGTCGCGCTGGTGCGGTTCAAATCCCTGCGGCCACTCGAATGGGAACTCGTACACATCAACTCGACGGCAGCATCGCTTTTCGGGAAGTCGGGCAGCGGACTTTTTTCCGGCACACTCTCGCAAAACATACCCGACAGAGGCCGCTCGCGTGGCGAGTCCGCAGCCGACTGGACGATGGGGGAAGTGTATTCGAGAGTGCTTCACCGCCGGAAGGTCGAGTATCTCGGGCGGGTTCTGCTCGCACGAAGCAACGCGCCGGCGCGATACTGGGTCGGACGGGCAGTGCCACTCGACGCGAACACTGTCGCAGTCATTTTTGAGGACGTAAGCGAATACGAGCAGGCGCGGCGCAAATTGCACGCCGCTCATGACCGGCTGCAGTCGCTCGCTTCGTCTGGAATTATTCAATGGTGCGCCGAGCCTGAGACCATGCGCTTCACCTACGTGCCGCCCGAAGCGCAGGACGTATTGGGATATTGGCCCGAACGCTGGATGGGAGAAGTCGGCTTCTGGCCAAAGCACTTGCACCCGGACGACCGCAAATTTGTGACCGACGCTTGTTCCAGGGTCACGAACAAGCGCACAGTGGAAGCATTCGATTGCCGCGTCCAATCCGCGAATGGCGACTACCGGTGGTTTCACGTGGTTGTGCGCAGCATTGATGAACCTCCGGCCCCCAGATTCCTTTCGGGAGTGATGGTTGATATCACCGAGCGGCGGGAAGCCGAAGAAGCCGCGAGCGGGCTTTCGATACGCCTGCTGCAGGCGCAAGACGACGAGAGGCGCAGAATCAGCAGGGAACTGCACGATGGCGTCGGACAGTATCTTTCGGCGGCGAAAATGTCGCTGAAGATGCTGGAGCGTGAAGACCTCACCGCCTGGTATGACCGCCGTCAGTACCTCAGCCAATGCGATACGCTGCTCGACCAGGCGGTCCGCGAAATCCGCACCGTTTCGTATTTACTGCACCCTCCGCTGCTCGACGAAGTTGGGCTTGGGTCGGCCTTGCGCTGGCTCTGCGAAGGCTTTGCGGACCGAAGCGGCATCTCGGTGCAAGCCGATTTGCCCCAGACGCCGAGCCGCTTGCCGACCGGCGTAGAAACGGCGCTCTTTCGCGTCGCGCAGGAATCGTTGACCAACGTGCACCGTCATTCGCAGGGAAAGCACGCCTCGATCCGTCTGCGCGAAACGCTTGGAGAAGTCGTCCTCGAGATTGCGGACGATGGGTCGGGGATCCACTGCGGCGCGGACGCCAAGGCCGGGAATACGATTGTCAATAGCGGGGTAGGGCTTCGCGGAATGCGCGAGCGCCTGAAGGAACATCGAGGGAGGCTCGAAGTCGAATCATCCTCCCGAGGCACTCTGATTCGCGCCGTGGTTCCCAAGCCTGCTGCCGGAAACGGACGCGCAAGCAACGGCGACCGGTCGCTCCATGCGAGTCCGGCAAGCGAAGAACGCGCCGCGGATGCACCGAAGAACGCGCAAGCGGCGGGCGCGGGCCGCAAATAGAGGCATCAAGCTTTCGCAGTGCAGTCGGCGCGGCTCTCGCTGTCCCTGCGCGACGCTGCAGTTTACCGGCTGGCGCGCTACCGGACGTGGTGCTAGTGTTTGGTCGGAGAATGCTGACGGAGGTTTCCGTGAAGGCCGGGCCCGCTAAAAAAAGGCCAAAGCTCAAATCGACCGCAACCGCGAATCCTCGTGTCTCCGCAGCAATATCGGAACACAAACACCAATCCACGGATTCGTTTCCTATTGCTGCGATTGGCGCTTCGGCGGGAGGCCTCGAGGCGTTCGTTGACCTGGTCCGGGAGTTGCCTCCCGATACCGGCATGGTCTTCGTGTTGATCCAGCACCTCGATCCCAAACAACACAGCCTGCTTGCGGAGCTGGTGTCTCGCGAAACTCCGATGTCCGTCGAGCAAGCGACAGACGGCGCTCGCGTTGAGCCGAATCACATCTACGTGATTCCGCCCAATAAGGCGCTGTACATCGAAGATCACACTCTGCGGCTAAAGCCGCGCGGCGATTCGCGCAATGAACACATGACCGTGGACTTTTTCATGCGCTCCCTGGCGGAAGATCAGGGAAACCGGGCTATCGGCGTGATTCTTTCGGGCACGGATTCCGACGGCACGCTCGGAATGGGCGAAATCCAGGCGCAGGGGGGCGTCACCTTCGCGCAGGATGAAACAACGGCGAAATATGACGGCATGCCGCGGAGCGCAATTGCCGCCGGCGCCGTTGATTTCGTGCTCCCTCCCAAGGGAATTGCGCGCGAGCTGGCGCGCATCGCCAGGCATCCGTATGCGGTCCACGCGCGGAAGACGGAAGGTATTGAGCTGATACCGGAAGATGCCGGCGGGCTGAACCAAATCTTTCAAATGCTGCGAAAGACGGCGGGAGTCGATTTTTCCTACTACCGGCAGACCACGATTCGCCGGCGGATCCAGCGTCGCATGATGGTCCACAAGATCGACCGGCTGGCCGATTACTTGAAGTTCTTGCGGGAAAATCCTGGGGAACTGCGCGCGCTGTATCAAGACTTGCTTATCAACGTGACGAGCTTCTTCCGGAATCCTACGGTGTTCGACGCTCTGAAGGCCAAGGTATTCCCGGCTATTTTCAAGAACCGCACAGGCGATGCGGCCATCCGGATTTGGACGCCCGGCTGCGCCACGGGTGAGGAGACGTATTCGCTGGCCATTGCGCTGCTGGAATTCCTGGGCGACCGCGCTCAGCATATTCAAGTGCAGTTCTTTGGCACGGATGTCAGCGACGCGAGCGTCAGCAAGGCACGGGCGGGTTTCTACACCGAAAACATTCACGGCGATGTGTCCGCCGAACGGCTGCGGCGTTTTTTCATCAAGGCGGAGGGTGGATATCGCGTCAGCAAGAACATCCGCGACCTGTGCATTTTCGCGCAGCACAATGTGCTGAGCGATCCGCCCTTCTCGCAAATGGACCTGATTTGTTGCAGAAATCTCCTGATCTATCTCGAGCCGATGCTGCAGAAACGCGTGATCTCCCTGTTTCATTACGCGACGAGGCCGACGGGTTTCCTCGTCCTCGGCACTTCCGAAGGCGTGGGAACCGCGGGCAATCTATTTTCGCTGGAAGACCGCGCCAGCAAGATTTTCGCGAGGAAGGTCACGGTGACCAGGCCAAACCTGAGCTTCGCGGTGGCGAAGTCGCATGACCAGCCCGATTCCGGCGGCGCTCGCCGCGCTGCGCCGAAGCCCGTGGACGGGACCTGGAACTACGTCGAGGCGCAAAAGGAATTCGACCGCCGCTTGCTCTCGCAGTTCTCTCCCGCCACTGCATTCGTTAATGCAGACCTCGAAATCATTCACACGCGCGGGCCGATCGACCGCTATCTGAAGCTCGCACCCGGGCGCGCGAGCCTGAGCGTCCTGAAGATGCTTCAGCAAGGGCTGCTTTTCGATCTGAGAAATGCGATCGCGCAAGCAGGCAAGGGAGGAAAAACGGTCAGGAAACAGAAAATTCAGATGAGAACGGAGGAGAAAGTCCTGCGAGTGGACGTGGAAGTTGTGCCGGTTTCCGTGCCGAATGTGAAAGACTCGTTTTTCATGGTGATTTTTTCCGAGGCCGCGCCGCCTCGAAAAGCGGAATCGCGGAGCCCGAAGTCGGTGCCATCAGCGAACGCCAGCCGCCGCATCGAGAAGCTCGAACAGGAGCTAGCCGCCAGCAAGGAGTATCTGCATTCCGTGATCGAACGCCACGAGGCCGCGAATGAGGAGCTGCAGTCGGCGAACGAAGAGACGCTTTCCAGCAACGAAGAGCTGCAGAGCACGAATGAAGAGTTGGAAACGGCCAAAGAGGAGTTGCAGTCCACCAATGAAGAGTTGACAACCCTAAACGAAGAACTGCGGAACCGCAATTATGAAGTGACGCAGATTAACAGCGACCTGTCGAACCTGGTGGCGAGCATCAACGTCGGCGTAGTTATGCTCGGAAGCGACCTGAGCATCCGGCGCATCACGCAGGCGGCACAGAAATCGATGGGAGTGATCGCTAGCGATGTGGGCCGGCCGATAACGAACATCAATCCGGCCATCGAAATGCCGGACATGAAAGATGCCATCCTGGGCGTGATCGAACGGCTCGTGCCGTTTGAACGCGAGGTGAAGGACAAGGCGGGAAATCTCTACAACTTGCGAATAGTCCCGTACCGCACGCTCGATAACAAAATCGATGGCGTCGTCATCACGCTGATGGACCTGAACGAATCGAGAGTCGCCGCACCCTAGCATGCGGAGCGCGAATTACTCGTGGCGCAACGCGATGATCGGATCCACGCGCATTGCGCGCCGTGCCGGCAGATAGCAGGCAAGCAGCGCAACGCCGATAAGCAGGGCTGCGCTCGCGCCGAAGGCCGGTACATCGAAACTGCCGATGCCGTAAAGCAAACCCTTCACCGACCCCGCGAGCACGGACGACAGAAAGAGACCTGCCGCCACTCCCGCCAACACCATTGCCATGCCGCCTGCCAGCACCAGCCGAAGAATGTTGCTGCGTTGCGCGCCGAGCGCGATGCGTATGCCCATCTCGTGCGTCCGCTGCGTGACGGAATAGGCGATCACGCCGTACGTGCCGATTGCAGAGAGAAGCAGCGCCAGCGCGCCAAATCCGCTTAGCACTTCGGCGCCGATTTTCGCGCTGAAAAGAGCATTGTCCATCACGTCGGGCAGCGTCCGCATCCCGAAGCGCATTTTGTCGTTAATGGCCATGATCGCGCTGCGCACATTGTGCGTTGACTGGTTCGGATCGCCGTTGGTGCGGACGACCAGAACGGCGTTCGGCGAATAAACCTGTTCGATGTGGGCGTAGAGAATCGGCTGCGGCGGTTCGCCGAGCGTGTTGTATTTCACCGTGCGCACGACCCCGATGATTTCAGGGGTCGCTTCCACGCCGCCGAAGCTGCGCAGATAGACGCGCCTTCCGATCGGATTTTGCCCCGGCCAGAACATGTCCGCGAACGCCTGATTCACGATGATAACTTTCGGCGACTGTGCGTCGTCGTGTTCATTGAAGTCGCGCCCCATCAGCATGCTAATGCCCGCAGCCTTGAAGTAACCGGCGCTGACCATCGTGTTCGGAGTCATGACGCCCTGGCGGGGATCGGAATGGTCGGCTTCGCCAAGCCAGACGTTGGCGCGAAGGCCGGTATTGAATGGACTATCGCTGGTAATTCCCACCGCCTCCACGTTGGGTACCGCCGCGGCACGGACCATGGCGTCACGAAAGAACTGTGCGCTCTGCGCCTGATTGTATTGCAGCTGTTGCGCCGGGCTGAGGAAGGCGAGCAGCGAATGCTTGGTGTCGAAACCGGGATCGAGTTGCTGCGCGTTTTTCAGGCTATGGATGAAAAGTCCGGAAGCCACGAGCGCGATCAGCGAAAATGCCACCTGAATCATCACCAGCACGCCGCGCAAGCTGAACCAGCGGCCGCCACGTTCTCCGGAATCGCCGCGATCGCGCAGCGCGTCCATCTGAGAAGTCCTGGAAGCCTGCAGCGCGGGCACGAGCCCGAAGCACACTGTCGCGATCACCGCGACCCCGAGTGTGTAAAACCACACGCGCTTATCCACGGAGAAATCCGCGGTGTCCGGAAATCCGCCGCCGATCAGAAGTTTCGCAAGATTTTTCGACCACAGCGCGCAAAAGGCGCCGGCCAGCGCAGCGACGATGGCAAGAAGTCCGCTTTCCGTGAGAAGTTGCCGGATCAGGCGTCCGCGCGTGGCGCCGAGCGAAAGGCGTACGGCGAATTCGCGCTTGCGTTGCGTCGAGCGCGCGAGCAGCAGATTCGCCACATTGCCGCATGCGATCAGCAGCACGAGCCCCACGATTACGCCCATCATCTGGCCTGCGCGCACGAAAACTTCGCGCTCCTGCAGCGGAACGTTGGTGTGCGAGATCGGGACCAGCGTGACGTTGCGGCCGCCATTTTCCGCTGGAAACTGCTGCTCCATACGATTGCCGAGCGCTGTCATGGACAATTGCGCGGATGCGAGCGAGACGCCCGGTTTCAGCCTGCCAACCATAAACAGCATTCGGAATCCGCGCTTCGAAAACCACGTCTGCCGCTGCCCGAGGTTCACCGCGTCGTGCATCATCATCGGGACGTACACATCCGCTCCGCCGAGCGCGCCGACGTCGTGAAAGTAGGCGGGCAGCACTCCCACCACGGAATAATCCTGGCGGTCGATGCGGATCATTTTGCCGACGATGTCCTTATCGGCGCCGAGTTCGCGGTTCCAGATACCGTAGCTCAGGATCGCCACGGGTGAAGCGCCGGGAGTCTTGTCTTCCTGGGGTAAAAACGAGCGCCCCATAAACGGACTCACTCCCGTGATGTCGAAAAAATTGTCGTCAACCAGCTCCACCCCAACTTGCGTGTCTTTTTTCCCGACCTGCATGTCGCCGCCGCCAAACGCATACATCGAGAGTGCCTGGAACACGTCGTTTTTCTCGCGGTAGTCAACGCCATTGAGGTAAGACGACGGCAGGTAATTCATCAGCGGACCGTTGCGGTTCTGATTCGTCGAATAGACGACGATGACGCGCGAAGCGTCTTTCACCGGGATCGGCTGCAGGAAGATGGCTTTGACCAGCGTGAAAATCGTCGCGTTTGCGCCAATGCCGAGCGTCAGCGAGAAGAGCGCCACCGCCGTAAAGCCCGGCTTTTTTATGAGAGCGCGGATGGCATATCGCAGATCTTTCCAGAGCGTGTCCATGTGTACCTCTCTTGGCAATGAATACGCTGCGAGACGAAAATTGGTTTCCGGGCGTGCGGCGAATCAGTGATAGATGCCGCCGGCCGGCGGCGGATAATCTTGGCCGTATTTATTCTTGTGGGCGAGAGTGAAGCCTGGATTTTCGCGCACGCGGATTTCGCCCAGCGATCGCGAATCGGGGGTGATATTGACTGTGCGCGCGAGCGGCTTCAGGTCCTCCGGAGCGCTGCGCTCGTACCAGACATGCAGAAGATAGCGTCCGTCGGGAATGTCCGCGATGGAGATATTTCCGCCGCGATCGGACTTGGCGAAGTATTGCGTCTCGAGAGCAATAACGACGGCGCTCATCTCCGGGTGAATGTTGCAGAAGAGAAAGCTCACTCCGGGCTTGTCGAAGCGCAAGGGCTTGCTGGTACCCGCTTCGTAGAGCCCGAGATCGAAGCGTTTGCCGTCGAAGAGTGAAAACACGTTGTGAAAGAAAGGGTCTTTGTTCGGGAACTGCACGATCGTGCCGACGGGAACGACGAGAACGTGCGGCGTGAAAGTCTTGTTTCTCTGCACGAGTTGTACATCGCGCGGCGTTTCTAGCGCGATACGCGCCGGCTTGCCGTTTTCATCCAGCGGATCGAGCCAGACAACCACGTCGGAAGCGTCGGCCGAATCGGAACGCGAGGCAGCGGTCTTGGCAGCTTTCGCGCGAACAATCTCGACACGCGCAGTTACCGGCGCGTGTTGTGCTTCCGCTCGCGGCAAGCACACGGCCAGAAAAATGGCCGCGGACGCTCCGAACATTTTTACCGCGCGCAATTGCACTAGAAAATGTACCCCGCGCTCATGCTCACCTGATTCGCAAAATTCAAGCCGGTGAAGGCGTCCAGCGTCCGAAGCCGCCGGTATTCCAGAGAAAACAAGACATCCGACCGCGGCTGATAGATGAAATTCCCCATCCAGCTCACATTCTTCTTCAAAAGTTCGTAGGTGAAATTCTGGTTCCAGGAGCTTCCCCGGAATTCATGCGAAAACGGATTGTCCTGGCCGAACGCCGCATTGAATTGCAGCTTTTGCACCGGAGTGTATTTCAGTTGCGCCCATCCGCCCATCGAGTCGAGCGGACGAATCGGCGCTGTCGGGTCCGTGAGCATCCCGCTGCCGCGCAACAAAACGCTTTCTCCGATGCCGCCGCCGATTCCACCTACTGACCGTCCGCGGTAGAACTCGCCGCTGAAATCGAAGTGTTTTCCGAGCGGCAATGTCACGTCGGTGGTTCCCGCCCATCCATCCACGTGCCGCCCAAATCCCCAATTCTGGCGCGCCGAATAACCTCCGAATCCGATGGTCATATCTCGGCCGAATGCTTTGTGCGTCCACGCCGCCCGCGCGGCAAATGCCGGCTGGCCGGAGCGTTCACCGGCGACGGCGGTGCGATCGCCATTCACCGCTGCTTCGCCCGTCACGGAATCGAGGATTCCAGCGCTCACGGTGAAGTTGGATGTCTCCGTCGCGTGGAAACGATGCTCCACGCGCACCTGCGGCGTCCACGCCCACAAATTCCCCGCATACGAGAACGCCGGCACGGCGAGCGACGCGAGCGACGTGGGATCGAGCGGCGAAAAGAAGAGATAATCCTGTCCGGCAATTACCGAAGTATTCTCCCAGTCGAAGTGAAGCGTGCCCGTCCGCAAGCGCATCACGCCCGTGCTGAATCCGTATGCCGTTGGAGGAAAACCGCCTCCAAAATCCATTTTCACGTCCGCGCGCGTGTGTGCTCCCGCGATGTCCGGCCCAAAAACTTCCAGCCCGATTTCCGATTGCCGCACGGTACCCCCAAATGCGCCCGCGGTCGGGATCGGTTGTCGTGCTGAAGCAAATTCGGGGAAATCAAGATTATCGACGTTGCCGCGGTTCTCAAAGAGATTCAGCAGCACCATACCCGACAGTCGAACGCGATACTTCGAGCTGCTCTCGACTTTCGTCTGGTATTGATCGTTGAGCTTCGCGTCTGTCAGCTGCTGACTTTCCTCCAAATTCGAGACTCGTTGCTCAAGCGTTTGCCCCGTGGATGGCTGCTGCGTCGAACTCGCCGTTGTTGTCGCATTCGGCTCCGCAGCTGCCATCGCGTTTGCCGTCGTTCCTGTGATCGCATACGGATCCACGGAAGTTCGTGGCGCCGCGGCCGTCTGCATCGGCTGAGACCTGGCCAGCTCCAACTCTTTTCGTAGCTCGCGCGTTTCCGCGTTGGCGCGTTGCTCATCAGTGCGCAATTCGCCAATCTGCGTGGTCAGAGACTGCACCTGCGACTGCAGCTCGCGAATGGAATTGGCGAGCGCCTTGAGATCGGCCGAATCCGCCGCAGCCGGAGCGGTTTGCGCCGCTTGTGGCGAAGCCGATTGTGCGTGCAGCGGAACTGCGAGACAGAGCAGACTCAGCGCCGGAATTCCGATGCAGTTGAGCGAGAAACTATGTCTCATTCTCACAGTGTCCTCCGTGAACGCAGAGTCTGAAGTCCGAATCTCAACTCGGACGAGCCGATTGCCGAACTTTCTTGCCTCGAGGCTGCTTGGCTCGAGAGGGCTGATTGCACGGCGCCCGGTTGGCGGAAATCCATCATCTCTTCGGTCTGACCGCTGTGCAGGCGCGCCCACCCTCGACGTGAATGATATAGCCAGCAGAATTATTCCGGCGAGCGATTCTCTCATGGCTGCGGACGGCAGCCCGGTTGGCGGGACAGCCCCAAAAAACACGAGGCCCGTACGCGGCCGGGCCTCATGACTGTGCGGGCGCTAGAGGGGAGGTGCGCTCGAACAATTTCAAAATTTTTGCACTGCGCCGGGAAAACGAGGACTCAAGCGGCCAAGTGGCGCCTAACCCTCTCGAAAGACGCACAACCCGGCCGCCGAGCCCTCAGGTGCAAGAGCTATGCCAGTTGAGCGCCAAACGCCCGGCCATTTCAAAATCGCGTAGAAACCTAGGAAATCCGCGGGTCCCCACAAGGTGAACAGAATCAAGGAAGAAGAAAAGTGTAAACGATCCGTCACAATGCAAGAGCTTCAAAGAGTCTACAAAATGAAACGTACTTTGACTCGCCGAAGCGCTTCACACACCGGGAATTTTTGGATTTACCCCTTTGTTTTTTTTGAACTCGATATAAAATGGCGCGCTCGCTGCACGTGTTCAGTGTTTCTGCTGTTGCGGCGACCCAGGAGCGATTCGCGGCTTGATTGTCGGAGTGCCAAAGGAAAGTTTCCCGGGGGAGCGGCGCGTCGCACTCGTCCCACTGGTCGTTCCCAATCTTGCGAAGGCCGGGATGGAAGTTCTCGTCGAAGCCGGCGCCGGAGCGGAAGCCGGCTACACCGACGCCGACTTCGTAGCGAAGGGCGCGAAGATCGCGCCGGACCGCAGCGCCGTTTTTGCGTCCGCGGAAATCATCACCCAAGTACTCTGCTACGGCTCCAACGACCGCACCGGCGAAGCCGATCTGCCCTTGATGCGCCGGGATCAGGCGCTCATCGGATTTTTGAGGCCGTTCGGCTCTCGCGAAGCAGTCGAAAAGCTCGCCGGGCGCGGAGTGAGCGCCCTCTCTGTGGAGTTGATGCCGCGCACCACGCGCGCGCAGAGCATGGATGCACTCTCGTCCATGTCCACGATTTCCGGCTACAAGGCCGTAATCCTGGCGGCGGATGCTCTTCCGCGAATCTTCCCAATGCTCACCACCGCCGCGGGCACCATCACGCCTGCGCGCGTGCTAATCATCGGCGCCGGCGTCGCGGGTCTGCAGGCCATCGCGACAGCCCGCCGCTTGGGCGCGGTTGCTTCAGCGTATGATGTTCGTCCCGCCGCCAAAGAACAGGTGCAGAGTCTCGGCGGGCGTTTTGTCGAGCTCGCCATCGAAGCCAAAGACGCGCAAGACGCGCGCGGCTACGCGAAAGCGCAGGATGAAGCTTTCTACGCGAAGCAACGCGAGCTACTCGGCCAAGTAATCGCCCAAAGCGAAGTCGTGATTGCCGCCGCAGTTGTGCCGGGAAAAAAATCGCCGGTGCTGGTGACAAAAGAAATGGTCGCGGGCAT
Source organism: Candidatus Acidiferrales bacterium (assembly GCA_035710585.1). GTDB lineage: Bacteria > Acidobacteriota > Terriglobia > Acidiferrales > UBA7541 > DASTCZ01. The sequence continues at coordinate 19,186 of DASTCZ010000239.1, read as the reverse complement.
GGCGCCGGGTTCCGTAATCGTGGACCTGGCAGCTGAGCGCGGCGGAAATTGTGAACTCACGCAGCCCGGGGAAACAATCGTCGCGCATGGCGTGACGATCATCGGCGCGATTAACGTCGCCGGCTCCGTGCCGTATCACGCCAGCCAGATGTATGCGCGAAACATCACCGCGTTTCTGCTGCACCTGGTCAAAGACGGCAAGCTGCGTTTCGAGATGCAGGACGAGATTACCCGCGAAACGCTCGTTACTCGCGGAGGGGAAGTGGTGCAGGCGCGCGTGCGCGAGGCGTTTGGAATGCCCGCGTTGCAGGCGCAGCAGGTCTGAAGGAGAGGAGCGCAATGAGCTCAGAACTGATCAACAGCTTGTTCGTGTTCATGCTCGCCGCGTTTATCGGATTCGAAGTGATCCGCCGCGTCTCTCCGTTGCTGCACACGCCGCTGATGTCGCTCACCAACGCGCTCGACGCGATCGCCGTCGTCGGCGCCATCGTGCTCGCTGGCGAAAAGCAAAGCACTCTCGCAACAATTCTCGGCACCATCGCCATCGTCGCCGCGACGAGCAACGTCGTCGGCGGCTTCCTGATCACCGACCGCATGCTCCGCATGTTCCACTCCAGCGGCCCGCGTAAACCATGACACCATTCGCTTCGCAGACCGCGATCGAACTCATTTATTTGATCGCCACCGCGCTCTTCATTCTCTCGCTGAAGTGGCTCAGCTCTCCCGCCACCGCGCGTCACGGCGTGTGGGCCGGCGAGCTGGGAATGCTGCTCGCCGTCGGCGGCACGCTCCTGCACCACGGCATCGTCGATTACAAATGGATCGCCATCGGCCTCGTGCTGGGCACGATCATCGGAATCCCGCTCGGTATGGTGCACATGACCGCCGTGCCCCAGCGGACCGCGCTGAGCCACGCAGCCGGAGCGCTGTGCGTCACGCTCGTCGGCACCGCGGAGTTCTACCTGCACACGCCAAACGTGCCGAAATTCATGATGTCCGTTCTCTCGCTGGAAGTGATTCTCGGCTCGTTGACCTTTACCGGCAGCCTCATGGCCGCGGGAAAATTACAGGAAATTCTTCCGCAGCGGCCGATCACGTACAAAGGTCAAAACGTCGTCAATCTCGGCATGCTGGCGATCTCCATCGGCATCGCCACTTACCTCGTAATTCATCCCGAGCAGAAAAATGTCTTTCCCGCGTTGATTGGCATTCCTCTTCTCTTTGGCGTTTCGATGATCGTTCCCATCGGCGGTGCGGACATGCCCACCGTGATTTCGCTGCTGAACTCCTACGCGGGGCTTTCCGCTGCGGCGATGGGATTCGTGCTCGATAGCAAGCTGCTGATCATCGCTGGCGCGCTCGATGGTTCATCCGGCTTCATTCTCTCCGTGATCATGTCGAAGGCGATGAACCGATCATTTACCAATGTGCTTTTCGGCGCGTTCGGGCAAGTGCAGGCGGCCGCGCCAGGTGCGGTCGAGCAGAAAACGACGCGCAGCGCGACTCCCGAAGAGGCCGCCGCCATTCTCGCCGCCGCCAATAAAGTCGTGATCGTGCCCGGTTACGGCATGGCCGTGGCGCAGGCGCAGCACAAAGTCCGCGAACTCTACGACGCGCTCACCAAGCGAGGAGTGGACGTAAAATTCGGCATCCACCCCGTCGCTGGACGCATGCCCGGCCACATGAACGTGCTTCTCGCTGAAGCCGACGTTCCGTACGACAAGCTGCTCGATATGGACGACGTGAACGGCGAGTTCTCGCAGACCGATGTCGCGCTGATCATCGGCGCAAACGATGTGACGAATCCGGCGGCGCGCAACGACGCGAGCAGCCCGATCTACGGAATGCCGATTCTCGATGTGGATAAAGCGCGGACGGTGATGGTGATCAAGCGCGGTATGAGTCCGGGCTTCGCTGGAATCGATAACCCTCTGTACTACCTCGATAAAACGCTTATGCTATTTGGGGACGCGAAATCGTTCGTCGGCAGCCTGGTGCGGGAACTCTCCGGCGCCGGCGCTCACGGTTAGTTAGCTTCGGCCTGCCGATTTCGATTCTTGCTTCGTTCCGTGCCCTGCTTCCGCCCGCGGTTCGCCGTCGCTCACATCGGGCACTTCAATTCCGAGCGCCGTGGCAAGATCCATCTGGTGCTCCTGCTCGTTCACCAGAATTTCGCGAATCTGCTCCGCCATCGCGTATTCGCCCAACTCTTCGCACTGGCGGATCCGCTGCCGGTAATTCCGGATGGTCTCGTTTTCATTCGCCAGGTCCGCGCGCAACATTTCTTCGTTGCTATCGGTTACTTTCACCGCTTTTGCCTGCACCGTAGGCGCCGCGCCTAGATAATCGATCTGTTTCGCGATGATCAGGGCGTGCTGCAGCTCCTGCGCCGCATGTTTCTCGAGCTCACCCGCGATGTTCATGAATTGCGCGCCCTTCAGAACCTGCGAATACACGGTGTAGGCGATGATGGCCTGATATTCGCGCGAGAGATCGTCATTCAGTAGCCCGGCCAATTCCTTGCGGGTGATGGAGTGCGATTGCGAACTTGTGTCCCTGCTGGCGCCCATGGCTTTCTCCTGAGGATCGAAGCGAACTTCGAATTTGAGAGGCTTCGGCGAGCTGGGGTGCCGAGCGTATACCGGAGTTACGCGAGCTTGTCGGCGATCGAGTCAAGTGCGTGCCGGCCGGTGTCTACGGCACGGTTTACGCTGTCGCCGCTGCGCGAAACCATCTTCTGCAGCTGGCGGATCGAACGCTGCCCCTTGCGCCGGATCGTGGTGATGCCATCCTCCGCAATATCAGCGATTTTTTCGCGCAGTTCTTCGCCGGACTGCGGCGCGAAAAGCAGAGCTATTCCCGCACCAATGCCGACTCCAATTAGAAACGTAAGCGGACGGTTCATCGTGAGACCTCCTCGCGGGGTATGATTCTCGGCCTTCGGATAATTTGATGTTCGCCGCTCCCGGTTGGTAGCGCTGTAAATGCACGGATTCCTCGACGCGTGGGCCCGCCGGGATTCTGACGGCGGGTTGCCACGCATCGTGAAGCGAATAGCCGCTGGAATGTAATTCGAGCCGGCGAGGGACTCGGATCTAGCGTTGGCTTTGGCCGCCGTGCTCGCCTGATCGCTCTTTTTCCGATTCGTCCTCGGCCGCGCCGGACTTGCGTTGACCCGGATTTTGCTGGCCAGGGTTCTGCTGGCCAGGGTTGTGCTGACCCTGCTGATCCGGATTCTGGCGCTGGCCTTGATTCTGTCCCGGATTCTGTCCGCGGTTCTTCTCGTTTTCTTGCTCTCCCTGTCGCGACGAATCCGGTTCCTGCTGACGGCGAGTGGCTTCTCCTGATGACATGGTGCTGTTCTCCTTTTCGGGCGCGTGTCGCTGCGCTGGTCCTTGCAGGAAAACATCGCTTTCGCGAATGACCAATACACTCAATCACCCACGAAATCGCGCGAAAATACCGCACAATTGAAGAAGGCGTTTTTCTCTGAAATTGAGCGCGCTGCGTCCTACGATTTGCACGCTGTCCCGCCTACACGGTTGTACTCATGCGGCCGCTCGCTTCCCACGCGTCGAATCTTGGAAGGATGAAGTTCACTTCACGAGGGAGGTAGAGCCGAAGCGAACTGCATTCGCCGTTCGCAGGCCTCACATCATGCTGCTGCTTCTTTTGATTGTTTTGCTGATCTTGGCCATGGGCTCGCTGCCTGCGTGGCCCTACAGCCGCGGATGGGGATATTACCCCAGTGGCGGTCTTGGATTAGTTCTGCTCATCGTGCTGATCTTGTTCCTGATGGGAAGAGTCTGACGCCCTCGACGAGTTTTCGGCCGAATCGGTGACGCCGAAGACGTCTCGCGTGAACTCCGGCGAAGTGCACACTCGCCGGAGTTCGCGTCAAACCCGAAACGTTAGTTCCTCGAATCTTTCCCTTCTGCGGAAACTCAAAACCCTTTTCTATTCAGCGGGCCCGGGCCTGATCACCGGTGCGTCTGATGATGACCCTAGCGGCATTGCCACGTACGCGCAGGGCGGGGCGCAATTTGGCTATGGGGTGCTATGGCTGACACTCTTTTCGTTCCCGCTGATGTGCGCGATTCAGGAGGTAAGTGCGCGCCTGGGCAGAATCACCGGCGCAGGAATTGCTGCGGGGATGTCCAAAGCTTTCCCGCGTTGGATTGTCATTTCGGTCGTCACCTGCGTATTTGTCGCCACCATTTTTAATCTCGGTGCCGACCTCGGCGCCATGGCCGATGTGTTACACACTCTGGTTCATGGCCCGCAATGGATCCATCTGATCTGGATCGCCGCACTGAGCGCGGCTCTGCAGGTCTTCATGCACTACCGGCAATACGTGAAGTATTTGAAATTTCTCGCCCTCGCATTATTGGCTTACGTGATCACCGCGTTTCTCACCCGCACGGATTGGGCGAGCGCACTTCTCGCCACGATCGCTCCGCCCGTCCGTTCGTTCACCGATGGATACGTGGCAATCGCCGTCGCGGTGTTGGGCACCACCATCACGCCTTATCTCTTCTTCTGGCAATCGTCGCAGGAAGTGGAAGAACTTCAAACCCATGCGCGGCAGAAAGCGTTGATCGAAGCGCCCGAGCAGGCGGAAGGGCAGTTTCGCCGAATCCGCGAAGACACCTATTCGGGAATGGCTGCTTCCAATCTCGTGGCGTTTTTCATCATGCTAACTACGGCGAGCACCATCCATCTGCAGGGAATCACGAAAATTCAAACCGCTATGCAGGCCGCGCAGGCGCTGAAGCCATTGGCGGGCCGCTTCGCATATTTGCTGTTCGCCGCCGGAATCATTGGCACCGGTGCGCTTGCGTTACCCGTCATGGCAGGTTCTGCCGCATTTGCGCTCGCGGAGCTGATGCGCTGGCGCGCTGGGCTGCAATACAAGCCGCGCCGCGCGCTCCCCTTCAATGCCACGATTGTGGCGGCAATGGCGATCGGAGTGACGCTGAATTTCGTGCATCTCAATCCCATTCGTGCGCTGGTTATCGCCGCGGTGATCAATGGAATTGTCGCCGCGCCGGTCATGGCGGCAACCATGCTCCTTGCCGGAAATCGCAAAATTGTGGGTGATTTCAAATTGCCCAGGTATCTCTTCATCGGCGGATGGATTGCAACGGCGGTGATGGGCGCCGCCTCGGCGCTCTTTCTGGAACAGATGATTTTCTAACGTGGCAAAGCGCACTCAACCGCCCAGGCGAGACCCGCGCGCAGTTGTTTTCCGCGACGCGAGTCTTCCCGGGCAATCGTGAAGGGAATCTGTGATTGGCTAGAACCGGATGCTCGGCCCGAATGTCACCCGCAAGCCGTTGTGCGCGCCACTCCGAAAATAAATCTCGTCGCCCACGTCGAGCCGGAAACCGATCGGCCCAAGAAACGCCTCCGCGCCCACTCCCGGATAGAGCACTCCGTTGACATTGTCCCTGCGCAGCGAGGAAACGCTGCTGGTGAAATTCCCAAATGTCGCGGGCACCGGATCAAAACGGTAATTGATGAAACCGCCTTTCAGAGTCGCAAATACCTTCACCGGCCCGCCGAATTGGACCTTTGGCCCGAACAGTCCGTCGAGCACTCGGAAATTCGAGCGCGTAAACGTGACCGTCCCGGTCGTATTGTTCTGGAATCCTTCGGTGAAGGCCTGCGTGAAGTCGTAGCTCATTTCCGCTTCGAGCTGCACGTGCCTTGCGCCGAAGCCGACCCGCGCACCGAGTCCGGCAAAGTTCGTCTTCGTCGTCTGCTGCCGGTAGTAGCTTCCGAACACTCCGACTTCTCCGTGATCCTGCGCATAGGCCACGGGCGCAAGCACGACTAGCGCAGCGGCGCACGCGAGTGCGTATTTCTTCATGCCAGTTCTCCTCATTCAGAGTTGGTTTATTTGTCGCGACGCAGGGCTGGTGCTGTGTGCGAATGCTTGGTAGTTAGATGCAGGTTTCGCGGGCGGAATCGGTCTTGGGTGCGCCTAAATCCCGTAAGCGCTAAAGCGAAGGCTGGTAGGAAAATTACGAGGTCTGGTCTTGAGAAAATCGGGCGGCCGGACCGCACGGCCCGGCCGCCGCTGAAATTTAGATCGCTTCAGCTTCCCAACGTGTGCGAAGCGCATTCCTCAGTTGCATGCGGGCCCTGCGCAGTCTGGTTTTCACCGCGCTCTCGGTCAGCTGCAACGCTTTCGCGGTTTCCGAAGTCGAGCACTGCTCGACTGTGCGCAGAATGAATACTTCGCGATGAATTGGCGAAAGCGCTCCGATCGCCTCCATCAGCGCGCCGCGCAGCTGCTCCCGGTCAAACGAAGTATCCGGGCTTTCCGGCGTCGGGAAAAGCCGCGGCGCGCAGGGATCCTGCGTCGCATGCTCGCTCGCCGCCTCGAGAGGCACGTGCAACCCATCGCGGCGCTTGCGCAGCGTCATCAGCGCTTCGTTGATCGCGATGCGCGAAATCCAAGTCGTGAAGCGCGCTCGCCCTTCGAATTGATCCAGGTGCCGGTAAGCCTTCAGCATCGTTTCCTGCCGCGCCTCTTCCGCATCCTGGTGATTCCGAGTAATCCGCAATGCCAGCCGGTAAACGCGCTGATCGCACTGCTGCACGAGCCCTTCAAAGAACGCTTCGTCGCGCCTTGGGTCGCTTCCAACCGCTGGCTGTGGTTGCGGAGTCTGCTGTATAGGTTTTGTAGTCCGCTGCATTTTTGGCCTCCTGAACTTGAAGTTGTTCGGCCGGGGTGGGGACGTTGGGTTTGTGCTGCTGCTTCCATTCGGACTGGACAAAATCGTACTGCAGTTAATCAGCTTCGCCGCGTCCTGCGGATACATTTGCTGCAATCTAACGGGTTGCTTTTCGCCGCGCATCAGGACCTGCCCGCCTTTCGCGCCTTTTCTTTATGCTTGATCTCTTCTCGTTTGCCGTCGTTGGAGCGGTCGAGCGCGGCCGCGAATTCATCAACTTGCTTTTCAGCCTCATCGCGCAACAGGCCGTAGCGCTCCTGCAAGCGTCCGACGAACTGATCGCGTTTGCCCGCGATAACGTCGAGATCGTCGTTCGTGAGCTTGCCCCACTTTTCCTGGGCCTTGCCCCGATACACCGTCCACTTGCCTTGCAACTGACCCCAGTTCACGCGACTCCTCCATCAGCTCCGAAGTCTTTGAAAACCCCACAACGAGGTGAACGGCTCTGGTTCTGCTTGCACACAGGAAAACATAGGGGCGAAGTTACGGAAATACCCCAAAACCCTGATACACCACAGAATTGCGGGGTAAAACGAATGGTGCGGTCTTGGGACGAAATTACCTGGTACTAGTATGCGGCTAAGTCTTGCGAGACTCGGATGTTACGAATCGTGTCGAGCAGTGTCGATGAGTCGCTTCCCTTGAGCACACATCCACTCGCCCCGGCATTCCTCGCTTCCCGTTCCAGCTCTGGAAAGTCGTGCAGCGTGAGGATCAGAATTCGTATCTCCGGATGATTTCGCAGGATCTCGCGCGTCGCCTCGAGTCCGTTCTTCTGTGGCATCACCAGGTCCATCACCACAAAATTCGGATGCAAACGGTCCGCTCTTTCCACTGCCTCCCGGCCCGTGGAAGCTTCTCCGCACACTTCCCAGCCTTCATTTTCAAGCAAATCGCGCAAAGCCCTGCGAATTAAGGCGTGATCGTCTGCGACGAGAATGCGAAGGCGTGCCATTTTGCGGAGCGGAGGCGAGTCCGACCAACTCAGAGCGCCAGCGCTCACTTGCTTCACCGTATTAGATGTATCGCCGGGGGCTGGGGGTCTTGCCGACTATCTGGTACCCGGATGATCCACTACGTCTTGTAGCTGAACGGCCGATTGCGTCGCCGTACTAGGCCTCGATGATCTTGTTGCGGATCGCGTAGCGCACCAGCTCGCTTACAGAGTGGCAGTTCAGCCGCCGCATGATGTTCGCGCGATGCGTCTCCGCGGTTTTCACGCTCAGCGAGAGCGCCACCGCGACTTCCTTGCTGCTCTTGCCCTCCGCCAGCAGTTGCACGATTTCCCGCTGCCGGGGAGTCAGCCGCGCGCTCGGCGTTTCGCTCTCATCGGGCTTTGTATCGCGCTTCAAATACCCATCGAGCACCATTTGCGCCACTTTCGGCGTGAAAAACGTCTTGTTGCGCCGCACCGCATCCACGGCGTTCACCAGATCCGCACCGGCGTCTGTCTTGAGCACATATCCCCGCGCGCCGGCGTTCAGAACTTCCCGTATCAGCGCGTCCGAATCGTGCATCGTGAGAATCAAAACCTTCGTGTTCGAGACTTCCTTCAAAATCTGCCGCGCCGCTTCAAGCCCATTCAGATACGGCATGCCGATGTCCAACACGGTTACATCCGGCTTCACTTTTTTCGCTTTTTCCACCGCTTCGCGCCCGTCGCTGGCTTCCGCCGCAATCTCCCAGCCCGGCTGCGCCTGCAAAAGTGCGCAAAGTCCCTTGCGCACCACTTCGTGGTCATCCGCTACCAGTAACCGCAAAGGCGCCATCATCCCCCGCTTTCTCTAATTTCAGCGAGTGCTGCTTCGCGATACGCTCATTTGAATTCTACTGCCGACCGTGCCAAGGAGTCGAAGCATTAAGTTCGGTCAACCGATGCGGCGCCGCGGGATGAGCGAGCCGCGCTCGTTGACGCAAGAAGTTGCAGGAGGCAAGAGCTGGATTAGAGTTCCGCGCACTCCCTACGTGTCAGATTGTGTCGGGCAGAGTGATCCCTGTAGGAGACCACTGCTCGTTGCCGCCTGTGGATGTGATGCAATTTCCTGGCCGCTGGTGACATCTTCAATGCATCCATGCTCTTCCGCCCCCTTGGCAGTGCAGATACCGGGACTGTCATGTAAGATTTGCCAATCCTTCGCCACACCCCGCGTTACACGATTCCTCCATTTCGGGTTACGGTGCCGCGCGTATGGCTTGTCCGTCCTCGTCCGCCTATAACGCCCACTTGTAAGTGAGTGCACACCGAATCGGCGCATTCGTAATCACATAAGAGGAGGGTATCCAACATGCTGCGCTGGGCGTTGATCTTCTTTGTCGTGGCTCTGATCGCCGCGGTTCTTGGTTTCACGGGTATCGCTGTCGCGGCTGCCGGGATTGCCAAGCTTTTATTCTTCATTTTTCTGATCCTCTTCGTTCTTACCTTGATCGGCCATTTGTTTCGAAGTGCCTAGCGAGAGCGCGTACTTGATTGGCCGGGCGAAGTGTTTCGCTCGGCCCGGCTCTTTCGGAGACATGCATGAAACCAGCCACGATTGTCGGGATTTTACTGGTCATTCTCGGCGTGATCGCACTGGCCTATCAGGGAATCACATATACGACCCACAAGGATGTGGTTGACGTCGGGCCCATTCACGCAACGAAGACGGAACACAAAACCATTCCGCTTCCCCCCGTGCTCGGCGGCTTGGCTCTCGCGGGCGGAGTCGTGCTCCTGCTCGTTGGTAATAAATCGGCCTGATCTTTGGGACCAGGAGTTATCAGTTACAAGGAGAATTGAAAATGATTCGAAAGTGGATCGCTCTTGCCTCAGCCGGGCTGCTCTGCGCGCCTCTGGCCTTGGCACGGCCAAGCGCGAAGGATCAGCAGGACCGGCTCCAGAATGCCGGCAAAGTGATGCAGGAGATTCTCAACGTGCCGGACGACATTCCCCAGGATCTGTTGAATAAAGCCCGGTGCGTCATTGTCATGCCATCGGTCGTAAAAGCCGCGTTCATCGTCGGAGGCAGCTACGGCCACGGCGTGATGTCGTGCCGTACCGGAAAAGACTTCGGCGGCAAATGGGGCGCCCCCACGATGATGGCCCTCGAAGGAGGCAGCGTCGGTCTTCAAATCGGCGGCCAAGCCACTGACTTCGTCATTCTCGTCATGAACAATCGCGGAGTGGATAGCCTGCTCCATAGCAAAGTGAAAGTCGGCGGCGACATCTCCGCCGCGGCCGGACCCAAAGGTCGCGACGCGGAAGCGGCCACAGACGTCACTCTTCGCTCCGAATTGCTCACGTATTCCCGCTCGCGCGGCGCCTTTGCCGGCGTCTCGCTCGAAGGCTCCACGCTTCGTCCGGATAATGACGCCAACAAGGAACTCTACGGCGAAAAAATCAGCGCTCCGGAAATTGTGACCGAATCCAAGGTCCACGCGCCGGAAGCCGCGTCGGATCTGCTGAATCAGCTTCAAAAAGCTTCTCCACAGCTACGGGCCTCTGAATAGCCTCAGCGGGAGGCGGGCTCCGTCGTCCGCCTCCTCCTCTCTCTTTGATTGATTGAGTAAGAAAGTTCGTCGCTACGATTTCGCTGCGCGGCTTCTGCGCCGGCCGAGCAGCAGCATGATCGCGCCGAAGATAAGCAGCACGATCCCCCAATACAAGTCGATGTTGATTCCCAGCGATTTCACGTAGCGCGAAGGATCGCTCTCTGCACCAAACGCGATCAGCACGATTCCCAGCAGAGCGAAGAGCCCGCCGATCGGCAACCGGATATCAATCATCGCATTCCATCCTCATGAATACTTCTTCGCCGCGCTCGCTACCAGAAAATGATGTTCAAAATTACCGTCACTGCCAGCACAAACACTGCAAGCGTTACCGGCCGCCCATACCACGCATGTTGTTCCTCTTCGGGTTTCGGCGTCAGCGAATACACCAGCCCGCGCAGCTTGCTTTCGTCCTCCGGCCTCGTCATCAAGCTGATCACAATCGTTACGATGAAGCACGTTGTCCACGCGTAGATTGCCGCCCAGAAATTTTGCGCCATCTCGCTCGGATAGACGTGCAAAGTAGCAATCCATCCGCCCTTGATTCCGCTCGCTGCCCCCGTCGGCAAAGTCAGTGCATGGTGTGTTGCCGCCGCGAGCGTGCCGGACAGCAGCCCGAAAAACGCTCCGTGCCCGGTCGCGCGCTTCCAAAACATTCCCAGCAAAAATGTCGCGAAGAGCGGCGCGTTCACAAACGCGAACACGAGCTGCAGCATGTCCATAATGTTGTTGAAATTGTTTGCCAGGTACGCCGCAGCTACCGAAAGCGCGATCCCCGCGACAGTTGCCATGCGCCCCATCCACAAATAGTGCGCGTCGCTCGCGCCGGGCCTCAAATACGATTGATAAATGTCGTAGGTCCACACTGTGTTGAACGCCGTCACATTGCCCGCCATGCCGGACATGAAGCTCGCTAGGAGCGCCGTCAGCCCGATCCCCAGCATGCCGCTCGGAAAATAGTGCAGCAGCATTCTTGGCACGGCGAGGTCGTAATCCAATTCAGGCTGGCCGTTTTTGTCGCGGATCGGATCCCCAGTTGAAGGGTCCACCTTAAATGGAATCAGCCCCTGTCCCTCCGCTTTTGGCGCCGAGTCCGGAATTGACGGCGTGCCGGATACGGTGATCGAGGCTTGTCCGACCGCAGCCGTCGGCAAAGCAATGGCGATAATCCCTGGAAAAATCACCAGAAACGGAAACAGCATCTTTGGAATCGCCGCGATCAGCGGAGTCCTTCTCGCCGCGCTCATGGAATGCGCCGCCATCGCGCGCTGCACCACCAGAAAATCGGTGCACCAATAGCCGAAGGAAAGCACGAACCCCAATCCCATCACCAGCCCAAACCATTCCACGCCGAGCCGGTTCGTCGTGGCGCTCCCCATTCCCACCCATGAATGCACGTAGCTCGGATCGAGCTTCGATTTCAACCCGCTCCAGCCGCCCACATTTTTCAGTCCCAGCCACACGAGGGGTAAGAATCCGGCGACGATCAGGAAGAATTGCAGCACTTCGTTGTAGATCGCGCTCGTCAGCCCGCCCAGAAAAATGTACCCGAGCACCACCAGCGCGCTCACGATGATTCCGACATGAAATATCCATTCCTGCCCGATCCCCAGTTTGCGAAACGGCTCGTCCAACACGTGCAGCGTAAGGATCAGCTTCGCCATCGCATACATCGAAATGCCTGATGAAAAAACCGTCATGACTGCAAAGCTGATCGCGTTCAGCGCGCGCGTCTTCTCGTCAAATCGCAGCCGTAAATATTCCGGCACCGAACGCGCCCGCGAGCCGTAATAAAACGGCATCATGAAAATTCCCACGAACACCATCGCGGGAATCGCGCCGATCCAGTAAAAATGACTCGTCGAAATGCCGTACTTCGCGCCGGAAGCGCCCATCCCAATTACTTCCTGCGCTCCCAGGTTTGCCGAAATAAACGCCAGCCCCGCCACCCATGCGGGAATCGCGCGCCCGGCCAGAAAAAAATCCGTGCTCGTCTTTACTGCGCGCTTCAGCGCAATTCCGATCCCCAGCACAAAGACGAAATACGTTCCCAGAATCGCCCAGTCGATTCCTGTCATCCGCTCACCTTTGGTCTGCGTAGCATCGGTTCAATAGGCAGTTGACTTCACTTGTTAAACGGATACTCCTGCACCCAATGAAAGCCCCGGCTCACCAGCAACAGCTTCTTGTAATCGAAAAGCTGCAGCTGCGCCTGGATCTTGTGCCCGTCCATTTGTCCATCGAGCACGAGTTGGTCAGCAGCTGGCTGCGTCAACGCGAAATCAGCCTTCCAATCCTTCACGCCTCGCTTGGTCAATTCGAGCGTGTGTTCCTTCATGTCCAGTTTCGAGATGTATTGAGTGAATGTGTCGTCCATCCCTTGGCTGTAAACGAGATACGGAAGAGCGGCGTAGGTGAACATCGCCCGCCGCCACCGCACAGTGTCCGTCAGTAGCGGAGGATGCTCCATGCCGTCCATTTTGTACGACGTCACATTCCAGATCCCGTAGAGCGGCGATTTCGGCGCGCCCGCTCCGTATTGGTGATATTGCTGGATCACTCCGTAAGTGTTCCCGATGATCACCGCAAGCCCGAAAGCCGCCTGCGCGCCCAGCGAGATCCAATTCGCCCGCCGCGATTTGAATAGTTCCGGCTCGCCCTTCGCCTGTTCGGTGCGGCCTCGCAGCAGAAAATTCGCCATGCGCGAAAAATTCGGCCCCAGCAGCAGCAGCGAAAGAAGAATCAGCTGAAACGCGAAGAGCTTCACCGGCACGTCGTATGTCATATTCAGCGTAAAAACTTCCGCCGTATCGGCCAGGCACACCATCGCGCCGAGCAGCGTCGTGCGCGGAAAAAAGAGAAGCACTCCGCCCAGAATCTCCATGCACCCGACGAAAATTTCGTAAGCCTTCGACGCTCCGATCGAATACCAGAGCACGCCCATGGGCGAAAAATTTCCGTAGGGCTCCATCAGGCGCGTCAGGCTCGGAAACGGCATCTGCATCGGCACCGCTTTCACGAAGCCGTACGTCAGCATCGTGGTTGCCAGCGAAAATCGCAGAAATATGCGGAACCATTTGTACAGCCGCGGATAGCTCTCGCTCCGCCGGTCGATCGCCGACCACACGATCGTCACCGCGATCGCCAACACCAGCAGACAAAACGTCTGCACCCAGTCGAAAGTCTTGTCGCCGCTTCCGCTCCCCGTCCAAACAAGCGGCTGCGTCACGTGAAACACATGCTTCGCCGTCCATTCCACCGTCGCGCGAAAAGGCTTCAGCGTGCCGATCTCAAATGGAATCGGGATAAACGCAAACAGGCTCCCCAGCATTTGCGTGATGATCACGTAAACCGCGAAATAGACAAACGCCAGCCGGAACCCGATTCGCGCCGCCGCGCTCCACCGCTCTCGTTTCTGTTCCTCGCTCGCCCCATTCGACGCAATTATCTCCGGCGAATCCTGCATTGTTGCGATCGGAGTCTGCACGCCCATCGACACACCTCGTTGCCAGCGAAGCTACTTCCCGCCGCTCCGTGCGTCAAGCGCATTGCGTTTGTCGCCCGAATCGCGGATTTTCGTGTCCCTCGGACAATTTTGGCAAAGGTTTTTGTGTTCAACTCCAAATGCTTCCCGTGATCCATCGCCCGCGCCAGCACGCCCCGAGGTAGATCACAATTTATATTGACGCAATACCCTGCCTGTTATATATCGGCACCTTCTCTTAACGTCCAGACAACATCGTTTCGTGGTTGTAAAGGCATAGAGAGCCCTTCCCTCTCGTGTCAAAACCGGGGTCTCTGATTCGGACCGTCCCGCTGTTGCGGGTTGGGAGGGTGATGCCATGCCGCGAAAGTATTTGTATCTATCTCTGATCGCGCTCAGCGCGATCCTTCAATTGGCAAATACAGGTCGCACATCGCTTCCGACGTTCGCTGCTGTACAAACGTTCGCCCTCGCACACAAGGGTGTGATAACGAGCCCGCCCTCTCCGCCTGATTTGACTTCACCGCAGTTGCGCCTCGGATGCCCTGACGACAATCCTCCCGTCGCTTCTTACGAGGATCTCTGGAACGCGCTTCACGATTACTTCGGCGACAAATCCCAGCTCCATTCGGCTAAAGATACTCGCGTCATCATTGCGACGCTTCCTGACCCGATTCACACCCAGCTCGGTTTGCAGTTCGACCGCATGATCGACGCGATTCAGTTGGGCGCGCAAGCATCGCAAAAATACTCGTTCGTCCGCGCCGTGCTTCCTTGGGACCCACGCCCTCATCAGGAAAACGTCGACTTCCGGATACGCTCGCTCGAAGATTCCTGGAATTCGTGCCGCGAAAAATTTCCCGGATTGATGATTTTTCAACCGTCCGGAAATGAGGAGAATACAGACGAATCTCTTCTGGTCTTCCTGGTTGGAGAAACCCCCATGTCCGGAATTCGGAATGATCAGTTCCAAAACGCCCTCGAAATCTCGAGCAAACTCGAGCTGTGGCTACAAGCCGGATCCCCAACTTCGCTGTCGAAATTCACTGCGGTCGCGAGATGGGATGACGAGAGTGTTGAGATTCTAGGCCCCACCTTTTCTGGATCTTTCTTGTCTTTGCACACCGCGTTGGCAAATATTCAGGGGAAAAATCAATGCCGTGTGACAGTAGTTCGCAGCGGCACCGCCTCGGGGGACGCAGCCGTAAAGGCGTTCAGCCAACGCTTTGGCGCGAACGAGCCCGATTTCGCGTCGTTCGTTCAGAACGACCGCTATGCGATCGGCAAGTTTGTTGAGTTCGCAACGCGGAGGCTTCATTACCAGCCATGGCAGATTGCAATTCTGTCTGAAGATGAGACGCAGTACGGTTTCGGGGATGCATCAGACGCTGCCGATGACGCTGAGATAAAAGATGAAGGCCAGCCGATGCAACTTTCGTTTCCCCGCGAGATTTCTCAATTGCGGTCTGCCTATCAAAAAGACGCGATTCTGAATGAGTCGGAAAATAATAAGGACATTCCGCGCGCTGCACTTCGGTCCGATCTCGAAGAGAATCATAATAACGACGACACCGTTCCTACTTTTTCGTTAAATCAGACGCCCCTATCGCAGGAGGCGATACTTCAGCAAATTGTTGCTGATCTGAGGTCGCATGGTGCACAAGTCGTTGTCATCCGAGCGACCGACCCGGTAGATCAACTCTTCCTGACCCGCTACATTCATAAATCCTATCCGCAAGCTCGTATCGTTGTCGTGTCTGCGGATCTGCTCTTCGCGAGAGACCAACTGGCGGACCCGGGTCTCGACGGAATTCTGGCGTTGAGCACCTACCCCTTGTTCGGGGGAGGCGAAGACTTTGTCGCCACGCCTGCAAACATTGCAAATCCTCGCGTCCACGCAGGGTTCGGAAGCGAGACCACACTCGGAACGTTCAATGCGATGCTCTCGCTTGCTCGTACGCCTGTTTGCGTAAATACAGTTGATCGGAATCTGCCTGACGGTAATTACTTCGAATATGGACCCTCTTGGTTCAGGAACGATCGAAATTTACCTCTCGCGCCGCAGACGCACCTCATGGTCCTCGGCCGCACCGAGTTCTGGCCACTCGCAGTATTTGGCAACATTGTTCCCCACAGCTGGTGGTTCGGCGATCCCCGCATGACGGAACGACCCCCGGTTTCGACCTTGCTGCCGAACAGCGGCGGAGCTCATCCATTTGGAGATTCAAATCTACGGTTGCCGCTAGCCTGGAAAGCCCTCTGTCTCGTGATTCTCATCGGCGTATTCGTTCACCTATGGCTGGTCGTCCGCGGTTCTGTTCTTGCATCTTCAGAGACATTCGCTCGCTTCGCGCCTATCCATGATTGGCGCCGCGCATGGGTTCTGTCCACGGCTTGCGTCGTCTTGCTGGCCTTCCTGATCCTCCTATTCGGTCCGATCATCGTGCTATTTGCAACGGCATTTAGGAAGTGCGGAGCTCACGTTCGCGCTGACGCATATTTGTTGGCCTTGGCATTGATTGCTTTAACGGGAGCGGTCGTACTCACGGGATGGAAGGATCTCAGACGACGGGTGGCACGCAACGAACGCCACATTTGGGTAATTCCCGTTATGGCTTCCGTCCTTTTATCGATTGTCACCTACGTGACCTGGAATCTGGCGTGGCCCACAACCGATATCCGGCTGACTGCTTACTATCGGTACGTAAACATAATCAGCGGAGTATCGCCGGTCGCCCCGCTTCTTCTCTTGTTAGGCGGTGCCTACTGGTGTCTGTGGCAGTGTCTAAACGCCGCTTCGCTGCTGGACAAAAGGCGGCCCAGGTTGCCTGACCTCGATACGCCCCTGTCGCAAGTAGCGAAAGAACCGACGGCGCCGCGAATCGGCGAAAGCGCCAGCTCCGAACCGCAGGACGCCGATGCCTCAAGAATCGCCAGGCTTACGGAGAACCGCAACCAAAGACTAATTAAGATGGCCCAACCGTTGAGCTATGACTCAGCTGCTACGATTGGGTTTTTCGTCGCGCTCGCAACCGTCGGTACCGTACTAACAGTGCACCATCCGTTCCAGGGTCTCGAAGGCACGCCCTACGAGTGGTGCTTCGGGACACTTTTGGTCTTGTTATTGACTCTGCTCTGCACGTCGCTACTAAAGCTCGTTGGCATGTGGGTCGAACTACGTCGCCTCCTCGCGGGCATCGACAGGCTCCCATTGCGGAGAGGCTTATCACGGCTGGCAGGATTTGACTGGAAGCCAATCTGGCGATCCGGAGGAAATACTGTCCAGACTACTTATGGAGTATTTGCGCGTGAGCTCGAGAGCCTTCAACATGTGTCTCGAGTCCTTCAAAATCTTCCGGATTCGGATAGGCTGCGAAATCAGTTCGAGAGGGATCCGGACACCTTCGTGAAGGATGCGCAGGACCGCCTCTCGCAGATTATTCGAGAGGCGGGTGGGCGCCACGAGTCGTTGTTTCGTCTGTCTAAATCCGAAAATCGGAAACGGGCGCCTGCGGAATCTAGCGACCCACCAGGGGCGGCACCGACGCCTAATGCGCTCAGTAACACCAGCGATAAATTATTGACGACCTTCGGCGATCTGCAGTCGAAAATCGCTGTCGTCTGTGGAGTCTTGCTCAAACACTTAGAGAGATCCTGTTGGTCGCGCGAGGACCAGCTTGTTGCTGATTGCGCAGCCGAGGAACCCGCGGCCAGCTGTGAAGAGGAAAAAAGCCGGCCGCCATGCGCCGCCGTTCAGGTCGTCGAGGAATTCGTCTCTCTCGTCTTGGCGAATTTCATCGTTACGATGCTCTGCCGGATGAGAACACTGATCGTCGCTTCAAGCGGCATGTTTGTCATGATCGTCCTTGCAGTTTCCTCGTACCCTTTCGGATTGAGGCACGCACTGCAGTCGCTCCTCACAGGATTGTTTCTGTGCGGCTTCGCGCTTGTGTTCTGGGTCTACTCGCAGATGCACCACGATCACACGCTATCGCGATTAACGAACACTGAGACCGGTTCATTCGGATTCGAAATGTGGCTGAAGCTCTCCGGTTTCGCCGCGGTCCCGGTGATCACGTTGCTGACCACTTATTTCCCGAGCTTCTCCCATTTCCTTTGGTCGTGGCTGCTTCCGATATTCAGTTCGGCGCGCGGAGGATGAAATACTTCTAGGCCGATTCTCTTGTGAGAGTAGACAGCGCGATTTGTAATTTGAGCTTTGTTTGAGAAGATTCCGCGATGCGATACCGCACGCTGGGGCGAACTAGTCTGCAAGTCTCCGAAATTGCTCATGGGCTCTGGGGCATGGGCATGTGGACGGACTCCGACGACTCCGAATCGCTCGCCGCGCTGCAACTCGCCGCTGATCTCGGCTGCAATTTCTTCGACACTGCCTGGGCGTATGGAGAAGGGAAGAGCGATTCGCTGCTCGGCCGAACGCTGGCGAAGAATTCCGGCAAAAAGCTCGTCGCCGCGTCGAAGGTCCCGCCGAAAAATCGCAAGTGGCCTGCGTCATCGAAGGATTCCTACCGCGATGTGTTTCCGTCAGATTACGTGCTCGAATCCGCGCGGCAAATTTGCAAAACGATCGGCGTCGAGACCATTGACTTGTTGCAGTTCCATGTGTGGGACGACAGTTGGGCCGGCGATCCGGATTTTCGCCGCGCCGTCGAACAGCTCAAAAAACTGAAGCTAATTCGCTTCTTCGGGTTGAGCCTGAATCGATGGGAACCGGAAAATGGAATCGCCGCAATTCGCACCGGGCTCGTCGACGTGGTGCAGGTGATCTACAACATCTTCGATCAAGCGCCGGAAGACGAACTCTTTCCGCTGTGCATAGAGCGAAGTATCGGCGTGATTGCGCGCGTGCCGCTCGATGAGGGCAGCCTCGGCGGAAAAATGACGCGCGAAACACGCTTCCCGGAAAATGATTGGCGCTCGCGCTACTTCAATCCGAAGAATCTCGCGGAAACCATGGATCGAGTGGATGCGATCAGCAAGCTTCTGCCGCCGAAGATGTCACTCCCCGAAATGTCGCTGCGATTCATCCTCTCGCACAAAGCGGTAAGCACGATCATCATCGGCATGCGTAAAGCTGAGCACGTTCGCGCAAATCTGGCCGCGAGCGATGCCGGTCCGCTCGATGCAGCGCTGATCGAAAAGCTGCGCGCGCATCGCTGGGACCGCAAGCCAACCCCCTGGTCCGCCTGACAACTCACTCTGCAATTCAGCTCGGTCTGACGGCTCGCTCGGACGAACGAACTCGCTACGCTGCATTCCTCGCGAGATTGCTAGTGTTCACGAGGCGTCGCGCGCGAAAACCATTCTCGCCGACCAGTAATGAAACGGGTAACATTCGCGCGGGTCGCTTCCCACATTTCTCGCTGAGGCACAAATGACTCCGGAAGAATTCCGCAAGCACGGCCACGAA
>DASTCZ010000238.1:0-9324 GCA_035710585.1 Candidatus Acidiferrales bacterium | reverse complement strand
TTGCCGACGATGTACCAACTGGGCTTTGATTTCCAGGCCGTACCACCAGCCTTAGCCGAAAATAGATCGGGTTTCGGGACGCCTTGGGTGGCCCACACGAGTTTCTGCTCCTGCTCTGAAAGGTCTCCGCAGAAATACTTCAGGCCCTCGCGGCGCAGCCAGATGCGTCCATCGACGACTTCGATTTGAGAGAAGACGTTGGTCGTCGGGAAGTTGGACTGCTGCGTCTGAGACGATTCATCGGCGTCAGGAGCGAGCGCGCAGATGTAGACGAGGCCGGCGACGCGATCGTCGGTGCCGGCGCCGGTAATGACGGTGCCGCCGTAGGAGTGGCCGACGAGGATTACGGGCCCGTTGACGCGGCCGATTGTTTCTTTCGTGACGGCGACGTCCTCGGCGGTTGAGTTGAGACCGTATTGCGCCGCGATGCATTCATAGCCTTCGGCCTGCAGGGGACCAATCAGCTTGCTGAAGCAGGAGCCATCGGCCCAGAGGCCGTGACAGAAGACGATGCCTGGTTTTTTTTGCGCCATTTTTTTCTCCTTTGTTTTGGGGATTTTCTGTTTCGATAGAAACGGGAATTGAAGACGTGGCGTACTCCTCGATCAACTTCGCGAGAAATACTGCCTAAGGTCAAAAACCAAACCACTGAAGGGCATGCCGAGCGCGCCGTAGACCGCCTCGGCTTCCGGCGCCGCATTATCGGCGAGAATCTCAACCGCGACGTTGGAGTAGCACACCGGAATCACACCGGCGTGCTGCATGCGCAAGATTCCCATGTCGACCTGGGTCTGGCTAAAACCACCTGATGCATCGATGACGGCATAACTTTGGAGGCCGTCGGCGAGGGCAGCGATGGCCGGGAAAGCGCAGCACACGTCGGTGGAAATGCCCGTCACGATGAGGTTCTTGCGACCGGAGGCCTTGACCGCCTCGACGACGCGTTTCTCGTCCCAGGCGTTGACGGTCGTGCGTTCGATGCCCCGCGCTCCGGGTAAAAGTTCGGCGAGGTCGGGGATGAGCGGTCCCCACATTTTCTCCGTGGTAGTAGTGACGACAACCGGCACCTTGAGCGCGAGCATCGCCCGCGTCAGGCCGACAACGTTGTGCTTGAGTTGAAGGACGTCGATGTCACGAACACCCGTGTACAAGCCAACCTGGTGATCCACCAGGAGTAGCACGGCGTTATCGCGCGTCAGCCGTTCGGGGCGCTGCGCGGTGGCGTTCATGGTGTGGCGCCTTTCTCTTCCAACGATGATTGATTACCAGTTTTGGTTTCGAGGAGCGTGCCGAGCACCTCGGGCCATCGCTTCTCGAAGCCGGCGTCGCGTTGCAATCCGGCCTCTAGAAGAGTTTTGATGCGCCGCTGCGCTTCTGGCCACATCAGCGCTGTTTCAAATGAGGTGATGGCATCCAAGAGTTGGCCGGCGGATGGCAAGGAGACCTGGTTGACGAGATTTTTGGCCGCCCCAATGGCACGGCGGTCGAAAGAGGCAATGCGGCGGGCGAGGGCGTCTACGAAGCCGTCCAGCTCAGCGTCGGGAAGCGCCCGGTTTACATATCCGTATCGTTCTGCTGTGTCTCCATCGAAGTCGTTCGCGCCGAGAATGATTTCGAGCGCGCGTCCGCGACCGACCAGCTGCGGAAGACGTTCTGCACCACCGCCGCCCGGATGGAGTCCCACGCCAACTTCGGGCTGGCCCAGCCGAGTATTCTCGCGCGACGCGAAGCGCATGTCGCAGGCAAGGACGAATTCGCTGCTCACGCCACGGACGCAGCCTCTAATTTTTGCGATGCTCACAACAGGAGACTTTGTGAGCCGGACGAATGTATCCATGAGGATCGGAAGACCGGAGGGTCCGACAGCCGTCATGACGTTTCCGATCTTGCCGGTCAAATCAAAGTGGGACAGGTAGAACTCAGGATTCGCACTCTCGAACACGACGACACGCACGTTCGAGCTGGCTTCCATACGCGCGAGCAGATCCTGGAGGTACTGGAAGATCGTCGCGTCCACCACGTTGAACGGCGGATAGTCGAACACCACTCTCCAGTAAGCAGGCGTTTCTTCCACGACCTGTACGGGAGCCGATGATTTCGTCGTAGGCATGCGAACGGATACCGTACCGCCGTGCAGGCTTGCTCTCTTGCGGAATTTTGCTGATTTTGTCGTTTGTTGCTTAAGAATGCGTCGTACCGACCAGCGGGTGGCGCGACGCTCTCAAATGATTAGGAGATTGTGGCCCCACGCTCGGGAATGCCAGTCGTGTAGCGCCGTCGCCATCTTCCGGGGCTGACTCCGACGAGTTGGTGAAAGGTGCGCGTGAACGCTGCCTGGTCATTGAATCCCGATTGAATGGCGACGTCGATCAGGGACATGCTGGTCTGAGTCAACAGTTGTTTGGCGTGGTCAATGCGATGCTGAATCAGCCACCGGTGAGTGGAAGTGCCGAAGGAGCTTTTGAATGACCGGGCGAAGTGGCTGACGGAAAGCCCGCACTCGCGTGCAATGTCAGAAAGCCGGATGCGGCCATGCATGTTTTCATGCAGAAGTTCCGACGCTCGCCGCTTCTGCCACGGCGCCAAGCCTCCCAATGAAGGCCGGGCTATCTTTTGGAACACACCATAATGCTGAACAAGATGCGCTCCGAGAATCAGACTGAATTGATCTAAAGCGAGTAATGAAAGACCATCGTTGCGGCCAAGGAAGGGGAGAACGCTCTTCGTAATCTGCGTGACCACCAGATCATCTTCGAGCACTGCCAAACGATAGTCGCGTACTCGGCCGAATCCCGAATCCCCGGCAATGTCATCGAGCACCGTACGAGGAATCGAGTAGTGAACGTAATCGAAGGCGCAGCCTGCCCAGCAGCCTGGCGTTGAATCGAAATCGATAATGTTGGATCGAAACGGGTGAACGATGGATGTAGGAATGAGCTTATCTGACGACCAGACTTTGTAGCTTACTTGGGGGAGAGACTTGAGAGAGATCGAGACCAGCAGCGCGGGGACCTCCGATGACTTCGTGATTCGGTCAGGAAGTCCGGTGGGCGACTGGAGACGGAGGATCGAAAACGTCCCAGGAGAACGAAATTGCGTCGGGACCGGAGACTTCCCATCCAGCTGAATGAACATCGTGAAAGGAGATTCTGGCGAGGTCTCCGACAGTTTATGAGAGCTGGGCGAGCCGCCGTTGTCCATAATTGCCTCCCCAAAGGGATGACTAGTCGAACCGGCTGGCCATTATATAGGAGCAGCGAAAATGCTGAGCGGCCGGTCGCGACGCCGGCCGCTCATTTTTTCTACCGGAGAGAGAACGCGCAATTCCGGACGCGGGAAGGTTGAAGTCTTTTTTGCGATCAGCGGAACTGAAATCGGACGATGCGCGACTCAGAAGAGCGTGAATTCGGAATTGTGGACGGCGATCGGTGCGTGGCGTCTATCAGGCTTAGGCGGCCTGAACTGCGGGCGCTAGTGAACAGGGCACGAGAGATCTTTGCCACACCCCGATCAGGAGAACGCGTCCGGAAGCCGGAGAGATGTGGACATAGAAGATCTGCGAGTCGCTTTCGAGTTCGAAGAAATTGGCTCGGCGTGGATCGGGCCGTGCGGTCGCGCCTTCGGCAAGGAGACGAGCAAGCTGATCCATTGTGCGCGCCGGGTAGGGCCGCAGGGCCTCGATTCTGGGGACTTTGCTGAGCTGTACAACCATAAAACCCTCACCTTCCAGACCACCTAAAGTAAGTAACGGAATCTCGCGGAAAAGGTTTCGTGAAATCTTGCTGAAATTTCCGCTGCGTCTCTGGTGCGAAGCGCCCACTTCGAGTGCGCTTCCGGAACTTCCTTATTCACCTACTTAGACGCCACCTCGCGCAAAAGGTTTGGAGTCGAAGTGCACTGTTTTGCAGCGGTACTATCGGAGGCGCTTCGCGATAGGCAGTACGGGCAGTGTACCTGACCTGTACCAAAGGACGATTTCGGCGAGCGAAATCGGAGCGTAACCTTATATTCACGTTTCTCGTCAACAATGCGAGAACGAAACCGCGATGAAACGCGTCATTCTCAGTAGCGCCACGCTACTGCTCGCGATTGCGCCGGTGTGCGCACAATTACGCACGCAGCCGGGTAGCACCGCGCAGCCGGGCGCTTCGCAGCCCTCGCTTCCTCGCGCGACGCTTCCGGCGGAATCGCGAATCGCGTATCAATTTAGCACCGACAGCGGCCGGCAAGAGACGAGCTGGGTGAGCGGGGCCGAATCGCATTTTCTGACCGTGGAGACGCCGTTTATTTCCGACGTGACCTTTCAGGTGGCGACGCTGGCCCACGGACACGTGGAGCTGGGCGGATTTCATCGCATGAGCGCGAATGAGAATTTTTACCTTGGGCTGCCCGGAGGCGGCGCGTCGCCTGCGTGGACGGTGACGCTGGCGAGCCATCCTGCGCTGTGGTCGCGCGCGGCGGTGGAAAGCGGCGGATTTACACTGGCGTTTCACGCGCACAGCTGCCGCGGATCGGAGCCTGCGGTGCAGATGTTGCGAAGGCTTTCGCGGCTGGCGGAGTCGGCGTACCGGAATTAACACTTAACTACCATTCATCCTTCGGTAGTTTCAGCCTGAAATCCCCTCCAAAAAGGCCTTGCACGAACGCGCCGCTCTTGTCATAGTCCCGGACTACGTCGGAGTCACCGATCAGGATCGATATGGAAAAGAAGCGTACGCGGACGCCCCGAAGGAAAAAGTTCACCAAATTCGGCACTGACAAGCGGCGCAAGCACCGGCATTACCAGGTAACGGTGTACTACGCCGACGGCGAAAAATTCGGCCGCGTCTATACGGACAAGACGAAAGCGACGCGATTTGCCGAGCGCCAGAAAAAGTCGCCGATCGTGAAGAGCGCGCGCGTAACACAATTGAGTTAACAAGCGACTCTTCGCTTTACTTCCCATCCCCGTTGTAAGCGCAGAAGAGTTTTCGCCGTCCAGAGCTCAGGTATTCGTGTGTCTCGGCGGCTTACCGCCGCGGTTTTCCAAAGCAACTTAACCCGCCTCACGTCCGTCCACATCCACGATGAGTGTCACGATTCGAGCTCGGGCGCTGTTGTATCCATTGAAGATGGACGCGACGGACGGAATCGAGCTGGCGGGCTTGAGGGCGCAATCGCCCAGCGAAGCCGGCTCGCCCGAAAGGCTCGAGGACGTCTTCCGGGCGGAGTATCCAAGGCTCGTGGGGCTGACGATGCGCGTGACCGGAGACCGGGGACAAGCAGAGGAAGTGGTTTCCGAGGCTTTTTACCGGCTCTCCAGGCGTCCGGAATTATTTCGTCCACGGAACAATATTTCGGGATGGCTCTACCGGACAGCCATGAACCTGGGATTGAACGCGCTGAAGATGGAGATGTGCAGAAAGCGCCGCGAAAACGCGGCTGCGTTAGAAGCATCTCGAGGTGAAAGTGACGGAACTGACGCGCTCGATGAGTTGATTGGACGAGAGAAGCAACTGCGCGTGCGGCGCGCGCTCGGTTCGATCCGTAGCCGATCGGCGCAACTGTTGCTGCTGCACCACGCGGGATTTTCGTACCGGGAGTTGGCGGAGACATTGAATTTGAACCCGGCGTCGGTGGGGCAGCTCTTGCTGCGCGCGACGGCCGAGTTCAAGAAGGAATTCATGAAGCACGGCGAGGGAAGGCAATGAGCAGTTGTGTGCGGGATTCGCGGTTGAGGGGTCTTGTGGATAACGAGTTGCCGCAGCTGCAGGCGCATGCGGTGAGGGAGCACCTGGCGAGCTGTGCTTCTTGCGCGGGGCGTTTCACGAATGTGTCGTCTGCACGTGCGGAAGTGAGATCGCTGATGGATGCGCTCGCGCCGGCAATCGTCGAACCGATTGTGGCGCCGGAAATCGTCAGTGTGGCGCGGCGCGAATTCTGGCCGCGCGTGAGCTGGATCTCCGCAGTGGCGGCTGTGCTCGTGGGCGCAATCGGATTATTGGCTTTCATTCATGCGCAGCAACACGTGCGGGGCTCGACTGGCATGCCCGGGAAATCGCTAGCGAATCTTCCGGTCAGGGTTCCGTCCGGAGGGGCGTCAGCAACACTGACGGTGGAAGTGAGCGCGACCCCGGGCGGAAATGCAAAACACTCGAGTGCAAAGAGAGTGATGACATTCGTGCGTGTTGATGGAGGCGAACCGATCGAAGGAGGCACGATCGTACGAGTGAAGCTGCCGGCGGCAATGTTTTCGAATGTGAATCCTGTGAAGACGCCTGAGATTGCGGCGGATGCGGTGGTGGATGAGTCGGGGCGCGTGCGGGCGATACGAGTTCTCGGATCCGATGGGTCCAACAAGGAGTAGCGATGAGACGAATTTTCATGGCAGTCGCTTTAGGAGCTTTTCTGAGCGCGGCGGCGGGCGCACAAACGGACAAGAAGATGGTGCAGCCGCAGACTACGATCACCAGGGTGCCTGTGACGGACGCGCCTTACTGCGGTCAGGAGATTTTTGAGCACACCCAGAAGCTCTCGGACGGCACGAACATCGACCGAAAGTTGACGACGTCAGTGTGCCGCGACGCACAAGGGCGGGAGCGGCGAGAGAACGATTCGACAATCACGATTACAGACCCCGTTGAAGGTGCGAGCTACCACATCGATAAAGCGAGTCACACGGCGACTCGCTCGCCGATGGGTGTGCTGAAGATTGCGGTCGATAAGACGCCTGCCGGTTCCGCGACGCTGAACATCGTGACGGGAAACGTGACCGTGATTCCGCTGAATGATGGCGGCGCGCGGGGCATGGTGGACGGCGCTACAGCGGCTGCTTCGGGCAGCCCGGGCGCGCGCGGCGGACGGGGATCGAGCATGGATCAGGACGTGGAGTCGCTTGGTGTGAAGATGATGGAAGGGCTGATGGTGGAGGGGAGCCGAACTACACGGGTGATTCCCTCGGGACAGATCGGGAACGACCGGCCTATCGAAAGCGTGTATGAGAACTGGTACTCGAAGGATTTGCACGTCACGGTGCTGCGGCGCGTGACGGACCCAATGAATGGAAACACGCTGAATCAACTGACGGATATTCAGCGAAGCACACCCAACCCGGCGCTGTTTTCCGTGCCGCCCGGATACGCCGTGCGCGACCTCACGCAAAAGTAGTTGGTGCGTCAAACAGGGGAAGAA
Source organism: Candidatus Acidiferrales bacterium (assembly GCA_035710585.1). GTDB lineage: Bacteria > Acidobacteriota > Terriglobia > Acidiferrales > UBA7541 > DASTCZ01. The sequence continues at coordinate 2,154 of DASTCZ010000238.1, read as the reverse complement.
GCAAGAGCTTCCGTACCCGCTGCCCGTCACCACCGGGCGGCAAACCTAGGGGCATCCGGCGACGGATGCCCCGACGGTTTTTTGAGCTGCGCGAGCTGACTCGAATCCGTACAGGATGACCTTCCGCAAAAGAATTACGCTCGAATGTGGCTGCCGAGTCTGGTTAAATGGCGGCGAATATGAAGCGCGTCGCAGTTTTCGCAGCCCTTGTGCTGGTCCCTGTTGCAATCCCAGCGCAGGATGGCCAGCAAGCTTCGCCGACGATCCAGGTGGCAACGCGGCTGGTGCAGATCAACGTGGTGGCGCGGGACCGGAGCGGCCCGGTTTCCACGCTGACGAAAGACGACTTCAGTGTGACGGATCAGGGAAAGCCTCAGACGATCAGCGTGTTTTCGATCGAGAGCACGCCAGGAGACAATCTTGCGGCGGAGCCGCCGCGCGGAGAGTTTTCAAATCTCGTTTCCCGCAACGGCGCAGCACAACCCGGCGTGACGATTCTATTGCTGGATAACTTGAACACGCTCGTTGGAGCAGGGGCGGAGCCGTATGAGACTTCCCCGACGTGGCTCGAAGAGCATGCGCTCGCAAACGCTAAGAATCATTTGCTCGAGTACCTGAAAGGCCTCGATCCAAACGAGCGAGTGGCGATTTATAGCCTGACCGACGAGTTGCACGTTCTGTGCGATTTCACCGGCGATCGAGCGCAATTACTGGCAGTTGTTGAAAAATTCGACGCGACTTCGAAATCGCGCAGAGAAGAGGTCGAGCCCGGTTCGACGCATACGCCGGTGCCGGGCCGCTTCAATCAATCCATAAATCAGGAGCGGTTGATTCTTGCGGGCATGAAAAATCAGGACCGGGCGCGCACGACAATGGATGCGCTGCGTGCGATCGCCAGCCACGTGGCGGGAGTTCCCGGAAGAAAGAACCTGATCTGGCTGACGGCGAACCTGCCTTACTCAGGGACGGCGATCGCTCGGATGATGGCCCCGGCGCAGATCGCGCTGTATCCAGTAGACGCCAGAGGGCTCTTGCCGCGCAGCGAACTGTCAAAGGCGATGACAGAGGGAATTGATGCAGACGACGTGGCGCGAGGACGCGGAACGATGCCTGCGGAAACGAGCCAGCCGATCGGGATCGACGCGATGCTGAAGATGGCGGACGCGACGGGCGGGAGAGCGTTCACCAACACGAATGATTTGACGGGGGCAATTCGTCATGCGGTCGAGGACGCCGAGGTGAGTTACACGCTGGGGTTTTACGTGGAGAAAGCAGCGCTCGACGACAAGTTGCATGAGATCAAGGTGAAAGTGAAACGCGGCGGGGTGGAAGTGCGCTATCCGAAATCTTATTTCGCGTCGAAAGCCGATCCAGTCGCGGAGAGCGGAAACCTCACGCGAGCGCTGGCGATGCAGAGTCCGCTGGAATCGAGCGCGATCGTGATGCGGGCAAACATCGCGCGGGGCGGCGGCACGGCGGCGAACGCACTGAAGGTCGCCGCGATCGTCGATATTCGCGAGATGCGCCTTACGCCGGAAGACGGAGTGAGAAAGGGTTCGTTCGACATTTACTTCGTTCAGGAAGACATTAGGGGGAAAGTGATCGATAGCGCCGAGGAGAGAGTCAATTTAAACCTGAACGACGCCCAGTACGATGCCGACCTGGGCACGGGAGTGCGCTGCGACGAGAGCGTGACGCTGCTGCCGGAGGCGACGAGTTTGCGGCTACTGGTGCAGGACCGCGGGAGTTCAAAGATCGGGACAATTATTGTTCCTGTGGCGGAAATTAAATAGCTGGCGCTGCGCTTCTTGTGCGCATGGGAGCGGCGTGTTATAAAAATGAAGAAACGCGGCCGTAGTATAGGGGTAGTACGACAGCTTGCCAAGCTGTAGGCGGGGGTTCGAGTCCCCTCGGCCGCTCCATTCTTCGCAGTAAATTACATAAAATCGGGGTGGAATTCAGGGATCGCGTTCGCCGAGCTCTCTATCATGAGGTGCACGCAAATGAAGTGCGTGGGACGTGTGGCGTGGGCAAGGTGATGATTGCGGTGGGCACGACGCGAGGGCCGAAGCTGGGCGCCGTGCAAGAGGTGATCGCGCAGATCGGCGGGCAGCTTGACCCGGCGGCGAATTTCGAGGTGATTGGCGTCGGTGT
>DASTCZ010000237.1:0-18415 GCA_035710585.1 Candidatus Acidiferrales bacterium | reverse complement strand
TCGTGACCGCCGCGCCCGCCGCCACGGCGATAACCGCAACGACCAGTCTGCCGCGGCTGGCGCGCAACAATTGCTTCAGCACGCGCCAGAACACTATTCGCCCCTCAAAATCGGCGCGGGATCAAATCGCGAAGCGCGGCGCAGTGGCACCGCACTTCCTGCGATGGCCACGATGACTGCCAGCGTCAGCGCAACGGGCAAAAGAATCAAGTGCGGCGCGGAGGCGACATCGAATACGCTCAACGACAATCGCCGCGCCAAAAAAACTCCGGCGGAATAACCGAGCGCCCCGCCTACGATTGCCAGAAGTACTTGTTCGCCGAGAAAAAACGCGCCGACCAGCCAACTGCTGGCGCCAAGCGCCTTCATCAACCCAATTTCCCGCTGCCGCTCGAGTACGGTTGTCGCCGCGGTGGCGGCGACGGCGAGCCCAGCCGCGATCAGCGCGGCGATCGTCACCAGCCAGAGCAATGCAGACACGCGCGTCAGCACGCGACCTTCGGTCTCGGCTACGCGTCGCACTGGGCGCGCATCCACATTGGGAATCGCTTGCTCAATTGAATATGCGATCGACGAAATATACGCACTACACATCCAGCGCTCCCTCTCGTCGGAATTCATCGTAAGAGGATCGCGACGCCCGAGCGCATCCTCCGGCTTCGTCAGCGCGCTCACCATCACCCTTCTGAATTGTCCGAGCCGGCCAGTGAGCTGCTGCGCCGTCGAAAGCGAAGTGAGTATGGATTCGTCTTCCGGGCCGGCGGTGTCAACTGTACCCACAACGGTCAGCGCGATCGGCTGCGAGCCAGCCTGAATCGTGATTACATCGCCGGTATGCGCGTGCAGGCGCACCGCGAGTTTTTCTCCCAGCACCGCCTCCGCTTGCGAATTCGCCGGCGAGGGGTCGGCAAACCAGCGTCCGCTCGTCAGCTTCCACCACGGATTCGTCGCCGTCACGCCTGTAGTAAATTTTTCGCCATCGCCGATCTGAAGAGTGTGTCGCACCCATGTACCGATCAGAGTCGTCTGCGTGCTGACCGTGTCCGAAGCGCTCCCATTCGCCGCCGTAACCTTCACAGGCGCATCCAGAAATGGCGCGAACCCGACGATGTTATTGCTCCAAAAAATCCGCTTGAGCTGCGGCAAATCGCTTTCGGAAAGATAGGCTCCGGCATCCACGGGACGCGTGTCCACTCCACCAACTTGCAGGGGCAGCGTGTCGGACTTCGGCGTGACCAGCAGATTCGCTCCCAGTGCGCGGAATTCCTGAGCAAGACGGTCCCCCACATCGAGCATCACCGTTAGAGTCGCCGTCGCGATCGCCATTCCCACGGCTAGCGCGGCCGCGGTGAGCAATTTGCGTCGGGGGGTCCTCGAAAATGATTCCGTAACGATGCGTAGGAACATGGCGGGAGAGCTAGTGGCCGACTTCCGTCGTGGCTTCCTGAATTTGGTTGATCTGAACTACGAGCGTCGCTCCATCCACGCGCGAGTTGAAGCCCACCGGATTGCAGCCGCCGACCTGGCCAATCGTCGGAATGTAAATCGCTGACGCACAATTGCGGCACATTACGTTTTGCCCGTCTTGCCGGTAACCCGCCCATCCGCAGATTCTGCACGCATCCAGTGCGGTCCCCCACTCGCCTCCCGGCTTCTTGATGACGATAAACCGCACCGCCGTTCCGTTGATCGGAACGCTGAAAAAATGAAGTTTGTTGTCATCGACTTGGGAAATTGGAATCCGCACTTCGCCGTTCTGCGCCTGCACTTCAGTGGCCTCGGGCGCAGCGGCCGCCACGCGCGCATAAACAAAGTCCGCCGTGAAGGCCAGAATTACCGCCAGGCACAGCGAAGCCGCCCCAAACATCCATCGCCGCTGTTTGCGCCGCTCCCATTCCATCCATCGCTTTTCCGCGTCATTCGCGGCCGGAGGCGCAGCCTTTGGCGTCGCGGATACGAGTTCGCGCAAAACGAGAATCGCTGCAGCGCCGAGCACCACGACGAAAAAGAAAACATCATTGCGCACAATCGGCCCGATGGTAGCCATCTCCGTCCGGCTCGAGCCGATCCATTGCGCCTCACTTAATTCGTGGACGCCGGTGAGGGCCAATTGAAACGCGACGATCATCAGGATGATGCTCGTCGCCGCAAAAAATCTTCCCAGCGGAATCTTCAGCGTGCCTTTGAAGAAGAAAATCCCAACTCCGATGGCGATCGCAAGCCCGGCGACAGTGCCGATCCACACATTCAACCCCTCCGCCGAAAGCCGGACGGCGCGCAGAATCAGCGCAAGCTCAGCTCCCTCACGCACGACCATTAGGAAAATAAACAGAAACAGTCCCCAGGCGGACGAGGCGTCGGATCCCCCGGCCAACTTGTCCACCCTTTGCTCGATTTCCTTGCGCAGCTTCCGCGCAGCTCGATTCATCCACACGATCATCGTGACGACGAATGCCGCCGCGACGAGAAGCAGAACGCCTTCGAATCCATCTTCGGTGATTTGCCAACGGTCCAGCAGGTAGGCCACTCCGCCGCTGGCCAGTACTGCGGCGATTACGCCGGCCCAGACGTATCGCTTCAGCGCGGCGCGCCCGGTGCGGTCGAGATACACCAAGACAATCCCGACGACCAGTGCGGCCTCGACTCCTTCGCGAAGCGAGATGAGGAGGGCGGACAGCAAGCCAGACGCAGTTGCGGATGAGGGCGAAAGGCTAGTTGCAACTCATTTGCAACTGAAAAAGCAGTCTATCCTCTTTCATCTCCCCGCGTCAAGGAAACCACTCTTGCCGCAGCGTTCTGCATCTACAATACCTTAGCCGTTTGCAAAGCAATCCGGCAGCGGTGTCCTCGTAATGAGAATTCTCAGACAGCCCCAAGCTCTTTGGGCACTGTGTGCCGCCGCAGCATTCGCCAGCGCGGTCTGGGGGCAATCCTCCGTCCCTACATCCCAGCCTCTTCGGTCCGGTCCGGCAATCACAGGGGGCGCGGCCGCCGCAAAGCCGGCTGCCGGCGCTTCCGATAGCGCGAAAAAAGCTTTCGAAGCTGGCATGGATGCCGAACGTTCGCTCGATTGGGCGTCCGCCTACAGCCATTTCGCGGAAGCCGTATCGCTCGATCCGCGAAATCTGGACGCCCGGCGGCACCGCGAAAACGCCCGCTCGCGGCTTGTCCAGCAACACTTCGATACTGCTGAGCGTGCGGCTCTGGACGGTAATTTCGCCGCGGCCGAATCGGAGCTGCTTGTAGCGGCCCGGCTAGATCCCGCCTATAAGCCCGCGCGCGAACGGCTGGCACAAATCGAGACGCTTGCGCACGGGCAGCAAAGCACGGTCCCGCTGGCAGGCCCCGTCCAATTGAAGCCGCAACCCGGTACACGCAATTTCAATTTCCGGGGAGATGCTCGCGGGTGCTGGCAGGAAGTCGCCCGCCAGTTTGGCCTGATCGTCGAATTCGACGGCGCACTCAATCCCGTCCAGGTAATTCGGTTTCGCGTCCCCGCCGTCGATTTCGCCGCGGCGGCCGATACGCTGAGCGCGGCCACGCACACGTTCTGGATCGCACTCGATGAGCGAACGATCTTCATCACTGAGGATTCACCTGCGAATCGCGCACGCTTCGCGCCGGAAGTTACGCGTACGTTTCCTCTGCCGGCGAGCGTCGCCGACGCGGATCTCACAGATACCGTTCGCGCCGTCCGGGAAATTGCGGGCATCACGAAAACTACGTTGAACGCAGCCACGCGCGAAATCACGGTTCGCGATACGCCCGAAAAGGTGGCGCTTGCCGACGCGATCGTCAAGGAAATCGAGCAGCAGCACGGGGAACTCGTGCTCGAAATCGAGTTGCTCGAAGTGAATCGCGCTGCGGCGTTGCAGTTGGGCGTCAATTTGCCGACGAGCGTCAACGTGGTTAGCGTGAACTCGCAGGAAATCGCCGCTGCGCAGCAAGCCCAAAACCAGCAGCAGCTTCTTGCCGTAATTCAGCAGGTATTCGGTTCGAGCACCACGTTCACCGGCATTCCGCCGCTCGTCGCCTTTGGCGGAGGAAAGACCACTTTTTTCTCGACTCTCGGCAATGGCCAGGCGAATTTTTCTCAAACGCTGAATCTGGTCCAAAGCGCGAAACGAATGTTGCTCCGCGCGGAGGACAATCAGCCCGCGTCATTCTTCATCGGCACGCATTTCCCCATCACGCTGTCATTGCTCTCGCCGGATATCGCCGCGGTTGCCTCGTCCATCCTTACGAACCCCACGCGGACTGATCTCACCACCGGCACCGCGCCCAGCGCTGTAGCCGTTGGAAGTTTCCATTCCCCGAGCGCGCAGGATCTTGTGGTCGCAAACCAGACGGACAACACCATCTCGATTTTTCCGGGCAATGGCGATGGAACATTCGGCACGCGCACCGATATCAATGTCGGCGCAGCTCCGGTGGCGCTCCTCTCCGGCGATTTCAATGGCGACGGAAAGACCGACATTGCCGTCGTGAACCAAACCGATGCGTCTGTCACAATTCTTCTCGGAAATGGCGACGGCACGTTCAATCCCGCGCCGCTGCTCAAGACAGACACGGGCCCTTCCGCCATCATATCCGGCGACTTCAATGGCGACGGCTTCCTGGATCTCGCGGTAGCAAATGAAGCTGCGGGAACCGTCTCGATCTTCGCTGGCAACGGCGATGGCACCTTCAAGACTCCCACGACGCTAGCCGTTTCGGGAGGCCCTCACGCGCTTGCAGCCGCTGACTTGAATGGTGACGGCCGCCTCGATCTCGCCGTCGTCAACCGAACTGCGGGTACAGTGGCGATCTTTCTCGGAAATGGCGACGGCACTTTCATTCGCCAGGCTGACGTCACGGTAGGAGGCACGCCCAGCGGAATCGTCGTGGAAGATTTGAACGCTGATGGAAGGCTCGATCTCGCCGTCTCGAATTCCGGCACGAGCACCGTTTCAGTGTTTCTAGGAAATGGCGACGGCACTTTTTCCGCCGCAACTCAATTCGCCACCGGGCAAACTCCGCAAGCGATTGTCGCCGCCGATTTCAATGGCGATGGTTTCACTGACCTCGTGACCGCCGACCAGGGTTCGAACACTGTGTCCGTGCTCCTTGGCGGAGGCAACGGAACATTTCAAACGCCGCTTGAGTTGAATGTCGCCAGCGGACCCGTCGCGCTCGTTACCGGCGACTTCAATTTCGACACGCGCGCGGATCTCGCCGTGGCCGCTTCAGCCGCCAACGCCGTTACGGTTCTGATCAACACGATCGGGCTCACGCAAGCGACTTCGGTGCCGCAAGTGCCCTATCCGGGTTCCGAATATGAAGACATCGGCCTCAAAGTACAGACAACTCCTCACGTGCATCCGAACGACGAAGTCACCCTGCAGCTTTCGTTCGATATTTCGTCGCTTTCAGGCCAGAGCGTAAACGGAATTCCCATTATCACGAACCGGTCGATCCAGCAGACCGTGCGGCTGCGCGAAAACGAAATGTCCGTGCTGAGCGGTATTCTCGATCACGAGGAAAATCGCTCGATTGCCGGAGCTCCCGCCTTTCCCTACAGCGCGAACAACACCAACACGGACAACGAGCTGATCATTCTGATCACTCCGCGCCTCGTCCGGCTTGGTCCGCACGGCGGGCGCACGATTTACGCCGGCCGCGGCGATATCTCCACCGCCGGACCCCGGCAGTAGCCGCTCGCTGTTTCTCACTCCGTCCGAATTGGCCTCCGGATCCGGCTAAGCCACCTCGCCCACGAATTCACGCAGAAAGCGCTGCCGCGATACAATTTCGTTTCGCATGCCGCGCCAGACCATCCTGATCGACGCAGACGATACGCTCTGGGAAAACAACATTTTCTTCGAGCAGACGATCGAGAACTTCATCTCTCTGGTCGAGCCGCTCGGCTATTCCCGCGATTACGCCCGCCGCATCCTCAACGAAACCGAGCGCCGCAACATCCAGCAGCACGGCTATGGAGTGAAGTGCTTCGGTTTTTCGCTCGAAGAAACTTACCGCAAGCTCGCCGGGCCAATGGCGCAGGCGCAGGTCTTCTATCAGGTGCAAGGGTTGTGCGCGGCGCTGGAAAAAACTCCGCCCCAGCTTTTGGACGGCGTGCCCGAGACGCTCGACTACCTCGGTTCGCGCCACCGGCTGATTCTTTTCACCAAAGGGCATCACGCGGAGCAAGCCGCTAAAGTGGAGCGCTCCGGCCTCCAGCGTTTTTTTTCCGCGATCGAAATCGTGCGCGAAAAAGACGCCCTCACTTACGACAAGCTCATCGGCCGCCACCGCATCGTCAAGACTCACGGGTGGATCGTCGGCAATAGCCCTCGCAGCGATATCAATCCCGGCCTGGCCGCCGGGCTCAACGCGGTTTTTATTCCGCATCACGCGACCTGGGAATTCGAACACGAAGAATTGCAGAGCGGCACGGGACGATTGCTCGTGCTCTCGCACTTCGCGCAATTACGGGAACATTTCTAGCACGCGTTTTAGCTGACTGCAGGAGAAGATCACATGGCGACTCAAGCGCAAGCGGCCATCGACTGGCAAAAAGAGTGGTTCGAATTCGAAGATGTGGCGTATCTGAATCTCGCCGCACAGGCACCCTTGCCACGCGCGGGTGTTCGCGCTGTTCAAGCGGCGCTGGAATGGAAGAAGTTTCCGCAGAAGCTCCCCGAAGATGCCTTCATGGGATTGCCGACGAGCGTCCGAGGAAAAATTGCGAAGCTTATCGGCGCGAATCCTGCGGAAGTCGCTGTGACGACGGGCGCGAGCTCAGGTATGGCCGCCGTTGCTAACGGTTACGGCTGGAAACCGGACGACGAAGTCCTGATCCCGCGCGGAGAATTTCCGGCGCACTTCACCACGTGGCTTCCGCTGCAGGATGGCGGACGACTCCGCGTGCGAATCGTTTCGCCCAGTGATCGTTTTCTCACCACCGAAGACGTCATCCGCGCGATCACTCCGAAAACGCGCGTGCTCTCCATCAGCCACGCGCGGTTCGATAACGCCGCGAGATGCGACGCGAAAAAAATCGCGGATGCCGTCCACGCCGTCGGCGGAATGTTGCTTCTCGACACGAGCCAAACCACGGGCGCCGTTCCAATGGACGTCAAATCTCTCGGTGCTGACTTTGTCGTCTGCGCCGGATACAAATGGACGCTCGGCCCCTTCGGCACTGGATTCTTCTGGGCCCGGCCCGATCGCATCAAAGAATTGCGCGGCGCTCCTGCCTACTGGATGGCGCTGGAAAATGCTCACGATTTTTCGAAGCTTTCCAGCGGCGAAGCCAAGCTTCTCGATGCCGCGCAGCGCTTCGATGCGCCGGAGACCTCCAATTTTTTCAATCTTGCGGCCTGGGACGCCTCTCTCGACGTCGTTCTCCGCGCCGGAGCGCAGGTTGTGTGGGAACACAATCTCGCGCTCATCGATCAATTGATCGCGCGTCTGCCGCTCGACCGCTGCGTGCTCGCAAGCCCGGCGGATGCGGATGTGCGCGGCCCATACGTTTGCGTGCAAGCCCGGAAACCCGAGCGCACGCTCGAGCTCTATCAAAAGCTCCGCGAAGCCAACGTATTTGTCGCGCTTCGCGAAGGCGCGCTCCGCGTTTCGCCGTATCTGTACAATACCCAGCGCGACATCGACCGCCTGATCCGCGTGCTAACGATCTAGCTCATGAGCGGCGAACAAAAATTTGGAAATTCATCGCGCCCCGCAGAGGCCTACCGCCGTATCGCGGTCTTTGGTGCCGGTGCCGTCGGCGGCTTTTTCGGAGCCATGCTCGCGCGCGCCGGCGTAGACGTCACGCTCATCGTCCGCCCAGCGACTGCGGAAAAAATTCAGCGCGATGGCCTGTTTCTCGACAGCATTCATTTTCAGGAAGCGATCCGGGTTCGAGCCGCGAGCGACGCTTCCGCCGTTCGCGGCGCCGACCTGATTCTCTTCTGCGTCAAGACTCTCGACACGGAAACCGCCGCAAAGGCGCTGGCACCGCATCTTGATCCCGTCGCAGTTGTGGTCAGCCTTCAAAACGGAGTCGAAAACGTCGCGCGCATGCGCAACGCCGCGGGAATCGATGCGATTGCGGCCGTCGTTTACGTCGCGGCTTCCGTACCGGAGCCTGGCCGCGTTAAACACGCCGGGCGCGGCGATCTCGTGATCGGCGTGCAACGGGAAGGCAATCCCGCCGCATACTCTGAGCGATCGGATACGCTCGCGCGAATTTCCGCGACCTTCGCCCTCGCAAACGTCCCGTGCAAGATTTCTCCGAATATCGACGCGGAGTTATGGTCGAAACTCATCCTCAATTGCGCGGGCAATTCCGTCACCGCGATCGCTCAATGCAGTTATGGAGCGGCTGCGCGCGAACCGCACAGCCGGGAATTGATGCGTGCCACGGCGCGCGAAGCTGCCGATGTTGCGCACGCAGTGGGAATCGAGCTCGATGCGGAAGAGTTGATCGCACGCGGAGTGAAATTCGCAGAGTCCATGGGCGGCGCAACATCTTCCACCGCGCAGGACCTGGCCCGGAAACGCCAGACGGAAGTGGACGCACTGAACGGCGTCATCGTCCGTCGCGGCCGCGAATTGGGCGTCTCGACTCCCGTGAATCATGCCCTCACCGCGTTAATCAAGTTGATCGAAGCCGGTTTCTGAGACCTACGCCGCGTTTTCGCTGTCTACAGCCGTGCTCATCTCGATCGACTCCCTAACAGTGGAGTTCTCAAAGAGTTAGGGCGCCGGAATTCCGATCCAACAATACTGCTGCCTACGCCGCTTTCGGCGGACCCTTCCTGAGCTTCCTACGCTGGTGCCTAGAAAAGTACCAAGAATACAGGAAACACTGTAGTGCAAGTACCTTCCTGATGGCACAAAATCGCGCCTTTAGAAGCCCGTCTCAGCGCCCCGATACGTTCGCGACTGCTGTAGGCGGTTGCACGCACAGTTTTACATTCTTCGAGACATGATGAACGCGCGTTTCCCAGCCACTCCAATTACGCGCTCTACCTTCGCGTCGAATTGCGAAGACTGAATTTTTGGTCTGCCCGGGAGCCCTCATGAAAAGCGACGGAGTTGCAACTGGTACAAAGCAGGGGAGGAACGCGTCGAAAGAAAACGGCGGAGTTCTGCTCTCTATGGGCAATTCCGACGCCGTCGACCTCGGTGCGATCCTCGAAAGCTTGCAAACCATGCGGGATGGTGACTTCTCCGTCCGCCTCCCGAGAACTTGGCCGGGTCTCGCCGGGAAAATTGCAGACACATTTAACGAAATTGTCGCCGCCAACCAGGAAATGGCGCGCGAGCTCAAGCGCGTTGGCCAGGCGGTCGGCAAAGAGGGTCGCACGCGCGAACGCACTCGGTTTCACGGGTCGCGCGGCGAATGGGGAGAAATTGAAGTTTCCGTCAATACGCTCGTCGAAGACTTGCTGCGACCCACCACTGAAGTGACGCGCGCAATCGCCGCCGTCGCACAAGGCAATCTCACGCAGACCGTCCGCCTCGACGTCGATGGCCGACCGCTCGAAGGAGAGTTTCTTCGTTCGGCGAGCATCGTCAACACGATGATTCAGCAGCTTGGAACGTTCACGTCCGAAGTCACGCGCGTAGCGCGCGAAGTCGGCACCGACGGAAAGCTCGGCGGCCAGGCCGTGGTGCCCGGAGTCGCAGGCACGTGGAAAGACCTTACCGATTCCGTGAACCTCATGGCCAGCAACCTGACCGGCCAGGTGCGAAACATGGCCGAAGTCGCTGCAGCCGTCGCCAGTGGCGACCTTTCCCGAAAAATTACCGTAGACGTTCGCGGTGAAATTCTGCAGTTGAAGGAAGCCATCAACACGATGGTCGATCAGCTGCGCTCCTTTGCCTCGGAAGTGACCCGCGTGGCGCGCGAAGTCGGTACTGACGGAAAGCTCGGCGGCCAGGCCGTCGTGCCGGGCGTCGCAGGCACCTGGAAGGATTTGACCGACTCGGTGAACGCGATGGCCGGGAACCTCACCGCTCAGGTGCGAAACATCGCCGAAGTCACGACGGCTGTCGCTCGCGGCGACCTCTCCAGAAAAATCGCTGTAGACGTGAAGGGCGAGATCTTGGAGTTGAAAGAGACCATCAACACGATGGTCGATCAGCTGAACGCCTTCGCCGGAGAAGTCACCCGCGTCGCCCGCGAAGTCGGCACCGAAGGAAAACTTGGCGGCCAGGCGCAGGTCCCCGGCGTCGCCGGTACCTGGAAAGACCTCACGGACAACGTGAATTTCATGGCCAGCAACCTCACCGGCCAGGTGCGCAACATCGCCGAAGTTGCCACCGCCATCGCTAAAGGCGACCTCTCCAGAAAAATTACCGTCGACGTTCGCGGCGAAATCCTGCAGCTCAAAGAAACCCTCAACACGATGGTTGACCAGCTCAACCGCTTCGCCGGAGAGGTCACCCGCGTGGCGCGCGAAGTCGGTACCGAAGGCAAACTCGGCGGCCAGGCCAACGTGCCCGGCGTCGCCGGCACGTGGAAAGACCTCACCGACTCTGTGAATTCGATGGCCGGCAACCTCACTGGTCAAGTCCGCAACATTGCGGAAGTCACAACAGCTGTCGCCGGCGGCGACCTCTCCCGCAAAATCACCGTAGACGTGAAGGGCGAAATTCTCGAGCTGAAGAACACCATCAACACGATGGTCGATCAACTCAACGCCTTCGCCGGAGAAGTCACGCGCGTGGCGCGTGAAGTCGGTACCGAAGGCAAACTCGGCGGCCAGGCGCGCGTGCCCGGAGTCGCAGGCACCTGGAAAGACCTCACCGACAACGTCAATTTCATGGCCAGCAACCTGACCGGCCAGGTGCGTAATATCGCCGAAGTCGCAACCGCTGTCGCGCGCGGCGACCTCTCTCGCAAGATCACCGTGGACGTGAAAGGCGAAATCCTCGAACTCAAAGACACGCTTAACACGATGGTCGATCAACTTCGCTCCTTCGCCTCGGAAGTCACGCGCGTGGCGCGCGAAGTCGGCACCGATGGAAAGCTCGGCGGCCAAGCAGACGTGCAAGGCGTCGCCGGAACATGGAAGCACCACACCGACTCCGTCAACTCCATGGCCAGCAACCTCACCGGCCAGGTGCGCAACATCGCCGAAGTCACAACGGCCGTGGCTCGCGGCGACCTCTCGCGCAAAATCACAGTGGACGTGAAGGGCGAAATTCTCGAGCTGAAGAACACCATCAACACGATGGTCGATCAGTTGAACGCCTTCGCCGGAGAGGTCACGCGCGTAGCGCGCGAAGTCGGTACCGACGGAAAGCTTGGCGGACAGGCGCAGGTGCCCGATGTCGGCGGCACTTGGAAAGACCTCACCGACTCCGTCAACCTCATGACCAGCAACCTCACCGGTCAAGTGCGCAACATCGCCGAAGTTTCCACTGCCGTGGCTCGCGGCGACCTCTCGCGAAAAATCACCGTGGACGTGAAAGGTGAAATCCTCGAGTTGAAGAACACCATCAACACGATGGTCGATCAATTGAACGCCTTTGCCGGAGAAGTCACCCGCGTGGCTCGCGAAGTCGGCACCGAAGGAAAACTCGGAGGCCAGGCCGTCGTGCCAGACGTCGGCGGCACTTGGAAAGACCTCACGGACAATGTCAACTTCATGGCCAGCAACCTCACTGGCCAGGTGCGCAACATCGCCGAAGTCGCCACGGCTATCGCGAAAGGCGATCTTTCCCGAAAGATCACCGTCGATGTCCGCGGCGAAATCCTGCAGCTCAAGGAAACGCTCAACACGATGGTCGAGCAGCTCCGCTCCTTCGCCGCTGAAGTCACGCGCGTGGCTCGCGAAGTCGGCAGCGAAGGCCGACTCGGCGGTCAGGCCAACGTGCCCGGCGTCGCGGGCACCTGGAAAGACCTTACCGACTCCGTGAACGCCATGGCCGGAAACCTCACCGGCCAGGTCCGCAACATCGCCGAAGTCACAACAGCCGTGGCTCGCGGCGACCTCTCGCGCAAAATCACAGTGGACGTGAAGGGCGAAATTCTCGAGCTGAAGAACACCATCAACACGATGGTCGATCAATTGAACGCCTTCGCCGCCGAAGTCACACGCGTGGCCCGCGAAGTCGGCACCGAGGGAAAACTTGGCGGCCAGGCTCAGGTTCCGGGCGTCGCGGGCACCTGGAAGGACCTTACCGACAACGTCAACGTCATGGCTGCGAACCTCACCGAACAAGTCCGCGGAATCGTGAAAGTCGTCACCGCCGTCGCCAATGGCGAGCTCACCAAAAAACTGACGGTGAACGCGAAGGGCGAAGTCGCCGCTCTCGCCGAGACGATCAACAACATGACCGGCACGCTCGCAACGTTCGCCGACCAGGTCACCACCGTCGCTCGCGAAGTAGGCGTCGAAGGCCGCCTTGGCGGCCAAGCCAACGTCCCCGGAGCCGCCGGCACCTGGAAAGACTTGACCGGAAACGTCAACCTTCTCGCCGATAACCTCACGAACCAGGTCCGCGCCATCGCCGAAGTCGCCACCGCCGTCACGAAAGGCGACTTGACCCGGTCGATTCAGGTCGAAGCGCGCGGAGAAGTCGCCGAGCTCAAAGACAACATCAACACGATGATCGACAACCTGCGCCTTACGACGGATCGCAACACCGAGCAGGACTGGCTGAAAACCAACCTCGCCCGGTTTACCGGCATGATGCAGGGCCAGCGCGATCTCGCTACCGTCGGCCGCCGATTGCTCTCCGAATTAGCGCCGCTCGTCAACGCGCAACAGGGCGTGATCTACCAGATGCAAGGCGAGGCGGCGAACGAAGAGTCCGGCCTCACCTTGCTCGCAGCGTTTGCGGATGACGGGCAAGATGGCCATCGCCAGCATTTGCGAATCGGCGACGGTCTCGTCGGCCAGTGCGCCATCGAAAAGCGCCGCTTCCTGATGACGCAAATTCCCGAAAATGCTGTGCCCGTGCGTTCCGGCTTGTTCAAAGCCGTTCCGCAAAACGTCATCGTTTTGCCCGTCCTTTTCGAGGACCAGGTCAAGGCAGTTATCGAGCTTGCGTCGCTGAGCACCTTCACACTTTCGCATCTCGCCTTCCTCGAGCAGCTCACGTCCAGCATCGGCATCGTGCTCAATTCCATCGAAGCCACGATGCAGACCGAAAGCCTTCTGAAGCAGTCGCAGCAATTGGCCGCGGAACTCCAGACGCAGCAGAAGGAATTGCAGCAGACCAACGAGCAGCTTGGACAAAAGGCTCAGCAGCTCGCCGAGCAAAACGTCGAAGTCGAGCGCAAAAACCAGGAAATCGAGCAGGCGCGCCGCGCTCTCGAAGAAAAGGCCAAGGAACTCGCGCTCACCTCAAAATACAAATCGGAATTCCTCGCCAACATGTCCCACGAGCTGCGCACGCCTCTCAACAGCATCCTGGTGCTCGGCCAGCAGCTCGCTGACAACGCCGATGGCAACCTCACTCCCAAGCAGGTCGAATTTTCCCGAACGATCCACGCTGCAGGCACCGACCTTCTCAACCTCATCAGTGACATTCTCGACCTCTCCAAAATCGAGTCCGGCACGGTGTCTGTCGAAGCGCAGGAAGTCTTCTTCGGCAGCCTCCTCGAAATGGTGGGCAGGCCGTTCCGCCACGAAGCGGAAAACCGCAAGCTCGCGTTCGAGATTCACGCCGGCACGGAACTTCCGCGGAGCTTGGTCACAGACTCCAAGCGCCTGCAGCAGGTGCTGAAGAATCTTCTTTCCAACGCGTTCAAGTTCACCGAACAGGGCAGCGTGCAGCTCTCCGTTTCTGTCGCAAAGTCCGGCTGGACCGAAGATCATCAGGTCCTCAATAGCGCACCGTCTGTGATCGCCTTCGCTGTGAAAGACACCGGCATCGGCATTCAGCCGGAAAAGCAGCGCATCATTTTCGAGGCGTTCCAGCAGGCCGATGCGGGCACGAGCCGCAAATATGGCGGCACGGGACTTGGCTTGGCCATCAGCCGCGAGCTTGCCAATTTGCTCGGAGGTGAAATCCAGCTCCGCAGCACCCCTGGAGCCGGTAGCATGTTCACGCTCTATGTTCCAAAAACCTACGCCGGGCCCTCGGTCGTCACGCAGCGCCCCGAAGCCGCTTCGCACAACAACGTCGTCGCGCTGCAACTCGCCAAGGACGACGTCGCCGAAGCTCCGCAGCATATTCCCGATGACCGCGAGGACTTGCAGCCCGCGGATTCCGTACTACTCATCGTCGAAGACGATCCGCACTATGCGCGGCTGCTCTGCGATCTGGCGCGCGATAAGGGATTCAAGGTTCTCGTCGCCAGCCGCGGTGCCGACGCTCTCGCACTCGCGCGCGAGTTCCGGCCCGCTGCTGTCTCGCTCGACGTGTTCCTGCCGGACATGCTGGGCTGGACCGTGCTCAATCACCTCAAGCAGGATCCCGAAACGCGCCACATTCCTGTGCAAATGTTGACGCTAGACGAGGATCGCCAGCACGGCCTCGCGCGCGGCGCGTTTGCCTTCGTCAATAAGCCGACCACCACCGAAGGGCTTGATTCCGCCCTTACGCGCATCAAGGATTACTCGACTCCTCGCCGCAAGCGTCTGCTGATCGTCGAAGATAACGAAGCGGAGCAGCTCAGCATCCGCGAGTTGCTTGGCTCCGACGATATCGATGTCACCGTCGTCTCCACAGGCCGCGAAGCTCTGGCCACCGCTCACGAAAATCTCTTCGATTGCATGGTTCTCGACCTCCGTCTGCCTGATATGAGCGGCTTCGAAGTCCTCGAAATGCTCGCCCAGGATCCTGAACTCGGCGAATTGCCCGTCGTGGTTTTCACGGGAAAGGAACTCACTGCCGAAGAGGATGCCCGCCTCCACACTCTCGCGCGCAGCGTCGTCGTCAAGGGCGTGGAATCGCCCGAGCGTCTCCTCGACGAAACCGCGCTTTTCCTCCATCGCGTGGTGGGCGACCTTCCCGTCGAAAAGCAGCGCATGCTCGATCGCTTGCACCGCTCCGATGAGGCGCTCGTCGGCAAAAAAGTCGTCGTCGTCGATGACGACGTCCGCAACATTTTCGCGCTCAGCAGCGTTCTCGAACGCCGCGGCATGTCCGTGCTCACAGCAGGCACCGGCCGCGAGGCGATTTCGATCCTCGAATCCACGCCCGACGCCGCCATCGTTCTCATGGACATCATGATGCCGGAAATGGACGGTTACGAGACGATGCAGGTCATCCGCCAGAATTCGGCGTTCCGCCGCCTTCCCATCATCGCGCTCACGGCAAAGGCGATGAAAGGCGACCGCGAGAAATGCCTCGAAGCTGGCGCATCTGAATACCTAGCCAAGCCCGTGAATACGGAGCAGCTCCTCTCCGCGCTCCGCATGTGGCTGCACCGGTGATCGAAATGGAAAAGCCCAATAGTCCAGCCGAACAAGTCAACATCCTGATGGTCGATGACCAGCCGGGCAAGCTGCTCACCTATGAAGCCATCCTCGGCGAGCTCGGCGAAAATCTCATCAAGGCCACCTCCGGCCGCGATGCGCTCGAGCAGCTCCTGAAACACGACGTCGCCGTCGTTCTCCTCGACGTCAGCATGCCAGAGCTCGACGGCTTCGAGCTCGCCGATCTCATCCGCCAGCATCCTCGCTTTCAGCGCACGGCGATCATCTTCATCTCCGCCGTTCACCTCACCGACCTCGATAAGCTCAAGGGCTATCAGCGCGGCGCCGTCGATTACATTTCCGTGCCCGTCGTTCCCGAACTCTTGCTCGCCAAGGTCAGTGTCTTCGCCGAACTTCACCGCCGCTCGCGTCAGCTCGAAAAACTCAATCGCGATCTCGTCGCCGCAGAGGAAGATTCGCGGCGACTATCGCAACAGCTTCTCCATATTCAGGACGAGGAGCGCCGCCGCATCGCCCGCGAATTGCACGACGGCCTCGCGCAGTATCTCGCCGGCGCCATGATGCAGATGGAATGCGTCAAAATCGCTGGCAACGCCAAATTCAACGATCATCTGATCGACGCGCGTCAGTTGATCGAGCGCGCCCTGCTCGAAACCCGCACCGTGAGCCATCTCCTGCATCCTCCGCTGCTCGACGAAATGGGCCTCGAATCCGCCGTCGCGTGGTATGTCGAAGGATTTGCAAAGCGCAGCGGCATCAACGTCAGCGTCGCCATCGAGCCGAACATTCGCCGCTTGGACGTGGAAATCGAGACCGCGATCTTTCGCATCATCCAGGAATGCCTCACAAATGTTCATCGCCACTCCGGCAGCTCCGCGGCGAACATTCAGCTTAGCCGCGAAGGAGACCTCCTGGTTTTGCAGGTCGGCGACAACGGCAAGGGAATCTCCACGGATCGCAGGAGCGACACCGTCGCGCCGGGAGTCGGCATCGCCGGCATGCGCGAACGCGTCCGCCAACTCAAGGGTCAGCTCAGTATCTCTTCGAAACCTGGCGGCGGGACCACAGTCGTCGCGACGCTGCCGTCCCTGGGCGATCGCGCTGCTGCTCCGAGCCCGGTTTCGCCTCAAGCGTCCGAGCCGGTTCAATCCGCCGCGTCCAGCTCGTAAGCGCGCTGCGGGAAGATAATCCACGGACGGCTGCTTCGCGGGCTATTTCTGCGCCATCAACACCTGCTCGCCGATCGGCATCGGCACTTGCTCGCACGACGAAAATCCCGCGCGCTGAAACATCGCCTTGTATTCGCCGAGCGTGTATGCGTCTCCCGATGGCGTCGTGCCGAGCATGATGAGTGCAAAGCGCGCGGGCATCGCCGGCGACACGCGGTCTTCATTCGGAATGAAATCCAGCACCACGGCGCGGCCACCCGCTGCCATCGCCGTATGAATTCGCTTCAAGAACTTCTCGCACGTCGGCAGATCGAAGTGGTGCAGGAAATTCGTCAGTAGCACGACGTCGTACCTGTCGCCGAGTTCCGTCGTGAACGCATCGCCCGGAATCGTGTGATAACGGTCGATCACACCCGCGCGCAGCGCGTTCTCCCTCGCCACTTCCAGCACGTTTCGCCAGTCCGCCGCGTATATCTGCGCATTCGGGTTTTGCTTCGCGATCGCGATTCCAAAAATGCCATGCCCCGCGGCGATGTCCAGCACCCGCCACGGCTTTCCCGAATTCGAACCCAGCGCCTGCGCGATCAGTTCCGCGGGCATCGCCATCATCGGTGCCATGCTGCGCGCAAAATCCACCCACGCCGGATTCTCCACCTCCAGCGTCCCGTGTTCGCTCGCCGCGGTGCCGCCCTTGCGCACCGCTGCCGCAAAATTTCGAAATGGATCCGTGATCGCCGGAGAGAGCAAAAAATTGGTGATCGATCCCATCGCCGCCGGCGAATGCCCGTCGAGAAACATCGCGGCATCCGGCGCGAGTCCGTACCTTTCCTGCTCCTTCGTCAAGAACCCGATCGTCACCAGGTAATCGCAAAGAATTCGCGCGCCACGCTCCGAGCACTTGCAACGCTTTGCGATTTTTGCCGCTTCGTTCTCTCCTTCGCCAATGGCAGTGAAAATCTCCAGTTCGATCGCCGCTTTCAGCGCCTCCGACTGCTGGTAGGCGTTGATAGTGTCAAAAATCCTCTCGGGCGTCGGCATGGAAACCGACTGTGCGCTGGACATCGTTCCTCCTTGATTGATTGGGGATCCGCAGATTGTAACTCCGAATGCCGCCGCTTGGAGACGCCCAGCCCCCGACTCGAAAACTCGAAAGTTTTTCACAAAGAATCATGCAAGGCCGATTACATTGTCTAACTTCGATAGGTTCAGGCCCCTTCTGCAATTGAACGATTTTAGGTTGTGACACCCATCACGTCTTACCGTGACGTCGTTCACTGTCGCACCCTCTTCCGTTCGGTAACGTGAAAACCGCGAGAACCTGAGGGGGTGTCACGTGGAGTGTCCCGCACGGAGCGCTGGCCGCCGTTCAAAATTCCTGGCGAGCGCCCTTGCCCTGCTCGTCCTGCTTCTCTCCGCGAGTGTTTTCACTCGCGCGCGCGCAGCGGAACTAAGGAGTCGCCGCTCGAACCCAGGCAACGCGTCGCGCCCAACGGCAGCGGACTCGCAGCAAGCCCAGTCCTCCTCCTCGCCTTTCGCCGGAGCCGAGAGCTGCAAGACTTGCCATGAAGAAATCTACGAAGGGTTCGAAAAGGGCGCGCACTGGAAGACGATGAGCGATACGCGCGGCGTGCCTTCGCATCAGGGCTGCGAAGGCTGCCACGGCCCCGCTGCGGAACACGTCAATAATCCGGGCGACCTCACGAAGATTTTTAGTTTCAAAACCGCCTCAGCCAAAGAGATCAACGATCACTGCCTCACCTGCCACGCTTCCGGCCCGCAGCAAATGCACGCCATCAATTCGCTGCACACTAAAAATGACGTGGCGTGCACCGCCTGCCATTCGCCTCACCATGCGCAGCAGGC
>DASTCZ010000236.1:0-9024 GCA_035710585.1 Candidatus Acidiferrales bacterium | reverse complement strand
AGGCTCTGCACCCGCCCCGCGGCTTCAGCATGGCGCGGTCTATGATCCCAACAGCAACACGATGATCGTTATCGGTGGCGACGACTGCTTCAGCACCCTTTTTGAAGACGTTTCTGTGCTTTCAAACGCTGACGGTCGAGGTGGAACTCCCACTTGGACACAACTCAATCCCTCGGGGACAGGGCCAGGTGCGAGAGAACTTCACAATCAAGTTGCTTATGATCCGGGAAGTAACACATTGATCGTATTTGGCGGAATCGGCCCGGGCGGCACACTGTTCAATGATGTCTGGGTGCTTTCCAACGCGAACGGTCAAGGTGGAACGCCAACGTGGAGTCAACTCTCTCCGTCTGGGTCGCTTCCTCCGGCGCGGTCGGAAGGGTCGGTCATCTATGACGCCGCGAGCGGTCGGCTCACCGTATTTGGCGGCGAAGGTCCTCAACTCTTGAATGACGTTTGGGTGTTGACGAACGCTAACGGATCTGGGGGAACCCCCACGTGGAATCAACTTGGGCCATTTAGCCCGTTCCCTGAAGCTCGGGGCGATCACTCCGCGGTGTACGTGCCATCGACGAATCAAATGATCGTCTTCGGCGGACTCATCAGCGACACGTTACCCACGAACAACGCGTGGATACTCAGTCACGCAAACGGGATGTAGCTAGCCTGGCTGGCCGACCCGTCGCCGCAGCTCGGGTCGGCCAAGCGGGAAACGCTGGGACAGACCGGACGTTTTTTGATCATTTGTCTGGGTGACAAAGGATTTAGCACGTATCGCAGTTCCAACTGTGACGTGCTACGTGACGCGGCGTGGAAATGCTCGGCAATTTATCCTGGCGGGCGATGGGCAGCGCACGGTCTATCTGAAATCGATCGGAAACGTCCCGTCTGTCCCCTCTGGTAGTCCCCGGAATCATTGATTTGCGCTGACCGATTGCACCAACTCGACGTCAATGGTGATTGCCACATCATCGCCAACCATCGCCGCGGGATAGCCGGTGACTCCGAAATCGCGCCGGTTAATCGTTGCGGTGGCCGATGCACCCATGTGCGCGTTGCCCCGAGGATCCTTCACCGGTTCGGTTAGGCCGTCCACATCGAGCACGACCTCTTTTTTCACTCCATGAATGCTGAGGTCGCCAGTAACCTTCAACTTGCCCTTTCCGACCACGTCCGTACGTTTCGATCGGAATGTAATCGTGGGGTAATGCTGCACGTCGAGCAGACTCGCACCTCGCAAATCGTTGTCGCGCGCTTCCACGCGGCTATCCACGGAGGACGCATCAATCGTCACGTCAATCGATAACTTGGCCGGGTCCGCGGGGTCAAATTGCACTGTGCCCTGCACCTTCGTGAATGTGCCTCGCACTGTCGAGATGCCCATGTGGCGTACGGCAAATTGGGCGGCGGAGTGAGCTGGATCCAGGCGCCAGGATTGCGTCTGCGTACAGGCAGAAGCTGACAAAAACAGTGAGGCGATAAGAATCACTGTTGTCCGAGGCATGGTGCTCCTTTGTTTGCTTTAGTTCCCATTCAAACTGGACTTACGGCCGCCCACTCCGCTGCGAGCAAGCATCAGCTCGTGTCGTGCTCGCCGGTGCCCACCGATCAACGCAGCGGGCAGGATGAGAACCATGAGAGCTCCGCGATACCACATCGGCGCGGATGATCCAGCGATCGTGCGCAACCAATACGCGCTAATTCCTATCAAGAGCATTCCGAGAAGGATCGTGTTCCGCAGCAAACCGCCGCCTGTCAGGCAGGCGGTGAGGTATCCCGCGCAGCTTGCGGCGATTGCGCCAAATCCGACGACAGCCAGCGTGAACGCAAACTCCAGCGGCTGCCAGTGAGGCAACTTCGGCAGCACCAGTTTCGCGCCAGTCTGAGTAAGCACAAGGGCAACTGCCATAACCGCACCGCCTGTGAGAATTCCAAGCCCCTGCCGGACAAGCGGCCTCCATATCAAAAACACAATCGATTCCATCGCCTGCGTCCAGTACCACAAACTGAGGCGATTCTCTGCGGCAAATTCCTCTTCCAGGTCTCCGAGAATTGCGTCACGCTCCGTCGCGGGGAGGAGGAAATACAGCAGCCTCGCAGCAAATTGCGGAGGATGGCCGCTCATGCGGTGCTCCGGGCGATGCGAATACCCTGCCGCATGCGTTGCAACGCCTTTTCAGAACGCATCAGAGCAGCCACTCCACGGGGTTCGACTTTAAAGAAGCGCTTTGCGCGCCCGCCGCGCTCTGGCGTGGGGTCTGCAAGCCAAGTGGAAGCGTAGCCTTTCGACACGATGCGCTCCAGGGTGGCGTAGACAGCTCCGATCACGACACGACGCCCCGTGCGCTCCTCGATGGCTTGGCGGATGCGCATTCCGTAAGCTTCCTCGCCGAGACGCAAGACGGCCAAAAGAACGAGATGTTCGAATTCTCCGAGGAACTCGCCTTTGCTCATATTTCTACAAAATAGAGTAAATAGGCGCACCCTGTCAACAGCTTCTTGGCGATCATGCTCGGCTTCGCCGTCGCTGCGTAGGAACGAGAGCCCGCAGCAAAAGTTCGTGGCGAGGCCTGTCTGCGTTGGTTCGTGGACGGTCAACGTCCCGGAAGGAGTTCACATTGCCAATTAGTTGTCTGCGGAGGTTGGGGATACAGGAAAGTTGTGTAAGTTGTGTAAGAAGTTGTCCAGGCGGGTGGCGCAGGTTTGGAATTCGGTTTTGGGTGCCCCATGTTCGACCCCGAGGGGGCGAACCTGGGGCCTTAGACTTTGAATTTGCGTTTGTTCCTAGTCGCTTGTCTGAGTCCTTCCGTCAATCCACATAATCGATAGGAATCAGTTCCGTGCCTCTTCCTGAATAGGAAGCGTAGCTGCTCCAGATCCAATCCTTCGGATCTTTGACCAGTTTTCGCGTCACCGGATTCTGGTGCATGTACTCGAGCTTTTCCTTCCGCTTCTTCGAGCTGTACACGTTGAAATCGTAGAATCGCTTCTGCCAAAAGTGCGGCAAGTGGATTTCCTCTTCCCGAAACGGCAAAGTAGCTGCACCCGTGGTGCGCTTTCTGCTCCTCCTCATTCTTTTCGATACTCGCAATTTCAGGCTGTGCACGACCGTTGAAGGATTTCCCTGTTCCGGTTCTCCGATCAGCAAATGAACGTGCTCGGGCATCACCACATAGCCGACCAGCTTGCAGCCGTACTTCCCCCGCACCTGCGCAAGCGCCTTTACGAATGCGGTTCGCGCGCGCACCGTCCCCAACAACGGCAACCGCCGGTAGCAACTAAACGTGATGAAATGAAGATCGCCCAACCCGTAGTAGCGCTTGAGGTTCTTTGGCACGGACTCGAGCAACTGCCCGCAAAATTGAAGGGCACTTAGGAACCAGGAGCAACGTCAACGGCCCCACGTTCGACCCTTCGGGCACGAACATGGGGCACCCGCGCTTCGGCGATACCGAGCCGGCACGTACTTGGATGCTATACTCGTGCCGTGTAGCAGTGCTATGAAAAAACGATTCGATCCCTAAAAATGGGCCACCCGCCCAAAAAGGGTTCAGCTGCCGACATGATGAGTAATGTTCCAATCTTGTTAGGCCCTCCCACGAAGGGCCCACTGTCTGGCGCTGATGCCGATACACCACAAGGTCCAAATGGCCCCATCACGGTGTACCCAGACGAGCGTTTTTATGACATTCAGTACAGCAAAAATGGAATTCCGGTGGGTGGAGTCTACAAGCCCGGCACATATGACGCTCAAATGACAATACTGCTGCACGAGCTTGCCCACAAGATGGAGGTAATTAAGCCAGATAATGTTCTCGCTGAAGGCCCTATGAATCAGTCGGAGATAAATACCACGATTGTTTTGGATCATTGTCAAAAGGCGTTCGATCCGAGTGGCATCCATTAAGCAGCCGAACGGGAGGTTGGCATGAAGGTTTCCATTGCTAGGTTCTCGACCATCTTAATCACCGCGCTCGCGTTCTTGTTGCCCGCCGGGCAGGCTGGCCGCCAAGGTGGGGTGTCCGGTGAATCAGGGCAGATCGTAGTGGAAGTCACTTGGGATGACGCCAACAAAACACCTGCTACCGGCGTACATATTGAAGCCTATGGCTTCGGTTCCTCCCCGGAGAAGTCTTTTGTTTTGAAAATGGTGAAGGCGGGACAATATGAAATAGCACTCCCGACGGGTGTATATGATGTGTTCGTTGCGGAAGCCAGTTCGCTACCCAGGTGCAAACGTGTCTTAGTCACGGTGGGCCGCTGGCCGGATTGGAAACTCATGCTTGAGCACGACGACCTCTATCTGAACAGATAAGTAGTTTGAGTCGCGCTCACCTTGGTGCTCTAGGATAAGATACGATGTCGGGCGATCGGAGCCGAAGCCTAATGGCATTCCGCCTGCGTTCGTTGTTTCAGGACGCGATCCACAGGGCAACGTAGTTCGCTCAAACAACATCGTTATCGGTAGTTTCTTCGGTGTGCTAGGAAGCAACCAAGGAGTGACCTTAGTTCACGAAGAAGCTCACATCACCTTGCGCACCGACGACCCCGGGCTAGATAGTTTCGCATTGAAGAACGGTGCAGTTCCGGGCTCTAGTCCACTGCCAGCGGGCCTTCTTTTCACAAACTGGCTCGCGGCTGGTTGCCCAGATCAACGAGGTCACTAGATGCGATCAACCCATTTCTTACTACTGCTCTTGGTAGCGGGCGCATCAGTCCCTAGCGCCAGAAATGCCATAGTTTCGACCGGCACCGTCACTCGTGGCACAGAAGTGCTACCGACAAACCAATTTAATGAGAACGATATCGAAACAAAATTTCGACAGATCCTGTCGTGCCCCAAAACCCTATGCACTGGATCATTCGACGCTCTTTCAGCCTGACGGGTGGTTTTGCGCTAGCCTGCCGGAGAATTGCGAGACCTTCTCTTGCGACATCGTTGCACAATGAGTGCCCGAATGAGCCCAAATTGCACGAATCTGGCCGACTGATCCAAGCGCAACCTATTGCAAACAGGTGCGCCGACGACCGCACGTCGCTCTCATAATCCCTAGGCCGTGGGTTCGATTCCCCCGCCGTCACCGTTCCTTCTCCAGTATTCATGCGGTTTTCTGCGTATAGATTTCGGCGAGACAAATGGCGGAGGGGTTTCTGGTAGAATCGCGGGCGAAAATTAGTGAGGGGGATTCGATGAAAAAGATTTTGGTCAGCGCGGGGCGGATTTCGGTTATCGCGGCGTTCGTTGTTGTCGCGGCGGGAATGGCGATTATGTTCGGAGATTCGGCGGCGACGGCGCAGCAGAAGAGAACGCCGAGCGATAAGAGTCCGGCGGCGGAGGCGCACTGCAAGTTTGCGGACGGGAAGACGATTGATGTGAGCTACAGCAGTCCGCGGGTGAATGGACGGAAGATTCACGGGACGGATGGACTGAACCCGGATGGGCAGGTGTGGCGCGCGGGGGCGCAGGAAGCGACGACGTTTGAGCCGAACACGGACGTGGTGGTGGGCGGGAAGGATGTGCCGGCGGGAAGCTACACGATTTTCGTGATTCCGAATCAGGACAAGTGGACGTTTATCGTCAGCAAAAAAACCGGCGAGTGGGGAATTCCGTATCCCGGGCAACAATTCGATCTGATCCGGACCGATGAGATGAAGCCTTCGGCGCTGACGAACCACGTGGAGAATTTCACGATTTCGTTCGACAGCAAAGGCAAGACCTGCACGCTGAACATGGATTGGGCGGAGACGCGCGCTTCGATCAAGATCGACGAGAAATAGTGGCGGACGCAGCGGTTCATCCAACCATGGCCACCGCCGCTATCGAAGCTACGCGCGCCAGCGAACGGCACGATTGGACGCGCGCGGAGGTTGCGGGGATTTTTTCGCTGCCGCTGCCCGAGCTGATTTTCCGCGCGCAGCAAATCCACCGCGAATTTCACGCGGCGGACCGCGTGCAAACGTGCAAGCTGCTTTCCATCAAGACGGGAGGCTGCCCGGAGGACTGCGCGTATTGCCCGCAGAGCGCGCACTACGATGGGCCAGTTGATCGTCATGGGTTGATGCATTCGGCGGACGTGATCGCAGCGGCGCGGCGGGCGAAAGCGGAGGGTGTGACGCGATTTTGCCTGGGAGCGGCGTGGCGCGAGGCGCCCGAAGGTGCGGAATTTGACCGCGTGCTGGAAATGGTGCGCGGAATCGCTGCGGAAAATCTGGAAGTGTGCTGCACGCTCGGAATGTTGAGTGAAGAGCAAGCGGTGCGGCTGAAGCAAGCGGGGCTGACGGCTTACAACCATAACCTGGATACTTCGCCGGAATTTTACGGCGAGATCATCACGACGCGCGTGTATGACGACCGGCTGCGGACGCTGGCGGCGGTGCGGAAGGCGGGCATCACGGTTTGCTGTGGCGGAATTTTGGGGATGGGCGAATCGGATGAGGACCGCGTGGGACTGCTGCAGCAGCTGGCGAATTTGAGTCCGCATCCGGAAAGCGTGCCAATCAACATGCTGGTTCGAGTTGCGGGCACGCCGCTGGCGTCGCAAGCTGAGCTCGATCCGCTGGTGATGGTGCGCGCGATTGCGACGGCGCGAATTCTGATGCCGCGATCGATGGTGCGGCTGGCGGCGGGACGTCAACAGATGTCGCGTGAAGCAGTGGTGCTGTGTTTTACCGCGGGCGCCAATTCAATTTTCGTCGGCGACAGGCTGCTGACGACTCCAAATCCAGGCTTTGATGAAGACGCTAAGCTGCTGGCGGAACTGGGCATGAGCCCGCTCGAATCTCGCGTCCACTAATTTTTCCCAGCCTTCCCGTACCGACCGATGAACGGCAAACGCCAAGCGGAAGAATTTCTCTCGAATGAATTGAAGGAATTGCGCGCGCGCGACCGGCTGCGTTCGCTGGAGTTGCCGGCCGGAGTAAATCTCTGCTCGAACGACTATCTGGCGCTTTCGACGCATTCAGCGCTGCGCACGGCGGTGCTGGACGCGATTCAGAACGGCGCGCGCATGGCGAGCACGGGATCGCGGCTGCTTTCGGGGCACGCTGTTGAATGGGAGGCGCTGGAAAAGGAATTCGCAGAATTTGCGGGCGTGGAGGCGGCGCTTTTCTTCGGTTCCGGCTACGCGGCGAATTTGGGTGTGCTCTCATCGGTGGCGGGGAAGAGCGACGTGATTTTTTCCGACGCGCTGAATCACGCGAGCCTGATCGATGGAATCCGGCTTTCGGGCGCGCAGAAGTTCATTTACGGGCACCGCGACCTGAATTCGCTGGAGGATGGCTTGCGGGCGCATGCGGCATCGGCGGCGCGCAAATTCATCGTTACGGAAAGTCTTTTCAGCATGGACGGAGACTTCGCGCCGCTGGCGGAAATTTGCGCGCTTGCGGAACGGTATGGCGCGGCGGTGATTGTGGATGAGGCGCACGCCGTGGGCGTTTTCGGTCCGAAGGGGCGCGGGTGTGTGGCGGAAGCGGGCCTGAGTGAAATCGTGTTCGCGTCCATTTATCCGTGCGGAAAGGCGCTGGCGAGCGCGGGGGCGTTTGTGTGTGGGAGCGCGGCGATGAAAGAATTTCTGATCAATCGCGCGCGGACTTTTATTTTCAGCACGGCTTTGCCGCCATATTTTGCCGCGCAGATTTCGGCGGCGCTCGCACTGGTGCGCGACGCGGATGCCGCCCGGGATCATCTGATAGGTATGGCGCGCGAGTTTCGGGAAGCGCTTCGCAGAGCGGAGATCAATATTGGCGCGAGCGAATCGCAAATTGTGCCGGTAATTGTGGGCGATAACGCGGCGGCGATGCGTTGCGCTGAATTGCTCGCGAACGCAGGATTTGCGGCGCGCGCGATTCGTCCGCCGACGGTGCCAGAAGGTGCTGCGCGGGTGCGAATTTCGCTGACGTGCGCACTGGATGCTGCGATCGTTCGAAGGCTGGCGACGGAATTGATTGGGATTTGTGCGCGTGTGCGAGAAGGATATGCAGCCGCGAGTGCGGCGGCGCGCTGAGTGAGGATGATGGCAGCACAATACTTCGTGACGGGAACGGACACGGGCGTGGGCAAGACGGTGGTGTCGGCGCTGCTGTGCGCGGCGCTGGACGCGTCGTTTTGGAAGCCGATCCAAACTGGTACAAACACGGATTCGGACAGCGCGACCGTTGCGCAACTCGCGGAACTGCCGCCGGAGCGAATTTTCGCGGAGGCTTACCGATTTGCTCCGCCGGTGTCGCCGCATCTGGCGGCGCGCGAGGCTCGCGCGAAGATTTCGCTGTCAAAGATTTCTATTCCAGTTGGCGCGCGCGATTCGGCGTTGATCGTGGAAGGCGCCGGGGGCGTGCTCGTGCCGGTGAACGACACACAGTACATGCGCGACGTGATGCGCGAACTTGGGCTGCCGATCATCGTGGCGGCTCGGAATTCGCTGGGGACGATCAATCACACACTGCTCACGCTGGCGGCGCTGCGCGCTTCGAGACTACGCGTGGCGGGCGTGGTGCTGAACGGCGAATCGAATGGCGGCAATCGCGAATCGATCGAGCGCTACGGGAATGTTCGCGTGATCGGTGAAATTCCGCGCATGGCGCGGATCGACCGGGCCGCGCTGCTGGAAATATTTTCGAAGCACTTCGACGGCGCGGCGTTTTCGGCGGCCGCCTACGCATGAAGGCCGCTGCGCAAGAAGCGCTTCGCGTCTGGCACCCGTTCACTCGCACGGATTTTGATCCCGCACCGCTGAAAATCGTGCGCGGGGAAGGCGCATGGCTGCGCACGGAAGATGGCCGGCGAATCTTCGACGGAATTTCCTCGTGGTGGGTGAATTTGCACGGGCACGCGCATTCGCGCATTGCGAAGGCGATAGCGGAGCAGGCAAAGAAGCTCGAGCACGTGCTGCTGGCGGGATTTACGCACGAACCTGTGGAGCGGCTCGCGGAGGAGCTGCGGCGCGTACTTGCTCCGGAGCTGACGCGAATATTTTTTTCGGACGACGGATCGACGGCGGTGGAAGTAGCGCTGAAGATGGCGCTGCA
>DASTCZ010000235.1:0-12363 GCA_035710585.1 Candidatus Acidiferrales bacterium | reverse complement strand
GGAAGTGGTGAAAGCCATCTCCGCGCCGCTGGCCAATGTCGACCGCATCACCATCGTTTCCACCGGAAATGGCGACGCCGCCGGCGCCAATAAGCTCACCGGAGACATCACCAAAATCGCCGCGCAGGTGCCCGCGCTCTTTGAAGCGCTCGCCGGCATGCCCATGTCGGATCTGCTCGGAAAGATTCGCCTGATCGGCGACAAGTCACCGAAGCCGATCGTCACTCCGCCGCCGGCAATCCCGCCTTCGACGGATCTTCCTCCGGCCGCCACTCGCTAGCAGCCGGAGCGACGCAACGCATTTCGCATTTGAAGGAGATGACCATGCCGCTGCTGGAACGAGTCACCACGTTAATTCGCGCGAATCTCAACGACCTCATCGACCGCGCCGAGGATCCCGAGAAGATGATCAAGCAGGTGATCCTCGACATGGAAAACCAATACCTGCAGGTCAAGACGCAGGTCGCAGTCTCCATCGCGGATCAACACATGCTCGAAAAAAAATGGAAGGAAAACGAAGACGCCGCGTCCGACTGGTATCGCAAAGCCGAGCGCGCCGTGGATAAGCAGCAGGATGACCTTGCGCGCTCCGCGCTCGAGCGTCATCGCAGCTTTCAGCAACTTGCTCAAAGCTATACGGAGCAGGTCGCCGATCAAAAATCGCAGGTGGAAACTCTGAAGGCCGCGCTCATCAAGCTCGAACAAAAACTCGCCGAGGCAAAATCAAAGCGCGAGCTGCTCATCGCGCGCCACCGCCGCTCGCAAGCCGCCAGCCGCGCGAATCGCGCCGAAGTCGCCATGGGCGATCGCTCGAAGATCGCGACGTTCGAGCGGTTGAAGGACAAGGTCCACCACGCCGAAGCCGTCACCTCTGCCGAACGCGAGCTGATGGCCGACGACGTCCACGACCAGCTCTCGCGCCTGGAAAAAAATGACGAAGTCGAGCGCATGCTCTCCGAAATCAAATCGCGCCGCGGCGCCGCCAACTGAGCATCGCATCGCGTTGTTGTCCGGAGTTGCGGCACAAAACAGCGAACCTGACTGGAACCTTCGTGTGGAGCGCGATAAGGTAGCGTCGCTCGAGCGTTCCACTCCCAAGAGGCCGCCATGAAGAGAAGAGATTTTCTCGCTGTCGCGTCGGGAATTACCGTGGCCAGTGTCCCACACGGCGCGGGTTTTCTGCTCGAAGGCGCGACTCCGCCAAACCGAAGGCCGAATGACAATGCAACCCGGCGTCCTGTCCTCGTTCGCGCCGGATTTACACGCCGTCCGGACGGCACTGAGGAACAGACCACGGCACAACAGACCGTTGTGCGCTCTTTCGATTCAGACGGGCGATTAGCCGCATTCGTCGTTCCCGTCGGAGAGCACGAACCGTACGGCGGTGCGCCCCTGCACCTTCATCACGAACAGGATGAGTGGCTGTACATTCTGGCCGGAGAATTCGTGGCCGAAGTCGGCGGAAAGCGCTTCCGGCTGAGGACCGGCGACTCCCTCTTGATGCCTATGCGAATTCCGCACCGCTGGAGTCACACCGGTCAGACGCACTCGGGCGCGATCCACCTTTACACCCCCGCTGGGCTCATGGATGTCTGGTGGGACACGAGTCCGGGCGCTAACGCTTCGCAATCGTTGGATGACCGGAAGGCTGAATTCGAGAAATACGGAACAACTCTACTGGGTGTCCCGCTCACCAAGGAAGAAATCGACAGCACGGCATAATTGCTGCACGGATAATTCTTTCTCAAGAATCTGGAAATTATCTATTCGGTCCCGAAGGCCCCGGCGCTGCTGCCGGAGCCGCTGCCGCGTGTCGCACCGCGAAATAGTTCTTCGCAAACGCGACTTGCGATCCGCCCGCTTGCACCACCACGGCTTGCACCGTGTATCCGCCGTTCGCGAACTTCTCCACCGGCAAGCTGATGCGGAAGGAAGCCGTGCGCGTCTTCTCGTCGTAATCCGCAGGCGCAAACATCGGCGAATCGCTCAGCCGCTTTCCATTGCGGAAAAAGATCAGCCCCGCGCGCAGGTTCGTCGCGTCTTCCTTCGGCGGCACGTACGCCTGGAAGAAAACGTACAGCGTCGGCTGGTCCGTGAATACGCGTGTCACGCTCGGCACGATCCGCTCGCCGTTGATATCGAGTGGCGATTGCTTCAGCTTCGCGTCCGAACCGATCACTTTCTTTTCCACTTCGTTTGTTTTCTGCACCGCCATGATCTGGCTCGATAGCACCACGCTGCTCAGCGTCATTCGATTCGCCGGCGGCGCAGGAATCAGCAGCTTTTCCTCAAACGTACCGATCTTCCCGCTTTCGTTCTCCCGGGCCAGCACCTTCAAATCGTAATTTCCCGGATTCGTCAGAATTCCGCCCTGATAGACCAGCGACTGCTGCTGCAATTGCTGGAAGCGGTCGTCTGCGAGCGTCACCTTGATCGTGTCGCGCAGTTGTCCCGCGACCCGCTTCGTCGCCACGTCGCGCAGCTCGGCCAGGAAGTCGAATTGCGTTTCGTGCTTTCCGTGGCTCTTCGCCCACTGCAGCGCCGAAGACGCCAGCTTCACCGAAAGCGGTACGTAGACTTCGTTATTCGGCAGCCGGAATTCTCCTGTTTCGAGCGCGATCGGCAGCTCCACGCGCGGCACGTTCGAAGCCATCGCGTCGTCGAGCGCCTTTTCGCGGTCGTCGGAATTGAAGATCTTCCAGTCCTTCGGAGCGTTGTAGCCTTCGCGATAGCGGATGTGTACGCCCGGCACATTCACATTTACCAGCTTCACTTTCACGCGGCGGTAACGGCCGTCCTTCGCCGCGTTCGCGCTGTAGTAGCTCAGCAGGTAGTAGCCCGTCGTCTCTGCTTCCACGCTCTTGAACGTGTCGCCCAGGTCGCCCACGTCCAGATACGCTTTTCCGCCCGTGTCTTCCGCAAGCTGCGTCAGCGTGTCGCGCGAATCCTGCCGCGACTGCGTCCCTTGGTGCACCGCTACACCTGAAAACGTCGCGCTTCCGGAAGCCATCCCCGCGCTCGCGTCGCCACCAGGCGTGTCCGTCATCAATCCGCGCGCATCCACGGTGTAAAACGATACGTTGTTCTTGTTCGCCGCAATCGTAGCCGCTTGCATCTCGGAGCGGTTGTCCTCCCCGGATTGCGTGATGCCGCCGGTGAATTGCATCACCGACTTTTTGCCCGGAATGCTTCCGAGCATTCCCGCGAGTCCCTCGAGCGCCGCGAGTTTCCGGTCGGTGTTAAACGTGTTGAACTCAGTGTCGTCGGCCGTAAACGAGGCTCCGTTGTCCTCCGACACCGCATCGCTCGCCGAGGCTGAGTTAGTCGCCAGTTGCGATTCTTTTCCGGGGATCAGTGAATCCACGGCGGCAAAAAGCGCGTCGTGGTCGTTGGTGAAATCCGTCTTCAATACGAGTAGGTTTCCAAATGAGACCACGGCAACCAAATCCGCCGGGCTCATCTGCTCCTTGATGAATTTCTTCGCCGAGTCCGTCGATCGCAGTAGCTCTTGCGGCTGCATCGAAGTCAAATCGAAAAAGAGCACCATCAGCCGGCGGTCCCGCACCACCTGTCGCACAACCGTGGGATCCGGTGCCGAGTGCAGGCTCACGACAACGGGAGCAGAATCGTCACTCTTGGCCGCAGTTTCGATGGATTCGATGTCGAAATAATCCACCGCGTCCACTTTCTGCATCTTTCCATCTTCGTCCATCTGGAAATTTGCTTTCGTCAACCCCTTCACGGGCTTGCCGTCCTTGTCGGTGACAAATGTTTCGATCTGTACGAGGTTCGTCTCGAGAACGAAAGTCTTCGTGTTCGTCTTGCCGGGCGGAGGCGGCGGAGTGTTCAGCGGATTTACCTGCTGCTGCGGCGAAGCCTGCTGCGTGCCTTGCTGGCTCTGCTGCGTTTGTTGAGCCGGCAGCACCGGAACGAGCAACGCGTACAGCGCCGCCGCCGCGAGAATTCGTTCAAAGTTCGTATGGTTTCCGGGCATGATTATCATTCCTTAGAAATTCAACCGCAGGACCATGTCCATCGTGCGCATTCCGCCGATTCCGGTCACGCGCCCGAAAGTCGAGGAGTTGATCGTGGTATCAATCCCGGTGAAGTTCGGGTGATTCGTCACGTTCGTTGTTTCCCAGCGGAAATCCAGCCGGTGCTGGCCGTCGCGGCCGAGCTGGATCGTGCGCGAAAGCGATGCGCCCAGCGTGAAAAATCCCGGCCCCTCGATCGTGTTCCGCCCCGCGTCGCCGAACGTTCCCGCTGCGGGAATCCCAAATGCCGCCGTGTTGAATATCTCTGTGATCGTTCGCGCACCGTTTGCGGGCAGCGCGTTCGGATCGCCGATCTGGTTCGCACGCGCCGAAAAACCGCCGCCCGCCCCGCTGAAGTCCGCCGCTTCCTGGTAAATCGCCGTAAACGGCGTCCCGGTGTGCCACTGCGCCGTTCCATTGATGCGCCAGTTGCCCAGAATCGCCGCGCTCACGCCTTTTCGCGCCCACTTCTTCCGCTCGCCGAAAGGCAGCTCGTACAAATATGTCCCTGTGACTTGATGTCGCATGTCGAAGGACGAAAGTCCGCGCTCCAGGAAGAAGAGCGGATCTTCCATCACCACCGTCTTCGCCCCGCCTCCGATCGAACTCGCATCGTCAATCGATTTGCTGTACGTGTACGTCGCCTGGAACATCATTCCGTTGTGCATCCGTTTCTGCAGTCGGGATTGGAGGGAATGCAGAATCGAATCCCCGCCCGACGTGTCATAGGTGAACGCGCTCGCGTTCGAAATTGTGCCCGTCGTCTGCGTCGAGCCGGGCAGCACTCTGTTCGGCGCGCGCAGCAAATCGAGGTGCGTCCCCTTCGTGCCGGTATAAACAAACGTCACCAGCCACGATGGGCTCACCTGCGTCTCCACGCCCAGGTTCCACACTTGCGCGTACCCGTTCCGGTAATTCGGATCGATCGCTATCGTGTTCAAGTTCAGCGTGCTGCTCGTCAGTTGCGGGAATCCGTTCTGGAATGTCAGCAGCTTTCCGCCCGCCGATTCCGAGTCCACCGTCGCGAAGGGCGGCTGATTCAGCAGCGAAGTCGCCAGGTTTCCGTAGACGCTCGAGTTGTAGAAAATTCCATACCCCGAGCGCACCACCATGCTGCGCCGCCCGGTGAAGAATTTCCCGGGGACGCGCCACGCGATTCCCAGCCGCGGCGCCACGTCGTGATAATCGCCGTGTACTAATCCGTTCCCCAGTGCTCCGCTAAACGGCGCCGTCACGCCCGGCGTCACCACGGCTGTTGAGGTAAATCCAGAGTTCACATCCAGGTTCGCGAGCCTTCCGTCCAGCTCAAATGGCGGCGTCATACCTTCGTATCGCATGCCGTAGGTCAGCGTGAATCGCGGGCTGATGTGCCAATCATCCGTTGCGTATGCCACGAATCTCCACGCGCGCAGATAATTCGTTTCGCCGCTGAAGCGCAAGCTCGTCGATTGCGGGAAGCCCAGCAGGAAGTCCGCGAAGGCGTTGCCCGTTCCGGGCACCAGCGAGAAAGCGCCGGTGGAGTCCTGCTGCAATTGCGCCGTCTCGAGCCCAGTGAACGTGAAGAGCCCGTTCGGCTGCTGATCGCTCAGTGTGTTCCAGTTCAGCCGCGTGATTTCGCCGCCCACTCGAATGTTGTGCTTCGGCAGTGAATACGCCACGCTGTCCTGATATCGCGTCGTTTGCTGCGCCCGCAATGATGCGAGCGGCTCGCTCAATCCCGTGTAGCTGGTGAACGTAGTCTGCGGAATCCCGAAGTCGAGCGGGTCGGTCGATGCATTCCCAATTCCCAGCGCGCCGGAAATGTTGTTGACGTCCGTAAACTGGTTCGAATTCTGGCTGTGCGTGCGCGACCAGTTGAATGTCGATTGGTGTACCAGGCGCGGCGTGAAATTCTCTGTCAGGCCGAGCGTCACACCCTGTCCTCTCGTCGTCGTGCTGCCGTTGAGCGTCGGGAATGCCGTCAAAATCGGCGATGACGATTGCCGCAGGTTGTAATTCGCCTGCACGTTCAGCTTCGAATTGATCGTGTGCAGCACGTGAATGTTGATGCTTTCCGTGTTGCTCGGCGAAATCGCCTGGAAATGGAAGTTTTGCACCAGACCCGGCAAGTTCGGTTGTGGAATGAATGCCAGCAGCGCCTGCGAGGTCGCGCTGATTCGTCCGCCCGGGATGGAACTCCCGAACGCAGTACGCACCCCATTAGGATTCGACGTCGGATCGAAAAGCTGAATCCCTGGAATCGCGCTGAAGTCGCCGCCGCGCTCGGCCAGCGTCGGCACTGTCGAGAAGACGTCGTACGGCGTTTGATTGCGCGCCACTTCGCCGTTGACGAAAACAAATGTTCTGTTCCGCCCGTCGTAAATCTTCGGAATCCGCAGCGGCCCGCCGATGTTCCCGCCCACGCGGTTCGTATAAGTGCTGATTTTTGGCGGATTCTGTTCCGTCAGCGAAAATGGCCGCGCGTTAAATGCCGAGTCGCCGAAATAGTCGTACAAACTGTAGTGAATCGCGTTGATCCGCTGTTGAATGATCCGGTTCAATCCCCACGCATTCTGATTCCCGTTAGGATTCCGTCCGCCGCGCGCGCCTTCCCGCCCGCCCGGACCTCCACGCCCTCCTCCGCCCGGCCCTCCTCGTCCACCGCCGCCCGGACCGCCGCCACCAGGCCCTCCTCGTCCACCCCCGCCGGGTCCGCCCGGTCCGCCTGCGCCTGCCATACCAATCGCCATTCCAGGAATATTTCCGGCTTCAGATTGCCCTGGCTGCCCGGGAAAGTTTCCGCCCTGCGAAGCGTTTTGCACTCCGCCATTCTGCTGTCCGAATCCACCGCCGAAATCTCCGCCGGGTCCAAAGTTGAATCCCGCGCCTTCCGCCTGCGCCGTCGAGCCGCTCATGATCAAGCCCGCGTCCGCGCCCGCCGCTTGCCCCAGGCCGCTTTCATCTTCCGTCGCTTGCAGCGGCGGCTCGTTCCCTGTACCGCCCATCCCCTGCACGTTCAATCGTTGAAAAGCTCCGCGCCCGCCGCCACCTTGGCCGTTCGGCCCGCGTCCGCCACGCGCACCATTATTGTTCGCCTGTGCATTCGTGGGTGCATTCGGCTGCGCGCCGGCATTCGCGGGTTTTTCGGGAGTCGCCGCATTCGTCTGCGCAGGATTGTTCGCCGCCTCGGATTTTTGTGCCGGAGGATTTTCTTCCGCTGCCGCAGCCGCCGCGATCTCCGCCAGCGAAGCGACCTTCATGCTGACCTGCACGTCGCCGGGCTTCTCCGCGCTCAGGTCGAACTCCTGCTTCACAGTCTCAAACCCGAGCTGTGTCATCTCCACGCGATAATGCCCCACGGGCAAGCTGCGTAGGCCGAATTTTCCGCTATCGTCTGTGTAAGTTAGCCAAGTCTGGCCGTCTTCGGTGTGGATTACACGCACTGCCGCGCCGGGGATAGGTGTCCCGTCTGCAGCCTTCGCCGCGCCGGCAACCGTATTACGCTGGACCGCTTCTTGCCCCGCGAGCGGCAGACAAACCAGCGCGAAGAGCGCCACAAATCTCACAAATCTGGAAACCATTCTCTCCATCCTCGTCGTGTTTCACGGCTTCGGGCCCGTGTCTTTTGTTGAATGCAGGCACTCTTGCTCCTGTCTGCCGGCAGGTTGGCTGCATTGGTCTTGAGTGGCTTAGACGTATCCCCTTCCGCCTGCGTTTCCCGCCCGTTCCGATTGGCTATGTATCCACCGGCACGCTATCATTGGCTAACTTTGACGCCCCTTGCCATCGCGATTCCCGTCGTCGCGGCGGGCGGAGCCGGCTTGTTCAGCTACAGCGCTGTCGGGCCGCACTCGCGCTTTTTCGGTCCGGTGATCTCTGCCCTCCCGGAAATGCCGCGCCCGTCTTTGGCGTTGACCTTTGACGACGGCCCCAATCCCGCTATTACGCCGCGCCTGCTCGACCTCCTTGATCGCCAAAATGTCCGCGCGACTTTCTTCGTGATCGGCCGTTTTGCCCGCCAGTGCCCGGAACTGATCCGCGAAATCGCCGCGCGCGGCCACGTCCTCGCCAATCACACCGATTCCCACCCCAATTTGATCTGGCTCGGCCGCGAAGCGATTGCACACCAGATGCAGAGCTGCCGCGGCTCCGTGCTCGACGCTCTCGAAGCCAGCGCTTCGCCGCTTGTCACTCCGGACACCATGAGCCTGATGCGTCCTCCGTACGGTTTTCGTGGTCCGCAACTTTATTCGGTTGTCCGCTCAGCCGGCCTGCGCGTCGTCACCTGGTCGCGCATTTGCTTCGATTGGAAACCTCAGCCGCCCCAGCCGCTGATCGAGCGCCTCTCGCACGCCGCCCCGGGCGAAATCATCGTCATGCACGATGGCGATCACCGCTTTCTCAATGGCGATCGCTCCCACGTTCCCGCCGCGCTCGAACATTGGCTGCCGCGCTGGCGCGATGCGGGCTTCGATTTTGTTACAATTCCTGCGGGCTAGCGTTTGAATAGGCGAAAGTTTCTCGTCTTCGCGCCTTGCTTTCCAATTTTAAACGTCTAACCTCGAGCCTCTAAGCCATGGACGAGCGCGCCTTTTACAACGAACGCGAAGAAACGAAGAAGCAGACCTTTCACTGCCCGCACTGCAAGCGGGAGACGGAGTTCCCTGTTCGCTGGAAGGTTGCAATGAAGCGCAAGGAACTGCCCCGCAACGCCAGTGAAGAAGACAAAAAGAAATTCGCGAAGGCGCAGTCCTACATGGTCCGCCTCGATGATCTTGCCGTCTGCTACAAATGCCGCAAACGCTTCGAGCTCACCGGCCAGTCCACCGTGTTGATCGGCGATAATCTCGGCGACCCCACCGCCGACCCCGAAAATTTCGGCAATCGCTAACCGAATCTCTCGGTTCGGCCATCATCTGCAATCTGCCATAACAGATCTCAACCGTAGGGGCGGAGCCTACCTGTCGATAGGTAGGCTTGTCTCCGCCCGCCCAAATGGCTGTATCATTGCCTCCAATTCCAGCGTTCCCATTGGAGTTTTCTGATGCCCAAGACCCAAGCCGCCAAATCTTCGTCTCTCTATGCCGTCCACCCCGGCGTCGCTATGGTGCAAAAATGGGTTGCTGAACTGAAGGAAAAGACCGGCCGCTCGCTCGACGAATGGATCGCCTTCACAAAAAAGGAAGGCCCGAAGGACGAAAAATCTCGCCGCGATTGGCTCAAGACCAAACACAAACTCGGCACCAATAGCGCGTGGTGGATCGCCGAACGTGCCGAAGGGAAAGGCGGCGACGAAGATACGCCGGAATCCTATCTCGCAGCGGCTGATCGCTATGTAGAAGAACAATACGCGGGCCCGAAGGAAAAACTTCGCCCCATCTACGACGAGCTTCTCTCACTCGGCAAATCCATCGCGCCCGACGTCAAAGCCTGCCCCTGCAAAACCATCGTCCCGCTCTACCGCGAACACGTCTTCGCGCAAATCAAGCCGACCACCAATTCCCGCATAGACCTCGGCCTCGCGCTCGCGAAATTCAAAGGCAAGCTCCCCAAGCACGTCATCGATACCGGCGGCCTCGCCAAAAAAGACCGCATCACTCACCGCATCGAAATCTCTTCTCCCGCCCAAATCACCAAAGAAGTGAAATCCTGGCTCAAGACCGCCTACGACCTCGACCAGTAGCGCCCCGCACATCTCTCGAATCCCGCCCTCGTGCTAGGCTATCCGCGCACATTGCCAGCCAACGGCTCGATCCGCGAAAAGCAGGTTGCTGCGCTCGCTTCGGTGACCTCTGCAGTCGTCCTCGTGTCGCTGAAGATTTTCCTCACCATCGCAACGCACAGCCTCGGCGTCCTCTCTGAAGCGCTCCACTCCAGCCTCGATCTCATCGCCGCCGTCGTCACCTATCTCTCCGTGCGCGTCTCCGATCAGCCTGCCGACGAGCGCCACCCCTACGGCCACGGCAAATTCGAAAGTTTTTCCGCCTTTATCGAAACCGGCCTGCTCCTTCTCACCGCTCTTTACATTATTTGGGAAGCCATCCAGCGCATCTTCTTCCAGAGCGTCGAAATTCATCCCAGCCTTCTCGCCCTCGGCCTGCTCGTCGTCGCGCTCGTCATCGACGTGATCCGCTCCCGCGCCCTGTGGCGCGTCGCCGAAAAATATTCCAGCGAAGCCCTCGAAGCCGACGCGCTTCATTACTCCACCGACGTCTGGAGTACGCTCACCGTAATATTCGGCATCGCCGCCGTTTGGGTCGGCACGCTCGTCGGCGCTCCCTGGCTCCGCTTCGCTGACCCCATCGCCGCTCTCGCCGTCGCCGGTGTCGTCATCTTCGTCGGCGCGCGCCTCGGCAAGCGCACCATGGAAGCTCTCCTCGACGTCGCGCCGCCCGGCATGCAGGCCCGCATTTCGCAGGCCATCACCCAGCTCGAAGGCGTTCTCGGCGCCGAACGCGTCCGCCTCCGCCGCGCCGGCAATCGCCATTTCGTGGACGTCACCATCACCGTTCCGCGCACCGCCAGCTTCGAGCAGGTCCACGAAATCAGCGAGTCCGTCGAAAAAACCGTCGGCGAGATTCTCCCCGCCGATGTCATGGTCCACATGGAGCCGCGCGCGCGCTCCGATGAAAATCTTTTCGAAGCCATCCGCGCTACCGCGCAAAGGCGTGGCCTCGCCGTCCACGAAGTTTGGGCGCAGGAAGTTCAGGGCCGCTTTTTCGTCGAGATGCATCTCGAAGTTGATGCGAAGCTCACTCTCCGCGAAGCCCACGAGCAAGCCACGGAACTCGAACGCGAAATTCAGGCGCTCGCTGCCGAACGCAGCCGCCCCGGAGTTCCCCGCGCCGAAGTCACCATTCACATCGAGCCGCTCGGTTCCGAAATCGCCCACGTACAAAGTTCCGACGTCGAAATGAAGGAACTCGGCCGCAGCGTCGAGGAGTTTCTCACTTCCCTCCGCACCGAATTTCCCCAGTTCGTCGATGCCCACGAAGCGCACGTGCGCCACGCCGAGCACCGCATCGTCGTCTCCTGCCATTGCAGAGTGGATGGCTCGCTGCCCATCACCACCGTTCACGATCTCACCGCCGTTCTCGAAGATCGCGTCAAAAAGAAATTTCCCCAGATCTCCCGCGTCACCATCCACCCCGAACCCGCCGAAGACCGTTAATCCGCGCGCAATCTCGCCGCGAGTCCGCCCGGGCCGTCCGCGTCCGTGCGATACAATGGACGCGGACCCGCCTCAGGAGTTCAGGCAGTCCAAGCCTTCATGCGCAGAATTGTTCTCGTCGCTCTCGCGGTGATTGCTGTTGCTCTGGCCACTGACGCATTTTTCATCGAACCCTACGACATCGAAGTCACGCACACCGTGCTCATGGCGCGCGTGAATGCGCCGCTCAAAATCGCTGAACTCACCGATCTCCACACCACTAAATTTGGCCGGCTCGAAAAAAAACTGGTCGATCTTCTCGGCCAGGAAAAACCTGACGTCATCGTAATTACGGGAGACACGCTCGGCCGCGATTCCGACTACCGCGCCATCCGTCCGCTCCTGCAGGAGTTGCATGCGCCCCTCGGCGTCTGGCTCGTCCGCGGAAATTGGGAGCGGAACGGTATCCCCCGCAACGAGCACGGTTTTTATTCCTCTGTCGGCGTCCACTTGCTTCTCAATGAAGCCAAGCCCATCCGCGACGACATCTGGCTTGTCGGAGTGGACGACGTCATCACTGGGAACCCCGATATCAACATAGCTCTGAAATCCGTTCCTCCGGATGTCTACGCCATCGCTCTCTTCCATGAACCCGCTTACTTCGATCAGGTCGCCGGAAGAGTCCCCCTCGCGCTGGCCGGTCACACCCACGGCGGACAGGTGCGCATCCCTTTCGTTCCGGTTTTCTGGCTTCCCCGCGGCTCGAATGGGTTTTTGGAAGGTTGGTACGCCGAGAGAAATTCCAAAATGTACGTCAGCCGCGGCATCGGCACGTCGAACCTGCCCGTGCGCTTTATGTGTCGCCCGGAGCTGGCCATCATCACCCTTCAGCCTTCGCAATCCCCGTCCCAGCCGCCTATCGTTCCTCGCGAACCGTCTTCTTAACGCCTATTGCACGCCGAGTAAGCTTGTGCGAGACTCCGCCCACAGTTCGGGGGCCCGATGAGACTTCGCCCGTATTTTCTTCCTGTCGCACTCTTCACTCTAATTGCGTTTTTAGTTT
The DNA here is from genome assembly GCA_035710585.1 of Candidatus Acidiferrales bacterium. GTDB lineage: Bacteria > Acidobacteriota > Terriglobia > Acidiferrales > UBA7541 > DASTCZ01. The sequence goes on along the minus strand of DASTCZ010000235.1, from coordinate 137 downwards.
GGCATTTGCACGCGCAGCCGCTCCAATCGGCGCCGTCTGCTGCAACCGCGGCATCCCCGGATGCGCAAGCAATTTGGAATTCGCTCGCGCGTCCGGCATTCGATCCATCGAAGGTCGCGCAAGTCAATAATCTCGTC
>DASTCZ010000234.1:0-5401 GCA_035710585.1 Candidatus Acidiferrales bacterium | reverse complement strand
CGGGGGTTACAGCTTCGACGAATCAAAATTCAATCGCGCCACGCAGGCCTACCGGCAAGTCGGCAGCTCGTTCAAAGTCTATGTCTACGCCGGGGCGATGGAACGCGGGATGACGCCGTTCGACACCGTGGTCGATACGCCGTTTACCACGATCAGCGGCGGAAAACCGTACTCACCCCACAATTACGACGAAAAATTCGAGGGAACGATCACGCTGAGGCGTGCGCTCGATGGCTCCCGGAACATTCCTGCCGTCAAGCTGGCGGAGAAGGTGGGAATTCAAAACGTAGTGGAGATGGCCAAGCGTTTTGGAATTACCTCGCCGCTGCCGCCGTATCTGCCACTGGCACTCGGAGCGGCGGATATGCGGCTGATCGAACACGCCTCCGCATTCACGGTGTTTCCCAATGACGGCATCCGCGTTGAGCCGCACTTGATCCGAAAGGTGACCGCATATGACGGCGCGCTGCTTGAGGAGGCGCGCCCGGCGGTTCACGACGTAATTTCACCCGAAGTGGCTCGCACGATGACGGCCATGCTCGAAGACACCATACAGCACGGAACTGGGATCAAGGCGCGTACTTTGGGGCGGCCTGTTGGCGGCAAGACAGGAACAACGAACGACTTCACCGACGCTTGGTTTATCGGATTTAATCCGACCTTGACCGCTGGCGTATGGGTAGGCAACGACGATAAACAAATCTCTCTCGGCAAGAAAGAAACGGGCGCCATGACGGCGCTGCCGATCTGGATTCAATTCATGCAAGCTGCCGAAGCGGGGACGCCGGTGCAAGAGTTCGCGAACGTCGTTTCTCTCGATAAACAGGCGGAAAGTCACATGGTCAAAGTCGATACGCCAGACAGCGCCCCCACCGAGCCATCTGAGCAAGGCCTGCCTGCGGGCGGAGCGCCTCTGTCTGCTCCAAAGCCCAAAGCCACAATCAAGCAAGGAAGCACTGGAACCACGCAAGCGTCGATCCCGCATCTGTAGCCCTTGCACTACCTTAGGTCCAGTAGACCATCCGGACAGGTTCCCGATTAGCGAATTCGCGCCAATGCCGATTGACTCGCGTTTGCCCCGCTTTTAGCATTTTTACAGGAGCCCACGCCCTCCACTCGCCGCACCTCCATGCCCAAACAATCGGCCAAAATTCGCTTTTGGGGAGTCCGCGGCTCAACTCCGACTGCAGACCCGGCCACATGGCGTTACGGCGGCAATACTGCCTGCATTGAGCTAATCACGCCGGCCGGAGCCCGCATCATTTTGGATTGCGGAACCGGACTGCGCGTCCTCGGCAATCACTTGGCGGCTAGCGCGCCGGCAAATGGCCACGGGCCGGAGCCGCAGCGCGCGCACATTCTCGTCACGCACTATCACTGGGACCACATACAAGGAATCCCTTTTTTTGCGCCGCTGTATGCGCCGCAAAACGAATTCCATTTCTATAGTTTCCAGTCGAAATATCTCGGGCGCGACAGCTTGAAGCAGGTGTTTGAAACGCAGATGGCCTATCCGTATTTTCCGGTGGACTTGAGCGCCATGTGCGCCAAGCGGAATTTCACCGAAATTTCCGGTGAGGAAAGTTTCAAGCTCGAAGACGCGCGAATCACCGTGCGGTGGCTGAATCATCCGCAAGGCTGCCTTGGATTCCGCGTGGAGACTTCCGGAGGCGTGATCGCCTACACGACGGACAACGAGCCGGGCGACGACGCATTGGACGCGAATATCCTCGAGCTGGCCGATCACGCGGACATTTTCATAAACGACGCGCAGTACACTCCAGAACAGCTTGAGGGCGAACGCAAGGGCTGGGGACATTCCTCGTGGCGGGAGGGAACGCGCATCGCGCGCGAAGCTCACGTCGGCAATCTCGTGCTCTTCCACCACGACCCTGATTCCTCCGATCGAATCGTCGACGGGCTTCTCAGGCAGGCGAGGCAGCATTTCGACAATGTCTGGGCGGCTTCTGAAGGCATGGGCATGGCGCTGGGCGAAGAACAGATCGAAGTCCAGTTGCCTACAGCCCGAAGCGGCCAGCGGCGCGGCGGAAATCTGCGCGCAATGATTAGCGGCTACACGACCGAGGGCCGCGCCTTCCAGGAAGAGACTTTGGTGCGCGACCTCACATTGCAGGGCGCGCTGATTTATTTAAATCACAGCCCCAGGCTTCAGTCCGAGCTACAAGTGGAAATGGATGATCCCGGCAAGGAAAATCCGAGCAACCATCCGATGCGGCTGCGTGGATATGTTGTGAAGCTCGAGCCTTCACCTCAAGCCGGACAAACCGCCGTGGGAGTTGTCTTCACCGAATAATTTTGTCTACCCGGTTCCTCTCACTCGCCCTTCAATTGAGGAATCTCTCGCATGCGGGCAAACGCCCGCCTCAAGTGCGGAATCACGATCGAACCGCCGACAATGAGCGCGACGTTCATCGCGTCAATCACTTCGTCGCGCGTCCAGCCTTCCTCGGCGCAGCGCACGATGTGGTAGGTGATGCAGTCGTCGCAGCGCAATACCATCGACGCAACCAGCCCCAACAACTCTTTCGTCTTTGTGCCAAGCGCGCCCGGCTCATAGGCCTGATGATCGAGCGCGAAGAAGCGTTTCGTTCCGAGATGGCCGCAGCCGAGTATTTCTTCGTTCAGGTCCGCGCGAAATTTCTGAAAATCGTTGAGGCTGTCGGCCACGTTTGCTCTCCCGTTTTCTTCAATGTTGCGCCAATCATGCGACGGCAAGCGAGCCAGTGTACAGGCTCACGGCTGTTGGCGAAGCCTGCTTAATTCATCCCACGCGCGCAGTAATTCTCCCACGCTCCACGCCTGCGCGAAGCAACCGCGAGGCGTAAATGGCGCGTCGCCGTCGAAAATTTCGTTCAAATTGCCGAGCGCGCCGATTTTCAACTGTGACGCGGCGGCCTCGAGGATCTTCCACGCAGTATCAGCATCCCGGTAAACGCGGAGATGGGCAGAAATGAATGGCCCCAGCAACCACATCCACACAGTTCCTTGGTGGTATGCCGCATCGCGCTGATCTTGATTGCCTTCGTACCGCCCGCAGTAGCCGTGCTCAGAGGGTGCCAGGCTTCGCAACCCGAGCGGCGTTAGCAACTGCGCTTCGCAGGCATCCACGACCGCCCGGTTCTGTTCCGCCGTGAGCCCTGTCACCCGCAGCGAGGCGGCAAAAATCTGATTCGGGCGAAGCGCTCCGTCGTTTCCTTGCGGTCCGTCGATCACATCGAAGCAGAAATTCCTGCCGGGATTCCAGAACTTTGCAAAGCTCGTGCGAATCCGTCCAGCCAGGCGCCGAAAGCTGGGGATCGGCCGCGAGAGCCCCTCCGCTAGGTCTGAAATTGTCGAAACCGCGTTGAGCCACAGAGCATTGATTTCGACCGGCTTGCCGATTCGTGGCGTAACCGGAACGCCGTTCACCCTCGCATCCATCCATGTAAGCTGAGTGCCGGGTTCACCCGCAAAAAGCAGTCCATCCTCCGGATCGGCATGTATGCCGTAGCGCGTGCCTTGAATGTAGGAGGAAATAATCTCGCTGATGGGCGGGATCATCTCAAGCGCGAAATCCTGGTCGCCCGTGCGCGCCACGTACTCTCGAACCGCTTCGACGAACCACAGCGGTGCATCGACGGAATTGAACTCCGGCAGCGCGCCCGACTCCGGAAAAAAGTTTGGAAGCATGCCGCCATTGATGGCTGCCGCGAAGTGCCTCAGGAAGTCACGCGCAATCTCAGCCCTGCCGGTGACAAGCAGCAGCCCCGGCAGCGAGATCAAAGTGTCGCGGCTCCAGACGCCGAACCACGGATATCCGGCGATGATCCCGCGCTGCACTGAATCAGCCTCGCCGGTTACCAAAAAAGCGTCGGCGGCAAGCAGAAGCTGATTGAGCCATCCGGGGCTGTCGTTATCCGGACCTGCCTTACGGTGTAGGGACGCCGTGGCGAGTATCTTTGCTTCCCGCTCAACTTCAGCTCGTTCTGCACTTTCTCCATCAGGGCTCCCCGCGTTTTCCGTGCTGAACACAAGCGTGACGGCTGCGCCCGGCGAAAGTTTTGCGTGAAACGTTGCCGCATGGAGATGATCTTCGGCGTGATCGAAGCCGCGAGCGCGCTCCTCACTGAGTTCGTAGCCGCAGTACCACTCTCCGCAAGATTCGTCGCCCGATTTCGAAAGGTCTGCGGAAGCGCCTGGGCTGCGCAGAAAAAATGGTATCGCGCCCTCATAAGCGATCACTTTCACTCCGTAATCGACTCGCTCGACTTGCATTCGCCAGCCGCCTGCGCGAGTAAGCGAATTGAAATCGCGATAGTTCACCAAAACCTTGGCATCGAGTTCAAGCGCAGGCGAATCGCCGCTCAAACTGTAACGAACGAACGTCGTATTCTCTCCGTGCGCCATCCAAATCTGTTTCGTGAGAAGTGCGCTTCCACATTTGTAGTGCCAAGTGGGAATCGCACCTTGAAGTCGCACGGATTCGATGTAGCGATATCCCGAGGGCTCGATTGCGCCACTGACCCAGCGATTCGCGCCCAGCTCAAATTCTTGAGAATCCACTCGCACAATTTCATCGATTTTCGAAACGAGAAGCGTCCGCTGGCGCGGCGGGTGGAGCGCGGCGACGAGCAACCCATGATAGCGGCGCGTCAGTGTGCCCGCGAGCGTCCCGCATGCGAATCCCCCGATTCCGTTCGTGACCAGCCATTCTCTCTGATCGGCCGAAGCAAGATCCTTCAAGTCCTCGCCATCGATTTCAATGGATGTGGGAAGTTTCGCTAAATCTGCTGTAGGCATGAGGGTCAAGAATATAACCGTCGCGAGAGTCGAAGCAGCACGAACAGTCTAAAACACATTAAATTCTGCGCCGAATCCGCAGGTGCGGTCTAATTCGAGCCCTTCTGGTCCGTGCTATTGGTTTACCGCGCGGATTTGCGCCAGCGCCGCGTCGATGGCGGTGCGACTAACGTCGAGAGTGTCCACCGTTTTGATTATGTCCGGCCACTCCCGCGCAAGCTTTTGGTATTCGTCGAATGCGGAGGAGGGCTTCAGAGTGACGCGGTGACCGGTTTGCGCCGCTCCAATCAGTAGGTCCGGCGCCCATCCCTGTTCCCAGGTGCCTTCGAGTGTGTGCATCGCCTGATGGAGGCGTGCGATTTTGCCCCCGATTCCGTCAATCAAGGTGTTATCGCGCTTCGGAAAAGTTATGTGAACAGAGAGACGCTGGCGAACGCTCGTCGCGGGAATGTCGATAATCGTGGTGGCCGTCTCTCCATCATACTGCCAGCCCGTTACCGGTTTCTTGAGCGCAACTCTCACTCGTGCAAAGCTCGCGCTCGCGGTAATCGCGGTCGGCGGCCAAGTTCCCGCGATCCGCAGTTCGTAACTTCGCTCGCCG
>DASTCZ010000233.1:0-2738 GCA_035710585.1 Candidatus Acidiferrales bacterium | reverse complement strand
TGCGCGGAAAAACGTGGGGACGCGCGCGCCTGACAGTGACTTACGACGATGGGCTGGTGCAGACGATTCAATACCGCGTGATCAAGCCGGAAGCACAAGCGGTGGCGGACCTGGGGAAATTCTCGACGACGAAACAATGGTTCGATGACAAGGAAGATCATTTTCATCGCGCGCCTTCAGTGATGACGTATGACCGCGAGCTGAACCAGATCGTGACGCAGGACAGCCGCGTGTGGGTGGCCGGGTTGAGCGACGAAGGCGGTGCCGGTGCGTGGCTTGCGGCGATGATGAAGGAGCTGGTCGAGCCGGACAAAGCGGAGCTGACGAAGCTCGAGTCGTTTGCCGACAACGTTCTTTGGGGCGGAATTCAATTTCGCGACGACCCGAAGCCGTACGGCGTGAGGAAAAGCGTTTTCTACTATCAGCCCGACGAGCTGCCGCCGAATTTTTATCGCAGCGATTTGAATTGGACGAGTTGGACGAGCTGGAACAAGAAGGCTTCGGAAGCTGTCGATCGTTCGTACGACTATCCGCACGTCGTTGCAGCCTATTGGGTGCTGTACCGGCTGGCGCGAAATCATAGCGGGCTGGTGACGAACCATCCGTGGAATTGGTATCTGGAGCACGCGTATCAGACGTCGACCGCGATGATGAAATTTGCGCCTTACTACACGCGATTCGGGTTGATGGAAGGCGACATTTTTCTGGAAGTGCTGCTGGACATGAAGCGCGAGGGCATGGACACGGAAGCCGCGGACATGGAAGCGAAGATGCGCTCGCGCGCGGAGCGGTGGAAGGGGGAGCAATATCCGTTTGGCAGCGAAATGCCGTGGGATTCGACGGGGCAGGAAGAAGTTTATGCCTGGACGAAATATTTCGGGTACGACGATAAGGCGGAAGTGACGCTGAACGCGATTTTGGGCTACATGCCGACGGTGCCGCACTGGGGCTACAACGGAAGCGCGCGAAGATATTGGGATTTCATTTATGCCGCGAAATACGGGCGAATTGAGAGGCAGTTGCACCATTACGGCTCGGGGATCAACGCGATTCCCGTGCTGCGCGCGTACCGCGATCATCCCGACGATATTTATTTGCTGCGCATCGGCTACGGCGGAACGATGGGCGCGCTGACGAACATCGATCAGGAAGGATTTGCGTCGGCGGCATTTCATGCGTTTCCGGACCGGCTGGATTTCGATCCGCTGACGGGCGATTACGGCCCGAATTTTTTCGGGCATGCGCTGAACACAGCGGCGTATCTGGTGAAGCACCCTGAATTCGGATGGGTCGCATTTGGAGGCAACGTGAGCGTCGCGGGCGATCGCGTGAAGCTCACGCCGCTCGATTCGTCGAGAACGCGCGTTTACATTGCACCTGCGGGACTGTGGCTTACGCTCGATGCCGGGACTTTTTCGGGAGTGGAGTACAACGCGAAGACGCGAGACGTGCGCGTGGAGCTTGCGGCGGCGGATGCGTTTACACCCGCGGCGCGATTGCGCGTCGAACAACCGGCAACGGTCGCGGGCATCGGCAAGTACGCGCTGCCAAAAGAGTTGAAACTCGAGCGCGATGCGTACTCGATTCCGCTCGGCAAAGCCACGACAACGGTGGTACTGGCGCAACGATAACGCAGCGGCCGGCGCCGGAGATCGCGTTGCGCGGCGCGGGACGCCACCAAATTTCACGGGCAATTTACATTCAGATTCATTGACCGCAAGGGTAGCTCAAGTTACCATTTCCGCTGCAAGCGCTTGCGGCTGAAAGGCTTTCCGCAGGGAAATGACGCTCGATCAAGTCGCGAAAAAGGCCGGAGTTTCGTCCGCTACCGTCTCCCGGGTGCTCAACGACGTCAGCGTCGTGAAGAAGTCCACCCGCGCGCGTGTGATGCGGGCCGCGCAGGAACTGAAATACCACCCGAACCTGCACGCGAGATCGCTGGCGCGGGGCCAGAGCCGCACGCTCGGCATCATTCTCTCCAATATGGAGAATCCGTTTTTCTTCGACATTTTCCAGATGCTGGAATCGTGCGCGCGCGCGCGAAATTACGAAGCTGTCGTCGCCAACACCGGTTACCGCTCGGAGCAACTCGTCTCGAGCGTGCGGCTGATGATCGGATGGCGCGTGGCCGGGATTGCGGCGATCGTTTCCGAAATGGACGAAGACCTGATCCAGACGATCACGGACAGCCGCATTCCTTGCGTGTTTTACGACGTGGGTAAGCCGAGCCGGAACATTACCAACGTCCGCGTGGATTACCGGAAGGGAATCGAAAAAACGGTCGAGTATCTCCACGGGCTCGGGCATTCGCGCATCGCGTTCATCGGTCATCACACATCGCTCGGCCCTATCAATGAGCGGCGGGCGTCGTTCCTCGACGCGGTTTCGCGATTCGCGCCGCGCGCACATATCCGCGTGATCGAAGCCGCGGACGGATTCCAGGGCGGGCGGCAAGCCGCTCGGGAACTGATCGCGACCGGATTTCAGCCGACTGCGATTGTATGCGTGAACGATTTCATGGCCGTAGGAGTGCTTCGCGAATTGCGCGAGCAGGGAATCCGCGTGCCGGCGGACGTTTCGGTGACGGGATTCGACAACATCGCGCTATCGGAATTCTGTTCGCCGCCGCTCACGACGGTGCACATTCCGCGCGATGTGATCGGAAGAAAAATCTTCGAATGCCTGGTGCCTGACCCGAAGCGGCCGCGGCCGAAAGGGCGCGAGATCGTGATCGATCC
>DASTCZ010000232.1:0-16948 GCA_035710585.1 Candidatus Acidiferrales bacterium | reverse complement strand
GTGGAAGGAGCGGAAGATTCCGCGGAGCAAGGCGCGGCCGATTTGGACGCGCGAGGAGTATCGAAGCGCGATGTGGTGGTGGGCATCGCTGCATCGGGAGGCACGCCCTATGTGCTAGGCGCGCTGAATGCCGCGAGGAGGACCGGCGCCGTTACGGTCGGCATTACATCAAATCGCCGTTCGCCCATCGCTGAGCGAGCCGACATATTGATCGCGCCGGAGACGGGGCCGGAGGCGATTTTGGGATCGACGCGGATGAAGGCGGGCACGGCGCAGAAGATGGTCCTGAACATGCTCTCTACTGCCACGATGGTGAAGCTGGGGCGCGTGTATGACAACTGGATGATCGGCGTGGCGCAGACAAATCAGAAGCTGCGGGCGAGGGCTGCTGGAATTCTGGAGCAGGCATCGGGCGCAGACGCGCGTGCGGCGGAACACGCTTTGCAGCAAAGCGGACACGATTTGCGCGTGGCGCTGGTGATGCTGAAAAGGCATCTTGACGCGAAGGAAGCGCGGCTCGAATTGCGCCGGGCCAAGGATAATTTGCGAATGGCGCTGGGAGAAGCGAAACGCGCGCGAAGCTAAGCGGCTGCGCGGGACGAATTCATGGATAAATTTCGCATCGAAGGCGGGAAGACACTTCGCGGGACAGTCCGCATCAGCGGCGCGAAGAATGCGGCGTTGCCCGCGATGACGGCCGCTCTGCTCACGGCCGATACGGTGCGACTGCGAAACATCCCGCGCGTGCGCGACATCGTGACGATGGCGCGGCTGCTGACGCACATGAACGCGAAAGTGGAAATGGCGGAGATACCGTCGGAAGACATTTCGATCAGCGCGCAAAAAATCAACGAAGCGGAAGCGCCTTACGAACTGGTGAAAACGATGCGGGCCTCGATTCTTACGCTAGGGCCGCTGATGGGCAGGCTGGGGCGCGCGCGAGTTTCGTTGCCGGGCGGATGCGCGATCGGCGCGCGGCCAGTGGATTTGCACATCAAGGCGCTGGAAGAGATGGGCGCGGAGATCGTGACGACGGGGGGCTACATCGAAGCTCGTGCGCCAAAAGGCGGAAAGCTGCGCGGGGCGAAGATCAAGTTTGAAAAGATCACCGTAACGGGCACGGAAAATGTGCTGATGGCCGCGGCGCTGGCCGAGGGCGAAACGATTATCGAGAATGCGGCGCGGGAACCGGAAGTGACGGACCTGGTCGAGCTTCTGCGCAAGATGGGCGCGAAGATTTGCGGCGATGGGACCTCGGAACTGCGCGTACATGGCGTGAAGGAGCTTCACGGCGCGGATCATTCCGTGATTCCGGACCGCATCGAAGCGGGCACATTTATCATCGCGGGCGCCATTACCGGGGGCGATATCGAAGTGACGAATTGCGCGCCGGAACATTTGCAGGCGGTGACCACCAGGCTGGCCGACGCGGGCGTCGACATCTCGCCAAACGGGTCGCCCAATTCGGTGCGTGTGCGCGTGGTGGGAAAGCTGCACGCGTGCAACGTGACGACGGAGGAGTATCCGGGGTTTGCGACGGACATGCAGGCGCAATTCATGGCGCTGATGACGCAGGCGGAAGGAAAATCGGACATCATCGAAACTATTTTTGAGAACCGCTTCATGCACGCGAGCGAAATGATCCGCATGGGAGCGGATATTTCCATCGGCACGCATGTGGCGATTATAAAAGGACCCACCCCGCTGGAAGGCACGACGGTGATCGCCTCTGATTTGCGGGCGAGCGCGGGATTGGTGCTGGCGGCACTCGTGGCGCGTGGGCAAACGATTATTGAACGCGTCTATCACATCGACCGCGGCTACGAACGGATCGTCGCGAAACTGGCAGGACTTGGGGCGGCGATCGAGCGGGTCAGTTAAGAACTTTTGAAAACTTCCGACCGCGGCTTCTTCAAAAGGTCTCAGCAAAAATAAAACGGCCCGGAAATTCTCATTTCCGGGCCGCGTTTTTTTAAAGTGGTTCCGCGGACTCAGACTCCGGAATTGCCGTTGCCGGATTCTCCTCCGCCATTTTCATCGCCGCCGCTGCCGCCGCCCGCGGTGGTTGCTGCTGCGACGGTTTCGGCCTCGCGGCGCTGCTTGTCACGAGCCTCGCGGAGCAGAGCCTTGCGGGAAAGGCGAATCTTGTTCCCTTCGATGGCGAGCACCTTCACCAGCACCTGATCGCCGAGCTTCAGCTCATCGCGGACGTCGCGAATGCGGTGATCGGAGATTTCGCTGATGTGCAGCAGGCCATCGGTGCCGGGGAAAAGTTCCACGAACGCGCCGAAATCCGCGAGACGAACGACTTTGCCGAGATAGGTTTTGCCGACTTCGGCGGACGCGGTGACGTCGCGAATCATCTGCATCGCGGAATCGCCGGCGCTACCGCTATTGGCGAAAACGTTGACCTTGCCATCGTCCATGACGTCGATCTTCACGCCGGTGGCGTCGATGATCGAACGGATCTTCTTTCCGCCCGGGCCGATGAGGTCGCGGATCTTGTCGGTGGGAATCGTGAGCGTGTAGAGGCGCGGCGCGTATTGCGACATCGTGCGGCGCGATTCGGTGAGAGTCGCGTCCATGATGTCGAGAATCTTCATGCGCGCCTGGCGGGCCTGCTCGAGCGCGCGGCGCATGAGCGGGATGCTGACGCCGCCGACTTTGATATCCATCTGCAGGGCGGTGATCCCGGAGCGCGTGCCGGCGACTTTGAAATCCATGTCGCCGTAGTGATCCTCGGCGCCGGCGATATCCGTGAGTACTGCGGAATTATCGCCGTCGTAGACGAGACCCATCGCGATTCCGGCACACGCCGAACGCAAAGGCACGCCCGCATCCATCAACGCGAGCGAGCCGCCGCAGACCGTGGCCATCGAAGACGAACCGTTGGATTCGAGAATGTCCGAAACCAAGCGAAGCGCATATGGGAAATCGGCTTCCGGCGGAAGCAGATTCGTCAGCGCGCGTTCAGCCAGCGCGCCGTGGCCGATTTCGCGCCTGCCGGGCCCACGCAAAAACTTCACTTCGCCCACGGAGAACGGCGGGAAATTGTAGTGCAGCATGAAGCGCTTAAACGCATCCGCCTCGAAAAGCAGGTCGAGGCGCTGCATGTCTTCCTTCGTGCCGAGCGTCAAAGTTGCCAGCGCCTGCGTTTCGCCGCGGGTGAAAAGCGCGGAGCCGTGAACGCGCGGAAGCAAGCCGACTTCGCACGTGATGTTGCGGATTTCGTCGAAGGCGCGGCCGTCCGGGCGGCGTTTACGGCCCAGGATATCGTCGCGGAAATAATTTTCGCGCAGCCGCTCAAAGGCGCGGTTGGCGAGCTTGCGCTTGTCTTCTTCCTCTTCGGGAATGCCCTCGAGGATCTCGTCGCGGAGAGCGTCAACGAGGTGATAGCTCTCTTTCTTCGGGTGCTTTTGAGTATCGAGCGCGTCGCGCAACCGCGCGCCATATTTCTTCTCGATTTCCTTCGCGAGATTCTCGTCAAACGGCAGCGGATCGACCGTGACCTTCGTAGGCTTGATCTGGCCGTGCAGCTCGCGAATCGCGGCGACGATGCGCTTGATGTTTTCGTGAGCGAAGGCGAGCGCGTCGGCGACCTGATCCTCGGTAACTTCCAGCGCGCCGGCTTCCACCATCACGATGGCTTCGTCGCTGCCTGCAACGACGATGTTCAACCCGCTGGTCTTTTGTTCGATAACCGTGGGATTGATCACAAACCGGCCATCGACCATTCCGACGCGCACGGCGGCGACCGGCGTGGTAAACGGAAGGTCGGAGCAGTAGGCCGCCGCGGAAGCCGCGGTGACGGCGAGCACGTCGGGATCATTTTCGTCCATCGACAGGACGAATCCGACGATTTGCGTTTCATTCCGCCAAGCCTCGGGGAAGAGCGGCCGCATGGGCCGATCGATCAACCGCGAGATCAGGATTTCGCGCTCCGTGGGGCGCCCTTCGCGCTTGAAGAATCCGCCCGGAATTTTTCCGGCGGAATAGGTGTATTCGCGATAGTCGACGGTCAAAGGCAAAAAATCGCGATCGTTTGGGGTGGAGTTCATGCAAGCTGTGCAGAGCACGATCGCATCGGCATAGCGCGCGACGACCGCGCCATTCGCCTGCTTGGCTATTTTTCCGCTTTCCAGAGTCAGTGTGCGCCCGCCGATTTCCAGCTGAACTTGATATGGGGCTGCTTGCTGCGACATAGAGTGACTTCCTTCTTGTGTGCGCCTGCGCTTCTCGGGTTCCCGCTTCTTGCGGGATTGCGGCGTCAGGTTGGCGAATAGATTTAGTTTCTGGAGGAGGGGCGAATTCAGTTTGCGAGATGCAATCGGCTACAAAAAAGCGGCCGGACGAAAAATCGTCCTGCCGCGAAATGATCCTGAATTAACCACGCACCAGCGGGGTCTCCAGGGGAAATTGCGTTCCTGCCTGCGCGGGCAGGCCGAAAAATTTACGGGAGCTACTTGCGCAGACTAAGCCGATCAACAATCTCGCGATACCGATCCGGGTCACGACGGTTGAGGTAATCCAGCAGGCGGCGGCGCTTGTTCACCATCATGATGAGGCCGCGCCGTGACGCATGATCCTTCAGATGCAGCCTGAGATGCGTGGTCAGATAGTTGATCCGTTCGCTCAGCAGAGCGATTTGCACTTCGGGTGAGCCCGTGTCCTTCGTATGCTGGCGATACTGTTCGATCAACATCGACTTGGCCTCTCTCAAGCCGCCCTCTCCATCGCGCCCTTACAGCGCTGATTTCGTCCTCTCTTCGACTTCGGAAGAGTATCACAAGGAGATTACAAGCGTAAAGTTTTTGGGGTATGGCGGGTGAAGTGCTTGGGAGTTAGAAATGTGAGTTCGGGCTGTTCCACGTTACCTTTACTTCAGGATCAGCGCGGCCGAATTGATGTCGTAGCCCACAAGCATGGCCTTAGCGCCCGCGATTTTCCACGTGAACCTCTCTTCGGCATCGCCACCGTCGAACTTCGTGCTGTAAACAGCGAACACCCGCGTTCCCGACAAATCGAAGTTTACATTTACGCTTGTCTGCGTCGCGTCTTTTACCACGCCCAATTTTCGGTGCACAGCGCTCGCTATAGCAACGAATCGGTCTTGAGTGGTCGCCTTCTGAAAGTCAGGAGCGGCCTCTTTATAGATTTCGTCAAATTTCTGTTGATCGAGCTCTTCGTGAAAATGTGTAACTGCTCCGCGGGAGAGAGCGATGTCCTGAGTCATGGCGCCGCAGCCGGCCAAAAGCGCTGCACATCCGAGGATGAACGCGCAGGAGAGTATTCGAATGAACTCGCGGCTCACGACTATTCTCTCGATCGGAATAATGGCGGGCGGATAATACTACGAATTCTTAGCGTCTAGAGTCCGTTTTCAGTCGAAATGTAGCCATTAAATTTTGTTCGCGCCGTTTCCGCGGACAAATGACAGGAACTCCTCGCGCGTCTGAGGCGATTCACGAAAGACGCCAAGCACTTCGCTGGTGACGGCCTGCGAGTTCTGCTTTTCGACGCCGCGCATCACCATGCAGAGATGGCGCGCCTCGATCACCACGGCGACGCCCTGCGGCTGCAATTTTTCCTGAATGGCTTGCGCGATCTGGCGCGTGAGTCTCTCCTGGATCTGCAACCGGCGGGCGAACATATTTACCAGACGCGGAATCTTTGAGAGGCCGACGACCCGCTTATTTGGAATGTAGGCGACGTGCACTTTGCCGAAGAAGGGCAGCAGGTGGTGCTCGCACAGGCTGTACATTTCGATGTCTTTCACCACGACCATATTGTCGTAGCAGACCTTGAACATGGCGCCGTTGAGCAGCTTTTCCGGGTCCTGCGAATAGCCGGCGGTGAGGAAGCGCATAGCCTTTTCGTAGCGCTCAGGCGTACGGCGCAAGCCATCTCGCGTTGGGTCTTCGCCGATGAGCTCGATGATGCGGCGCATGTGACCAGCTATGGTGTCCTGATTTGCGTCGGCCGGCTTGGGCGATTCCGTCAGCGACAATTCCTCGATAGTCTTTTCGATGGGCTTTTCCATAATTGCTCCTTGCGATTATTCCGTCGCCGGGACGGAATATTCAAAGCTATTTTTGCTCGTCTCTTCGATGCGAATGCGTTCGAGCTTTGCGTGCGGGAAATCATGCAGGCGATTGAAAATTTCCGTACAGAGATTTTCGGTTGTCGGAACTTTTGATTTAAACGCGGGAATTTCGTCGTTGATGCTGCGATGGTCGAAGTCGTCGAGCACGCGCGCTTTCACAAAAGCGTCCAAATCCGCGAGATTGGCGATCATGCCGGTTTGGTCGTTCACCGGGCCCGTGAGCGTGACTTCGAGCGTGTAGTTGTGGCCGTGGCCGTAGGGATTATTGCATTTGCCATAGAGGCGCTGATTCTCCGCTTCGGTGAACGAGGCGCTGTGCAGGCGATGCGAAGCCGCGAAGGCGTATTTGCGTGAAAGCGACACTTTCATGTGCGGGCACCGTTTCCGGCCGTCACGTCAACGAACAAATCGGGCGCTTCATACAGGCGAATGCGCTGCAATTTCCCTGGCGCGATTTTCGGTGCAAGCAAATCCCAAATTACGAGCGCGATATTCTCGCACGTAGGAATCTTGCCTTTTAACTCCGGGACTTCGAAATTGAGATGGCGATGATCCATGCGCGACATCACTTCGCGCTCCATCAATTTTTTCAACTCCGTCAGGTCGAGGACCATTCCCGTATTCGGGTCTGGGTCGCCGGCGACGGTCACTTCCAACGTGTAATTGTGTCCGTGGCCATGCGGATTATTGCATTTGCCGAAGATGCGGCGGTTCTCTTCGTCGCTGAGCGCCGGATTGTGATAGCGGTGCGACGCGGCGAATTCGATTTTTCGCGTGAGCGTGACCATCACTAACCCATTCCCACCGGATATTCGCGTCCCTTCCAGCTGACCGAGCCCTTCGCATAGCGCCGAGCCGAGACCGCCAATGCACACACGTAAAGCGCTACTGCAGGGATGTAGTATGCGATGCCCGCCACGCGAAAATGATTCTTTTTTAGCATCGCCGCATACGTCGCGTGGCGGCCCGCGAGTAGCGCAAGCCCGAGCACGGGTAGCGCCCAATGAATCGGCGCAAAAGCCATCAGCAGGAGCGGCAGCCACGGAAAAACTGTGACGATCTCGCGTGTGAGGCTGCCATTTTTATCGCGCATCAGCGGATAGAGATTTTTGACCCAGCCCTGCCACATCGCGGAAAACGTGCGGTACATGCGGACGCGCGCAATTCCCTTCCCGGGTGCGAAGTAGATGCGGTACCCGGAGGATTTCGCGCGCCGGGCGAGCTCCACATCTTCCAAGACGTCGCCAGCTATGGCGCTGTGGCCGCCCATGGAATCGTAAGCGTCACGGCGGATCAGAAGGTATTGTCCATTTGCGGCAGCGGCCTTCGAAAAGGGATCGTTAATCTGAGCGTAGCGGAATTTTTCCGCTAGTCGCACGAAGACGAAGGGAACGAGCGCTCGCTCCCACCATTCGCAGAGCTCTTGTTCGGGAGAATAGGAGACGAGGGACGCACTATGTTCAGCGGCGTCTTGCAGAGCGTGGTTCGTTGAGCCAGGAAGGTGCACGGCGTCGGCGTCGGTAAAAAGCAGCCATTCACACTGGGCCTGCGCGGCGCCGAGAGAGACGGCGTAATTTTTGCCGACCCAACCGGCGGGAAGCTCGCTCGTTTCAAGGACTTTTAGTTTTGGGATTCGCGCGACCAGATCGGTCAGTATCGAGGCCGTGCGGTCGGTGGATTGGTCGTTGATGACGATGATTTCCAGGATCGCCGCTTGCGCGGCGAGCGATTCGACGCAGCGCGCGATGTTTTCCTCTTCGTTGCGTGCGGGGACGATGGCGGAGACGGATGGACGCGCGTCGGGATCGTTGGGCGGTAGCATTGTGGGGAGCGGCTCGCGCGGACGCGCTGGTCGAATGTATTATAGGTGATGGCAATGGCCGCGCGCGAACGCCGCGCCTCCCGTATGAATTTCCGCTCTCGCAAAGCTTTCACGTTCGTGGCGCTGCTCGTTTCGGCGGTGGTTATCTACGCGTTTGCGAAGCCGACTTATCGTCAAGGCGAACCTAGCGTCGCGGGGCGGCGCCCCGACAATTTTGCGCTGACGCTCAACGGACAGCCGGCACATCTCGCCGATCTTCATGGGAAAGTGGTCGTCCTGAATTTCTGGGCGTCATGGTGCCAGCCATGCGTCGAAGAGATTGGCTCGCTGAACGCGTTGCAGCAGAAAATCGCAGCGCGAGGCGGCACGATTCTGGGCGTGAGCATCGATGAAGATGAAGGCGCCTACGAGAAATTCCTCCGCGACCATCACGTCCCATTCCCTAATTTTCGCGATCCTTCGAAGAAGATTGCTTCGTCGTTCGGCACGTCCATGTGGCCCGAGACCTATATCATCGGCACCGATGGCCGCATCGCGCGGAAAATCATCGGCCCGCAAAAATGGGACGCCGCCGAATTGTCCGGTTACATCGAATCGCTCTTGCCGGGAAATTAGGCGAAATCTCGCCGCCGGGACCGAACCGTGAACAACGAAGCCGTCCGGGAATTCTGCATGTCGCTGCCGCATACGACGGAAAAGGTTCAGTGGGGCGACGACCTCGTTTTCAAAATCGGCGGGAAAATGTTTGCAGTGCTCGTGCTGATTCCAGCGCCGGTTTGGATCTCCTTCAAGGCTTCGCCGGAGGAATTCGCCGAACTCGCGGAGCGCGCGAACATCATTCCCGCGCCCTATTCGGCGCGATATTCGTGGGTTGCCCTGCAGACGCGCGACGCTCTGCGGCCAACCGAGCTGAAGCAATGCCTGCGGCGGTCGTATGACCTCGTGCGCGAAAAGCTGCCCAAAAAGATTCTCGCTGGCCTGAAATAGCGCCGATCAATCGCTGGCGATTTTCGGAGGCGGCGCCGCGCAAAGCGGACTCCTCTGCCGTAAGATGTCCTGCCATGATTCGCGTGGGACTGATCGGCTATGGCCTCGGTGGCGAGTCCTTTCACGCTCCGACAATTCGCTGCACTCCGGGACTCGAGCTTGCCTGTATTGTGTCGCCAAGCGGTACACGCAGGAACTTCCCGGCCGGAGTCCGAGTCGGGCGCAGTGTTCACGAAATGTTGTCCGACGAGTCGCTCCGCCTATGCGTAGTCACATCGCCGAATCAATTTCATTTTGAACATGCGCGACTGTGCCTTGAAGCTGGCCGCGATACAGTGGTCGACAAGCCGTTCACAATTACGTCGGAGGACGCCCGGCAACTGATCGGAATTGCGCGAGAACGGGGCAGACTCCTGAGCGTGTTCCACAATCGGCGTTGGGATGGTGAATTTTCGACGCTACAAGAGCTCATCTCCTCCGGATCGCTTGGCCGCATCGTCGAGGTCGAATCGCGCTACGACCGCTTTCGTCCGGCGCTGAAGCCTGACGCCTGGCGCGAAAAGCCGGAACCCGGCGCAGGAGTTCTGTACGATCTCTCGCCGCACCTGAGCGACCAGATCTTCGCCCTATTCGGCGAGCCGGAAGCGGTCACTGCAACAGTTTCAGCTCTTCGCGACAACGCGCGGGCAGACGACTCGTTCGACATCCGGCTTCACTATCCGCGGATGCAGGCGCGGTTGCGCGCAACGATGCTGGCGTGCGCGCCCGGGCCGCGATGGATCGTGCACGGAACTCGCGGCTCATTCATTAAGTATGGGATGGATCCACAAGAGGCGCCGCTGCGGCGCGGCGAAATGTACGATTCGCCAAATTGGGGCGAGGAGCCGGAAGAAAGTTGGGGAACACTTTCGGCGGCTGACGGCGACTCAGTAAGGACGGAAGAAATCAAGACGGATCGCGGCGATTATCGCGGCTACTATGAAAATGTACGCGACGCGATTTTGCGTGCGATGCCGCTGGCAGTTACAGCGGAGGACGGCTTGCGTACGATTCGAGCGATTGAGCTAGCTAGGGAAAGCTCGGCCACTGGGCGGACGATTGCTTGGTGATCAGAGCGGGATTTTCCGCAGACGAAGCGCATTGCCGATCACGCTCACGGAGCTGAAGCTCATGGCTGCGCTTGCGATCATCGGGTTGAGCAGCAGTCCGAAAAACGGATAAAGCACTCCGGCGGCGAGCGGCACTCCAAGCATGTTGTAAATGAATGCGAAAAAGAGATTCTGCCGGATATTGCGCATCACGCCGCGGCTGAGCTTTCGCGCGCGCATCAGCGCCTGCAAATCACCCTTCACCAAAGTGAGGCCAGCGCTTTGCATCGCCACATCGGTGCCGGTGCCCATCGCAATCCCGACATCCGCCGCGGCCAGCGCCGGAGCGTCGTTGATTCCGTCGCCAGCCATCGCGACCGTGTGGCCTTCGGCGGCAAGCTGTTTGACGACTTCCGCTTTCTGATCGGGCAGGACTTCCGCGCGGACTTCTTCAATGCTGAGCTTCTTCGCAATCACATCTGCTGCCGTCTTGCTGTCGCCAGTGAGCATCACGATACGCAAGCCATCTTTGCGAAGTGCTTCCAGTGCGTTCTTTGCAGAAGGTTTCACCTGATCGGCGATACCGAGTAGCGCCACGAGTTCGCGATTCACGACGACGAAGACAGTCGTCTGGCCATCGCGCCGCAGACTCTCAGCCGCATTGCGCGCAACTGTCGCGTCCGCGCCGAACTCCGCTGCAAGATTCGACGTGCCAACCGCGACGGATTTGCCATCGACTTCGCCGACGGCTCCCGCGCCGCGCCTCGCAGAAAAATCTCTCACTTCCGCGGGAGCGATTCCCTTCTCCATTGCGCCGCGGACAATTGCGGCGGCCAGAGGATGTTCGCTGGCGCGTTCGACGCTCGCCGCCAGCCGCAAAATCTCATTCTCGGCGATCGAACCCAGTGGCTTCACGCTGACGAGCACCGGCTTGCCTTCCGTCAGCGTGCCGGTTTTATCGAGCACCAGCGTATCGATCTTTTCGAGCGTCTCGAGCGCTTCGGCATTCCGCACGAGCACGCCCGCGTGCGCGCCGCGACCGGTGCCCACCATGATTGACATCGGAGTCGCGAGGCCGAGAGCGCAAGGGCACGCGATAATCAGCACCGCGACCGCGTTCACGATCGCATAGGCCAGCCGCGGTTGCGGGCCCATCAGCGCCCAAGTTACAAACGTAATACCCGCGGCGATGACGACGGCGGGCACAAAATACGAGGAAACTTTGTCCGCAACTCCTTGAATCGGCGCGCGGCTGCGCTGCGCCTCACCGACCATTTTTACGATTTGCGCGAGCAAAGTTTCGCTTCCCACGCGTTCCGCGCGCATCAGGAAACTGCCGGTTGTGTTCAGCGTGCCGGCAGCGACATGGTCCCCCGCGCCCTTTTCCACAGGAATCGGCTCGCCCGTGAGCATCGATTCATCGACGCTGCTTGCGCCGTCTGTGACCTCGCCATCGACCGGGATCTTCTCTCCCGGCCGCACGCGCAGTTGATCGCCCGGACGCACTTCGGCCAGCGGCACATCCCGTTCGATAGCGCCGTTTTCAATTCTTCGAGCAGTATTCGGCTGCAAGCCCAGAAGTGCGCGAATTGCACCGCTCGTTTTGCTGCGCGCGCGTAGTTCGAGCACTTGGCCGAGCAGCACGAGCGTCGTGATCACGGCCGCCGCTTCGAAATAGACGGCCACGCTGCCGTCCGCTTGGTGGAACGCCGCCGGAAAGATTTGCGGCGCGAGGGTTGCGACGAGGCTGAAGGCATAAGCAGTGCCTGTGCCGATGGCGATGAGGGTGAACATGTTCAGCTTCCAGCGAACGATGGACGTCCAGCCGCGCTCGAAAAATGGCCATCCGCCCCACAACACGACCGGCGTCGCGAGCACGAATTCCAGCCACGCCATTCCTCGCATGCCCAAAACGCGTACCTCAGGATGCAAGGGGAGCAGGTCCGACATCGCTAGAAGGAAGATCGGAAGCGTCAGCGCGACGCTCACCCAAAACCGCCGCGTCATGGAAATCAATTCGGGATTCGGAGGCTCTTCGAGCGAAGTGACGGTCCGCGGCTCGAGCGCCATGCCACAGATTGGGCAATGGCCCGGCGCATCGCGCACGATTTCGGCGTGCATTGGGCAGACGTATTGAGTTTTCGCCACCGGCGCGGTAATTTCCGCCGGTTCGAGCGCCATGCCGCAGTCTGGACAAGGAGGCGGCTCGTGTCCAAGCGCGACGCTTTCGCGCACCTCAGGATGCATGGGGCAGGTGTATTCGATAAACGCCGGCGCGAGCGTCGCGGGCGCGGCGAGCGGCGATGGCGCGGGTTCAGATGACGAAGGTGTATGAGCGTGATGTGCGGGAGCCGAAGAAATGGTCACCGGCGCGGCGCCGTGCGCGCTTGCGGCAGGAGAGATGCTCATCAAGCCGCTGGCTGCGGGCCGCGGCGCCAGATATTTTTCGGGCGCGGCCTGGAATTTCGCCGCGCAGCCTTTAGCGCAAAAGTGATACGTCTTGCCGGTGTATTCAACTATGGCTGCCGCGCGTGCAGGGTCCACCATCATCCCGCAAACGGGGTCGCGCTCTTTTTGTGGCGCCGCGGCTTCCGTGGACATGTTCTACGGATGCGATTCTGGCACGCACAGATACATTTTCGGGCGCCGATGGCATTCGATTGACAAGCTGCTTACAAACAACGAGGTCGCATGCCCGGCAGATTCTCCAGAGACGCTGCTATAATTCAAGCGCGATGACGCTCCTCGAAATCGGCTTTCGCCTGCAGGATCCGCTGACGCCTGAGCAGATGTCGCGACTCGCGCAATTCGCCAATACTTACGGCATGCGCCGCTTCGCGCTCAGTGAAAACGATACAGTGCTTCGCTTCGAATACGACGCGTCGCGACTGCGGAACACTCAGGTAGAGCACGTGCTGCGGATGGCGGGCATTCCCGTCGCGGAGCGCCTGACGACTTACGCTCCCGCGACTGCTACCTCTTCATTTCAGATTTAGATTCCGAGTGAAGCTGCGACAGCCGGCGCGCTCAATCCAGTCCGGTGATCTTGAGTGGGGTCAGTGTGCGATTCCGCAAATCAAGTAACTGGATTTCATTGCTGGTTAGGTCTCCAAGCCAACTCTTGTGCCACTTTAGAAATACAGCGGTTCTTCCACCAGCAGACACTTTCAGGTCAGTGGCATAGCCATTTTCATTCGTGAGTTTTTCCACGGAACTCGTCGCGAGGTTCAGCTGGTAAACGTCATAGTCATAACCGTGTCTCCCGTTACTCGCAGCCATAAAAAGAATGCTAGCTCCGTCCGGCGTGTAGTTGGGATATGCGAGGATTGGATTTTTGTGGTCGGCTTCTTTCGGGACGTGAGGTTGAAACGTAAGCTTCGCCTTCCCAGGACAATCGATGGAATAGACGGCAATTTGCGAGTCGCTTTCAAGTCCCACCGTCGCCGCTGCTATAGTTTTGCCGTCTGGAGACACTGAAACAGGCGACACCATATAGAAGCTCTGGCTCGTGATTCGTCGAGGGTCGGTTCCGTCCAACTTAGCCGCATAGAAGTCCCATTCGTGAGAATGTGGCTGCGCTATGGGTGAATAACGACCGTAGAATTCCGACCGGGAGAAAATAATCGTTTGATTGTCCGGAGAGAATACGGGCGAGAAATCGCTGGATGTCGAGGGCGACCATCGACGCATGTCTGATCCATCGACATTGACGATGACGATTCTGGAGCGCTTGTGGTCTGCAGGCCAGTAGGTGTAGGCGATGCGCTTTCCATCTGGCGAGAAGTCTGGACTTGATTCAACTCCGTCCTTTGCGGCCGTCAATCGCGCGGCGACGCCTGTATCGACGGAAATCCTATAAATGAAGGATCTGCCTCCCTTTTCAAACTCCACGGCGATCAGCTTGGCATCGGGAGAGATCGCAAGCGAGCTTATTTCGCCGGACGATTTCGACGCACTTAGAATGCAGGCAAGAAGCAGTGGAAGAAGCCCCGTTCCCAAAGCTCGCATTCAAAACCCTCCAATAGTCGCGTAGGGCAGAGTTGTGGAACCAACGCGTCTCTGTCCGCCGTCCTAATAGATAACCTAGCCATGCGGATGGCGGATATAGGTCGTGTCGATGTAATAACGGCAAGAGTTTCATGGTCGCTCATTGGTCTCGGCCTCTTAGTGAAGGTTCGTTGGTTCCTAGGGGCGAGAACGGAAATGCTCTTGTACGAGATACTGCCGTGAGGCAGTCACACATAAACGGGTTGGATGGTGGCAGTTCGCGCGTGAAAAAAGAAAAGGCTCCTGCTTGGGACAGGAGCCTTTTAGAGTGCATCTCGTTTACCGGCTTGTTCAAGGCCGGTGCGTGGGGTCATCCATCCTAGCTTCCCTCTCAGAGGCAGGTGGGAACGATCCGCACAAGCCGACTCGCAGGCCCCTTCCCCCCTGCTTGCCGATTTGTGAAGTTCGTCATCGAGATGCACTCAGCGGCGCTCCTTAGTGCAACTATCGTGCCAGGCGAATCGCGCGTCACTGGCTGCTAGTCGATTGTAATAAAGCCACTTACGGACGAGGCGTTTTGTGCGTCGGAGGACCGATTTCCTAAACGGGACGCGAGCCGCGGAATCGCATCCCAAGCTGGAACTGGGATCCGCGTGCGCGAAGATTCGGCCGCCCGATGCACCGAGCATTCTTCCGGGAATCAGTCTCGAGTACCGGGACTTTTCGTTTAGCGTGGAGCCGCTGACGCTGACGACTTGGTTCCATGACCCGGGTACGCAAGAAATAATCCCCGCGGTCTATCAACCCGTTATATATTCGCGCGCCAACATTCGACATGGCCGAGAAGATATCGAAGCTGAAGAAGCTCCTCGCGGTTGCGGCGCTGTGCTCTGCTGCTTCGCTGCCGCTGTGCGCGAACACGACCTCTGCGCTTCGCACCGCGCGGGAGGTGCGCTGCTATTGCGAATGCGAGTCCGGCGGCGCAGGCCACTGCCCAGTGAAATTCTGCGAAATTCCGAAGTATGAAAATCGCTGGTGGGCAGCTTCCTGCCACAAGCAAAGCGCAACTCCCGCGCCCGCTCCAGCGCCAGCCGCACCGCAGCAGCACGGCGCGAGTCAATCTCACGCCATTCAAACAGCGAGCCGATAGCAGGAGGCTGGCATCGCCGATCGCTTCGCCGGCGCCAGTTTGCTATTCACCTGCGACGCACGGCGCGTTAAGCTGCGCTGCAAAATGACGGAAGCGGAAAATCGGGCCGCGGCGCCAGTGAGCGCGCGGGCCGCGGCGAACGTTACGACCGCCGATAGCGGCCGAGGTAAAGCAGCGTTTCCCCTACTGCGATGGATAGCGCTCGCCTGGCTGGCGATTTGGATTCCGGCGTACTGGCGGTTTTGGGGCTGGCAGAATTTTTTTCACTTCTGCGATATCGCGGTGATTCTGACGTGCCTGGGGATTTTCGCGGGCAATCGTCTGCTGATTTCATCACAAGCGGTCGCCGCAATCGTACCGCAAGCGATTTGGTGCTTCGAAGTTTGCTGGCACGCGGCCACTGGACGCAATTTCTTCGGCGGCGCGGAGTATATGTGGGACACGACCGTACCGCGCTACGTTCGTATGCTCTCGCTATTTCACGTCGTGCTGCCGCTGGTCTTGCTCTACGCAGTGTGGCGCACGGGCTATGACCGCCGCGGGTTCCTTTTGCAAATCGTTATCGCAGCGGTGACGCTCGTGATCTCTCGCGCTTTGGGTCCGGCGCTAAACCTCAATTACGCGTTTGTAGAGCCGCTGTTCCATCATACGTGGGGACCGGCGCCGGTACACCTGGCTGCTGTCCTTGCATTCATTTCGCTGGTGTTTTATTTGCCAGTGCACACAGCGCTTGCGAAATGGTTCCGTTGAGCCCGACCGCGCGCGCTCTCTTCGCCGGACAGTAGATTGTGCGCTACTCGTGACGCAGGGCGATAATCGGATCGACTTTCATCGCGCGCCGCGCCGGAATGTAGCTCGCAAGCAGCGTTACGCCGATCACAAGCACTCCGCCTGCAACGTAGGAAGACACGCTTGTTATCGCCACGTTGTAAAGCATCGACGCCAAAAATCGCGTCAGGCCGATGGCCGCCGCTGCTCCAATTACCACGCCAGCTACGGCCAGCACCAACCCCTGCCCCAGAACCATACGCACCAGCTGCCCGGGCTCCGCACCCAACGCCACTCGTATGCCGATCTCGCGCGTTCGCTGCTGGACGTGGAAATTCAGCACGCCGTAGATTCCCACCGACGCGAGCGCGAGCGCCACGGTCGCGAATAGTCCGATCAGCAGCGCGTTGAAGCTCTGCCCTCGAATCGTCGCGCTCACCACCTCGTTCATGGGGCGAATCGCCACGGCGCGCTGGTCCGGGCTCATCGCTCCCGCCGTCTGGCGAATCGCGTCGGTCAAACTCGCTTTTGGCGCGGTGCGAACCATCAATTCGACAGTCGCTGCGTTCATTACTCCCGGATCTTGCGGCGCTGGGATATACAACATCGGCGGCGCGGGCCTGCTGAGCGCCCTTCCCTTCACGTCTCCGGTTACGCCGACGATCTCCCGAGGCGTATCGGGAGGATTCATCATCGATTTTCCGCGGTAGGACGCGAATTGAACGTGTTCGCCGATCGCGCTCTTTTCAGGCCACCACTTTTTCGCCAGCGTCTCATTAATGACCACCACAGGGTTCGCCCCGGGCGCATCAACATTGGTGAACTTGCGCCCGGCGATGAGTGGAATTTTCATCGTATCGAAATAGCCCGCGCTGACGACGCGGATCTCCGTGCCGCCAATACTGTGCGCCGGGTCGTTGAGGCCTGCGGCTTGAGTCGGGAAATTGCCCTGCCCGCTCAGCGGCGCCACGTTGACGATCCCCGCCGAAACGACGCCCGGCAAGGCACCGATTTTCATCAAGAGATCTTGCTCGTAGATCCAT
>DASTCZ010000231.1:0-2764 GCA_035710585.1 Candidatus Acidiferrales bacterium | reverse complement strand
GCGATTTTCCCCATCTGGAACCGGCCGACCGGCGATCTCGCCCGCGATTTCATCCGCCGCGGCTTTCGCGCGGTGACTGTCTGCGTCGATCCGCGCGTGCTCGACGAATCCTTTGCCGGCCGCGAAATCGACGAAGATTTTCTGGCGCGGCTGCCCGCCGGAGCCGATCCCTGCGGCGAAAATGGCGAATTTCACAGTTTCGTGTTCGATGGGCCGGGCTTCCGCGAGCCGGTGCGCATCGTGAAAGGGCAGATTGCCCGCCGCGATGGATTCGTCTTCTGCGACTTGCTGCCCGCAGATGCCACGGAGGAAGCCCCGCGCGCCGCGATGTTATAATCGCCGGCTCGAATGAGCCCCGCGACACAATCTGAGCCTCGTTCTGTGCCGGGCGAAGTTCTCGCGCGCTACGAGCCCGTGATCGGGCTCGAAGTGCACGTCCAACTGCTCACGAAGACGAAGGTTTTCTGCGGCTGCTCGTCGCGCTTTGGCGATCCGCCGAACTCCAACACGTGCCCGGTATGCCTCGGCTTGCCCGGTTCCCTGCCGGTGCTCAATAAGCGTGCGCTCGAACTCGCCATGCGCGCCGCGCTGTCACTGAATCTCGAAGTGCAGGAGCGCTCGCGCTTCGCCCGAAAGAATTATTTCTATCCCGACCTGCCGAAGGGCTATCAGATTTCGCAGTACGAACTCCCCCTCGCGCTTCGCGGCTCGCTCGAAATTGATTTCGAAGGCGCGAAGAAGCGCATCGGCATCACTCGCCTGCACATGGAAGAAGACGCCGCAAAAAATCTGCACGAAGGCTTCCCCGATTCGGCCACGCGCAGCTACATCGATTTCAACCGCTGCGGCACTCCGCTCGTCGAAATCGTTTCCGAGCCCGATATGCGCTCGCCCGCAGAAGCGCACGCCTATCTCACCACGCTCAAACAAGTCTTGCTCTACACCGAAGTGAGCGACTGCAACATGGAAGAAGGCTCGCTGCGCTGCGACGCCAACGTCAGTGTCCGTCCGCGCGGCCAATCGAAATTCGGCCAAAAGGTCGAAGTGAAAAACCTGAATTCATTCCGGTATCTCCAGCGCGCGCTCGAATACGAAATTCGCCGCCAGGTGGAGGCATTGGAATCCGGCGCCAAAATCGAGCAGGAGACGCGATTGTGGAACGTCGGCGCGGCCCGCACCGAATCCATGCGCTCGAAGGAATTCGCGCACGACTATCGATATTTCCCGGAACCCGACCTCGTGCCCGTGCACATTACGAAAGCGATGCTTTCCGCGGTTCGCGGCGAACTGCCGGAGCTTCCCGCCGCTAAACGCTCGCGCTTCATTTCGCAATACGCGCTTACGCAGTACGACGCAGCTGTGCTCTCCGATTCGCGCGCGCTCGCCGATTATTTCGAGGCGGTAGTGACAGCCGGCTCCCCCGCCAAGCTCGCGGCCAATTGGATATCGACGGAATTGCTGCGCAGGCTCAACGACTCCGGCGCAGACATTTCCGCGAGCCCCGTATCGCCGGCGGCATTCGCATCGCTTCTGGCTGCGGTGGATTCCGGAAAAATTACCGCGGCGATCGGTAAGAAAGTCTTCGCCGCGATGTTTGACACCGGCAAATCCGCGGAGGAAATCATCGCGGCGGAAGGCTTGCAAACCGTCGGCGACTCCGGAGAGATCGAACTTGCCTGCCGCGAAGTGATCGAAGCGAATCCCGCGCAGCTGGCGAAATTTCGCGCAGGGAACGAAGGCATGTTCAAATTCTTCGTCGGCCAGGTGATGAAAGCCACCCGGGGCCAGGCCGATCCGCAAAAGGTGAACGACATATTGCGGCGTTTGCTGGCGGCGTGACTTTCCGCCGCGCCGGACGATAGATATTGGAGCGACCATGCTGACAATCGGAGAAGAGGCGCCGGACTTCGCGCTGCCCGCCGACGACGGGAGCGAGATCTCGCTTGCCTCGCTCCGCGGCAAGCGCGTGGTGCTCTATTTTTTTCCGAAAGCCCTCACTCCGGGTTGAACGACCGAAGCGTCCGAGTTTCGTGACGCAATGCCGGAATTCAGAAAACTGAACACCGTCATCCTCGGCTGCAGCGCCGATTCCGCGGAGACCCTCTCCAGGTTCAAGGAAAAATTTCATCTGAATTTCCCTTTGCTTAGCGATCCGGATTTCAAAGTGATCGAAGCCTACGAGGCGCGCCGCATGAAGAGCTTTCTCGGAAAATCATTTCTGGGAATCGTGCGCAGCTCCACGCTGATTGGCGCCGATGGAAAACTGGAGCGCCACTGGGCCAACGCGAAATCCAAAGGCCACGCCGCCGAAGTCATCGCGGCCATCGAGGAACTTTCAAAGTAGCCTTTTTGCAATTTCCCGCAAAAACCGCGATTGCGGCTAATCGCCGATACGCCCACTCACCGGTTCGGGTGCAGCCGTCGCTGTCGGCCGCCCTCGTGGCCCGGGAGGAAGTTCCGGCTCAACGCCGCGCCAACCCACCGGTCTCCCCTTCACCGCGGAAGCCAGCGCGCGGAAGAGCACCACGTACATCATCTGGCGGTAATAAAAGCGCTGGATGATCAGCGGCAGAAGCAGCGACCAGTCCTCGTGCTTCTCGAGTGCAAACGCCACCACGCAAGTCAGCACATCGATGACCATGAATCCCAGAAAGAAAGCGATCGACCCGATCACGTCCTGATTCGTGTAGAGCAGCGGCAGCGCCGTTCCGCGAAACTGCGAAATGCCCCAGAGAGCGATCGACATCAGAAAAAGCAGATCGAT
>DASTCZ010000230.1:0-2671 GCA_035710585.1 Candidatus Acidiferrales bacterium | reverse complement strand
GCGATGTTGAAGCTGGAAGCGCAAGGAGCCGTGCTGCGCGGAAAGTTTACGAGCCCGCATGCAGCTGAACTCGAATGGTGCGACCGGCGGCTTCTCGCGCGGATTCACCGGCTCACAATCGGTGCGCTGCGACGCGAAATTCAGCCCGTCACTTCGGCGCAATTCATGCGCTGGCTGCTGCGCTGGCAACATGTTGGCGATGGCACGAAGGTGTTCGGGGAGCGCGGAACGCTGGAAGTGATTCGGCAATTGCAGGGATTTGAGGCGCCCGCAACGGCGTGGGAGCGAAGCATCCTCCCGTCGCGCATCGCGAATTACGATCCGAAGATTCTGGATCAGCTTTGTCTCACGGGCGCGATCGGATGGGGGAGGCTTTCGCCGCATCCGGCGACGCTTGAGGAAACAACTAGTGGTAATCACCGCGTGATTCCAACCAGCGCCGCGCCGATTTCCTTTTTTGTGCGCGACGAATCGGAGTGGATGATGCCGCACGCTGGCGCGGAGAATCCGGAGCCGCGCGGAATTTCACAGAATGCCCGCGAAGTGCTTCGGCTGCTGCGCGACCACGGTGCGCAATTCTTTACTGACATCGTTCGCGCAACGGGCCGGCTGAAATCCGAAGTCGAGCTTGCGCTGTGGGAGCTGGTCGCGGCGGGCATGATCACCGCCGACGGATTCGACAACATGCGCGCGCTGATCGATCCGAAGCGGCGCTCGGGGCACGGTTCGGGAAAATCGGCGAGGCCGAGACACAGCAGTGGGCGGTGGTCTGTACTTTATGGGCCGACACCTGTGGATCGAAACAAATCTCTCGAAGCCGTCTGCTGGATGCTGTTGCGAAGGTATGGAATTGTGTTTCGAGAAGTCATCGCACGGGAAAGCATTTTGCCGCGCTGGCGCGAACTGCTGATTACGCTGCGGCGACTCGAAGACCGCGGAGAAATTCGCGGGGGCAGATTCGTGAGCGGATTTCTCGGCGAGCAATTCGCCTTGCCTATGGCCGTGGAATCGCTGCGCGCGTCGCGCAAGCAGGAGCCGTGGGGCGAGCGCGTGACGCTTTCGGCCGCCGATCCGCTGAATCTCGCCGGCTCGATTATTCCTGGCGAACGAGTTCCTGCGATATCCGGCCGCTCCGTTACGTTTATCGACGGCATCGTCGCCGAACCGGAACAGATTGCGGCGAGATCGGCGATTGCTTGACGGGCGCTCCTAGAGCCCCGATAGTGCGCTGGATCCCATCGGGGTCAAAGAATTCGCCGAGTCGCAGAGCACAAGTTTTCGGAGAATTCCGCGAAGCATGGAGCGCTCTGTTGCAGATGCCTATACGTCGAGGCCAGCCAGGCGCATCAGTTCGATGGCGTTGCTTTTGGAAACGACGCCATCGCGCAGCGTGTAATCGAATCGCATCTTTCCGGCTTCGATGTGGTCTTGAAAGTGCGCATTGCGCGATGCTCCATCCAGCGATTGCGCGACTTCAGTGAGCGCAAGGTCGTGCGTGGTCACGATTCCAATTGCGCCGGCGCGAACGAGTGCGGCGAGGAGTCCTTCCGCACCGATGCGGCGGTCTCGGGAATTCGTGCCTTCCAAGAGTTCGTCAAGCAGAAACAGCACCGGCAGGGTGCCCTTCAGCAAATCGAACACCTGACGAATGCGAAGCACCTCCGAATAAAAACCTGACCGCCCTTCCTGCAGCGAGTCTGCCGTGCGCATTCGCGTACCGATTCCGAGCGGCGTAAGGCGCAACGACTTCGCGCGGACGGGCGCGCCTGCCATGGCCATCACCGCATTAATGCCCACCGTGCGCAAATAGGTGCTCTTGCCAGACATATTCGATCCGCTAACCAGTAGAACGCGCGTCTTGTCTCCAAGTGCCACGGAATTTCGCACCGCGCTTGCGGAAGGCAGAAGAGGGTGCGCGAGCGCCTCGCCCACGATTTCCGCGCCGTCTTCGACAATTTCCGGAAAAGGATCGGATGGGTGCTCGTAGGCATATGCGGAGAGGGCGAGCAGCGCTTCCATCTCGGCGGCTACATCGATCCAGATGCGCAAATTCCGTCCGGATCTGGCGCGCCAAGCCTCGGCGGCAAACGCGACCTGCACTGTGTACAAGAACGCCCAGTCCGCGATCTTCGCCATCAAGCCTTCGCGCGCATCGACCCAATAGATGATCCGCGCGAGCGAGAAAACTCCTTGCGACGCGCACTCTTGCTCTCCTTTCAGCGCAGCACGTATTCTCGCCAGTTCTTCTCCTCGAAAATTTTGGCCCTCGAGCAATTGAAGAATCCTGGCAAAGAGTTCGAGGCCCTCGGCGTTCGCGTTTGCGCCGGAGACGACGCTCTCGGCGCGCTTCGTGAGTACTCTTCGAATCAGCACCGTGACCGCCAGCAACGCAACCACCGGCTGATACGGGCCGCCGACGAGCGCCCACGCGCCCGTAGCAGCCACGGCCAGCGCCAGCGCTGCTACGACCCAGCGCAGCCACATCGAGGAAAGGAGCCGCGGCGATTCGGCCCACTCGATCAACTTTTGCGGATGGATTCGCGGGCGCAGCTCTGAGCCGACAACGCCGATTTGCTCGCGCAAATCGAGTTGCGTGCGCAATTCCTCGACGGCCGCCTGCCGCTCACGGATTTGTTCAGCGCGGGCGGGAGCGAGCAACCAGCTCGCCAAC
>DASTCZ010000229.1:0-3808 GCA_035710585.1 Candidatus Acidiferrales bacterium | reverse complement strand
TCGGGACCCGCGTAAATTTCGCGCACGCTCTGCGAAGTCGCGCCACCGCCGAGCGGCGTCCATTTGCGCCCGCCGTCGCGCGACTCGAAAAAGGGCTGGATCGAGTTCGTCACTTCCAGCAGCATGTGCGCCGGGTCGGCCGGATCGACCACCACGCCGCTCACTTGCCGGTGCGAGAATCCTTCGTTCGAGCTCACGATGTTCGCCGCGAAATCGTGGCTTACGTATACGCCGAGTCCTTCCACGCCCAGGATCAGCCGGCCCGGACGCTGCGAATCCATCACGATCGCGCTGATCGTCCAGTTCGCAGGCGTAACGCGCGCCCAGCTCGTTCCCGCATTGGAAGTCTTCCAGAGGCCGCTCGTCGTTCCCGCATACACGATCGATTTATTCGTCGGGTCCTGCTCGATGATCTGCGTCCGGTGATCGCTGTCCGGCAGGCTGCGGTACTTCGCCCACTGCTCGCCCAGGTTGTCGCTGTGGTAGATGCCCGAGCACGCGCTGGCATACACGCGGTCCGGATTCAGCGGATCGAGCGTAATGCTCATCACGTCGGAATCCTGCGCCATGCCGTTGTGAATTGGCGACCAGTTCGCGCCGCCGTCCGTCGTCTTCCACGCCAGATGATACGTGCCCGCATAAATCACTTTGTCGTTGCGCGGGTCGATCGCCAGCGAATCGAAATTCTTCAGTTCCTCATGCCGTGCCGGAGAGATGCGCTCCCAATCTCGTCCGTCATTGTGCGTGCGGTAGACGCCGTCCAGCGTCCCCGCCAGCATCATTGCCGGATCCGATGCCGATTGCGCAATCGCGCGCACCGTCTGGCCCGGCAATCCCGCTGCGCGCCACGTCGCGCCCGCGTCGTCGCTGCGATACACTCCGCCGCCGTCGTCGCCGAACACGCGCGTCGCCGCAAACACCCGCTTCGTATCGCGCCGGTCGACCATAAGCGCCATCACCACCAAATCTTGCCTGTTGCCCACGCGACCCGCCACGCGCCAGTGCGCTCCTCCGTCGCTCGAATTGAACACGTGTCCGTCCACGGTGCCCAGGTACAGCACGTCCGGATTTCGCGGATCAGCAGTCATCGACCGGACGTCGCCGCCTTCCGGGCTCAATAGCTTTCCATCTTGGCCGTCGGCAACCGATGCCGTGAACACCAGCAACGCCGCGGCGAACACCATACGAAGAGAACCACGCATGAAATTTCCTCCAAGCGAAAACAGCCTGCGGCGGGGCGCCGCGTTATCGTTTCGAGGATAGGGAGTTAACCGAATTAAATATGCTGGCTTGAGGACTAAACGAAGGACAGCGATGGAACGGACAGCCGCACTGTTGTTCCTGTCCGCATGTACACTTGACTTCCTTCCGTCAAGATCATGGAGTTCCGCGCCAAGTTCTGTGGATTGGCTAAGCCTGTTGAGCTCAATCTAAGACGCCGTCGCACTACGGGGCATAACCACCTTTAGTTTCAAGTAATTGTGCGCTGTCTTCCTATAAGTGGCTTTAGTTCCAAATATTTACGAGAAAAGCGTGTATTTTTTGAATTTCTTCCACTACGCATTGCAAACAAAAGACTTAGCAACGTAGTGGAAGCCTTCGCCGAGCCTTCACGATCGGCCCGCGCAGTCCGCCATAAAACGAGGCTCGTCCGGCCGCCTCACGCGGCATGTCGCCGAGACACAGCATCGCGCGGACAAAGCCCGCTCGCCTATTGAGTGTCAAATGTAAATGGAAACTTTATCGCCGCGGAAACGGCGACGACTCAGTCCAGATAGGCGCCTTGCA
Source organism: Candidatus Acidiferrales bacterium (assembly GCA_035710585.1). Lineage (GTDB taxonomy): Bacteria > Acidobacteriota > Terriglobia > Acidiferrales > UBA7541 > DASTCZ01. The sequence goes on along the minus strand of DASTCZ010000229.1, from coordinate 2,020 downwards.
TGCGGAAGACAGCGAGCGCTTCAAGGCGATCGGTGGCGCCGACGCGCCGCAACATGCGGTGAACGTGATTCTTCACCGTCTGCTCGGCGATATTCAACTCGTTTGCGATCTCCTTGTTTGTCAGCCCCTGCGCGATCATCGGAACGAGTTGCTGTTCGCGGCGACTGAGGCCGAAATCCAGGCGCATGCGCGAACTGGAAACTTTCGGCGAGGAATGCGCGAAATGCCGGAACAGCGCGAGAGTCATTTGCGTCGGACAGATCGCTTCGCCCTGGCTGACGGCGCGAACGGCATTCACCACATCCATAGCTGTGGCGTCGCGCAGCACATAGCCGTACACGCCGGCGCGAACGCAATCGAGGAAGTTGCTTTCCTGCTCGGCCATTCCGATCAGAACGATTCTCAATTCCGGCATCTCTCTCAGCAGATCGCGGACGAGAGGAACATCCGGCTGAGACGCGAGCTCACCCTCCAGGACGAGAACCCCGGCGCGCGAAGCGGCCACTTTGCGCGGAAGATCCTGCGACGGGCCGCAGGCGTCGGCGATGTGGAATCCGCCTTTGCTGCGAAGAACGCGGGTGAGCGCTTCTCGCAGCAGACGATTCGCGGCGACGAGGAAAACGCCGTTTTTCAGTTCGTGTTGAGCCAAAAGATCCCCCAGAAATCAGTATCGTTGTGACGAAGCCACGTCACGCCGGCAAACGTTGAAAATTGCACATTGAAAACGCCGGATTCGATTGGGCCCACCAGGTACCCAGCAAGAACCCGACGGCAAAGGAAAAGTTGTGCGCAATTCCGCCGGCCTTTATCGCGAGGCGGTTGGAAGGGGACCGCTGCACGATGGTGTTCGATTTTATAGTGGATAGTTGGCGCGGATGCAACAAAAAACGGATGTTACTGCCGCATGAATACTCAAACAGCGGAAGTTATAAGGACACACACAGGCGTGTCGCATGCGATCGCGAGCGGCAACCTTCAAGTAAGGCCGCAAAGTTGTGTGCTATTGCGGAGCGGGTTATCGTGGCGCGCACATGGTTGATATCCACTGCCACATTCTCGCAGGGCTGGATGATGGACCGAAGAATTTCGAGCAGTCGGTCGCCATGGCCGAAATGGCAATCGCGGACGGCATCACGCACGTCGTTGCGACTCCTCACGCCAACGCCGAATTCCGATTTCAGCCGGACATGATTCGCGAGCGAGCCGCGGAATTGCAGTTGCGTTTCAAAGGGAAACTGGCTCTGGCGACCGGATGTGATTTTCACTTAAGCGTCGAGAATCTCCGCGATTTTCACGCGCTGCCTTCGAAATACACCATCAACCAAAAGTGTTATCTGCTCGTCGAATTCTCGGACTTTTCGATTCCTCCCAACACCGATGAAGTCCTGCACGGCATCCGGCTCGCGGGTGTCTTCCCGATCGTCACGCACCCGGAGCGCAATTCCCTGATTCGAAACCGTCCGGAGATGCTGTGGAAGTGGATGCGCATGGGCTGCTTCGTACAGATCACTGCGCAATCGCTGCTGGGAAAATTCGGCCCCAAGGCAGAAGCGGCAGCGAAGGAGTGGCTTGATCAGGATCGGATGCATTTCGTCGCGAGCGACGCGCACGACGCGCAAAAACGTCCGCTGAAATTGAAGACAGCGTACGACCTGGTCGCCACGCGGCGTGGACAAGCGATCGCCGGCGCTCTCCTTCGGGAAAATCCTCTCGCCGCCTTCGAAGGTCGCCCGCTGCCCTATCAACCGGAAGCGCCCCCGGAACAAAACGAAGCTCACCTCCCCAAGAAAAAGCGTTTCGGAATTTTCTAGCGAAGAACGACCGCCATTCAGTTCATTTCGTTTTGTGCCGGTCGAACCAAGCTGCGATGTAGGTGACCTTGGTCATCTGGTGGCTCGGACGCCGGCTCAATCCGTGCGGCTCGCCGGGGAAGCGCACCAGCATAGTTTCGACGTGCAGCAGCTTGAGTGCTTCGTAGAATTGCTCGGCCTCAGAAATCGGTGTGCGGAAATCCTCTTCG
>DASTCZ010000228.1:0-5033 GCA_035710585.1 Candidatus Acidiferrales bacterium | reverse complement strand
ATGTTCTCCCGAACAAATTCTCGTCTGCTCGACAGGCGTGATCGGAGTTCCGCTTCCCGTCGACAAAATAGTTGCCGCATTGCCCGAACTCGCCCACAACGCGGTGAGTTCCGCATCAAGCTACGAGGAATTCACCCACGCGATCCTCACCACAGACACGAAGCCCAAATGGGCCGCCGCGCACTTCAAGATCGGCGGCAAGCAAGTGAAAGTCATTGGCTGCGCCAAGGGCGCGGGCATGATCCATCCGCGAATGGCGACGATGCTCGCCTATGTCGTCACCGACGCCGCCGCGTCCCCCGTAGTCCTTCAGAAATTGCTAGCAGATGTCTCGCGCCGCACCTTCAACGCGATCACTGTGGACGGTGATTCCTCGACGAACGACACCGCGCTTCTCATTGCCAGCGGCGCTTCCGGAGCCCCCGCTCTCAGAGAGGGCACGCGGGATTACGCGGCGTTTGAGAAGGCCTTCGAAAAGGTTTGCAAATCGCTCGCGCTCGCGATCGTTTCCGATGGCGAGGGGGCTTCGCGCGTGATCGATATTCACATCAAGGGCGCGCCGAGCGTGGAAGGCGCGGAACAAGTCGCGAATACGATCGCGACCTCGCCGCTGGTGAAGACCGCTTTGTCAGGCGGCGATCCGAATTGGGGCCGCATACTCGCTGCTGCGGGCCGAGCAGGCGTGGCGTTCAATCCCGATCGTGCGACTATTCGCATGGCCGGCATTCGCGTATACGAACGCGGCCGTGCGCCATACTTCGACGAAGGCGCGGCACACGAAAAACTTCTCGCACCGACGGTTTCGATTGTGATGGATCTTCGCGCCGGAAAAGCGCATGCGCGCATCTGGACCTGCGATTTCACTGCGGAGTACGTCCACATCAACGCGAGCTACCGGACGTAGCCGCGTAAGTCGCGCGCCGACGATCCGTCACGCTTCACCCCCGCGTTGCGCGAATGAAATCCGCCAGCAATCCGTAGGCAGTCGCGATCACGCCAGGCTTGTGCTCGATGATCGAAAGCCCGAACACATCCATATCGAAGCGGATCGCGGAGGTTGTGCCCTCAAGCTGCGCGAGTGGATCGCTCAGCGGCAATCTCATTGGCCGCACGCTCGCGCGAACGCCGCCGTCGCTCGTGCGTTCAGCGCTGCACACGAGCTTGTAACGCGTGCCGTCTTTCACGGCCGCGCGGATTTCCTCGGGCGGTACACCTCGAATGCCGATGCGCTCCACTTGATCGAGAGTGATCGGCACTCCCAGCAGCACGATCGCCAGCGCCGCGACTTTCACGGCGGGGTCCCAGCCGTCGAGATCGTCCGACGGATCCGTCTCCGCCACTCCGATCTCCTGCGCGCGCTTTACCGCTTGATCGAGCGTCGCGCCTCGCTCCATTTCCATCAGCACCACGTTGGTCGTGGAATTCAGAATGCCGCGAAAGCCGCGCAGTTCGACTGCAGGCAGCGCGTGCGGGAATAGAGAAAAAATCGGCGTCCCGTCCAACACAGCCGACTCAAAGAGAAATTTTCGTCCGCGCTGCGCTGCCAATGCCTGCAATTCGCGGTAAGCGTGGACAACGGGCCCTTTGTTCGCACTGATCGCGTGCGCGCCCGACTCGAGCGCCGTCCGGATGTGCTCGATCGCAGGCTGGCCATCGCGCCGATTCAGCGAGGTCGCCTCGAAAACGGAGTCCGGCTTCGCCTGCGCGATCCATTCGCGAACACTCGCGGGCGGATGCAAACCGCTCGGAAATCGGCCGCTCAGAATTTCATCCGGCTTGAGTCCATTTGCGTCCGCGATCCACCCGATACGGCGAGAGGCGACGCCGGTGAGGTTCCACTCGATGCCGTACGACTCACGCAGCTCGCTCGTCTTCGCGACGAGCAGGCGGACAAACTCCCGCCCGACGTTTCCAAATCCAAGGAGAGCCAGATTGTAAGTTTTACCAGCCGCGCTCATCGAAATCCGCCGCGGAATTGTACGTTGCACTCAACGCGCAGACAAATCGCGCGCACGGCGGACATGCGTAAGAGAGTAGGCGGACGGCGAACTATTCGTAGCGCAGCGCGATGATCGGGTCGACCGACGCCGCTCGCCGCGCCGGGATGAAACTAGCGACGAGCGCAACAATCGTAACGCCGGCCAAAGCGGCGGCCAGCGTCAGCGGATCGCGAGGCTGCACGCCAAAAAGCATCGAGCTCATCACTTTGCCGACAAACAGCACCAGCGGCAACCCGATCGCGACGCCCGCCGCGCTCACCAACAAGCTTTCGCGCAGCACCATCCACAGGACCTGTCCTCGCTGCGCGCCGATGGCCATGCGCACGCCGATTTCATTCGTGCGGCGGCTCACTCGGTAGGCCAATGTGCCGTACAGCCCGATCGCCACCAGGAAAACCGCGAGGCCTCCGAAAGACATCGCCAGCCTCGCGTTCAGCCGTTCTTCGGTGAGATTGCCTTCAAACTGCGCCGCCTGCGTTCGTGGCTGCAGCATCGGCAGATCCGGCGCAAATTCGTGCATCGCGCGCGTCACTTCCGGCTCGAGAGTGCCTGCATTCCCGCCGGTTCGCAGTTCGACGTGCATCGAGCCGATCGATTTCGATTGCACGTACGGCAGATAAACCATCGGCCTCGCGGTCTCTTGGACCGCTGTGTACTTGCTATCGCCGGCTACGCCCACAATCGTGTATTGCGGCGCATCGCTCGCCCTCGAAAGGGCCACGCGGTGTCCGATCGGATTCTGGTTGGGCAGATATTTCGTGATGAACGTGTGATTCACGATGGCCACCTTCTGTGAATCCGGCGCGTCGGAATCCAGAATGTCCCTGCCAAATTCGATGTTGATACCTAGCGTCCGCAGGAAATCCGGCCCCACGGAATTCCATCGCATGGGCGCAAAATCCTTTCCGCCCGGCACTACTCCATCAACGAACACACCAGTATTGCTGCTGACTCCGCCGCCGACGCGATTGGCCGTCAGCGTCGCCGACTCGACTCCGGGCAGCGAGCGCATGCGCTCAAGCAGCGACCGGTAAAATGCGATGTTTTCCGCTAAGGTCTGCGCGTGCTGCTGCGGGTTTATTCCAAATACGAAAAGCCCCTGCGCCCGCATTCCCAACTGCACGTTTTCCAGATTGCGTATCGTTCGTACCAGAAGTCCCGCCGATACGAGCAGCATCAGACAGAGCGCCATCTGCAGCGCTACAACGACTTTTCCACCGCGCGCACGGGAACGGTCCGTGTTGCTCGTGGCGTTCGCCGTCTTCAGGACCATTCCCACCGGTGCGCGGACCGCCTTGCGCATCGGCGCCAGGCCAAATGCCACTCCGACGAGCAATGAAACGCAGATCGTGAAAAACAGCACCCTCGTATCCGGCGCGAGATCCAGATTCAGCTGAGACCATGAAGCGAGAGCCCTGGTTGCGGTGACCGCAAAGAGCCAACCCAAACCGCTGCCTGCAATCACGATCAGCAAACTTTCGGTCAGTAGCTGCCGGAAGAGCCGCAGCACGCTGCCGCCTAACGCGAGCCGCAGCGAAAATTCGCGCTGCCTGGTGGTATTTCGCGCCACCATCAGCATGCCCACGTTTCCGCAAGCAATCACCAACACCAGCCCCACCATAACCATGAGAACAATCAGCGGCTCCTTGTAATCGTCACGCAGCCCCTCTATGCCTCGCGCGTCGCTTAGAATCAAATGCGGAGGATTCGATTTGCTGCTCGCATCCGTGATTGCGCCCGCGGTTTTTAACGTGTTCACAAAAAGCGGATTCAATCTCTCGGCAGCTTGCTTCGCGGTTACTCCGGGTTGTAATCGGCCGATTTCCAGCAATACCCACCATTGTGGCGATGCAAAGAGTCCAAATGGACTCAGCGGAGAGCTGCCCCACGGCTTTAAATCGGCGCGGCTCTGGAGCGGAATCCAGACGTCGGTAGGTCTCCCGTGATCCACTCCGATGAATCCATCCGGAGCTACACCCACAATCGTGAAGGGAACTCCCTTTACATACAGGACGTGGCCGAGCACATTTGGATCTCGCGCGACGCGCGCGCTCCAATACGTATAGCTGATCACCGCCACCGGCGCGCGCGCTGACTCATCTTCCAATGTGAATCCTCTTCCCGCGGCGAGCTTCACTCCGAGCCCGGAGAAGAAATTGCCGCTCACCATATCCGCTTCAGCTTCCTCGGGAACTTCGCCGTATCGCACCGCGATTTTGCTGAAACTCAGCGGGACGTAGGCCACGACGTCCGAAAACACATCATGCTGCGCGCGGAATTGTTCGAAGACTGGCTCGGGCAGCGAACTCTCTCCATAGCCGCTCTGGGATCCCGCGATGTCAGAGGTCTGCAGGTAGACGAGCTGCTGCGGATTGGGCAGCGGCAGATAGCGAAGCACGATGGCGTTCATCACGCTGAAGATCGCCGTGTTTGCTCCAATACCGAGCGCCAGCGTCAAGATCGCAATCGCGGTAAATGCAGGTTGCTTGGCAAGCATTCGTAGCCCGTATCGAATGTCTTGCCAGAGAGTATCCATCGCATGCCTCCCGCAGATTCGTGCAAGAGTGAATACTTCGGCACACGGGTCAGGTTCCCGCCGCTGAGATTTAGACGACGCACAATTGGAATGGTCAGGACCGAGCTGCAGATTGATCGGTCCTGTAGATGAGAGGATGTTGAGCCCTACTCGTGCCGCAAGGCGATCACCGGATCAACTTTTGCCGCTCGCCGCGCCGGTAGCAAACAGGCGGCAAGTCCGATTGCAGCCAGCAGAAGCGGAACAGTTACAAAAGTCGCGGCGTCGAGTTTGCCCACTCCGATCAGGAATCCGCTGATCAGCCGGCTGGTTCCAACGGCGAGCAGAAATCCAGCCGCCAATCCGATGGCGATCGTTGCAAATCCCTGCCGGCATACCATGCGCAGCACCTGCGCGGTTTGCGCTCCCAATGCAAACCGAATGCCGATTTCGCGCGTTCGCTGTTCCGCTCGGAACGACACGACGCCGTAGACTCCCGTCGTGGCGAGAATCAGCCC
>DASTCZ010000227.1:0-17595 GCA_035710585.1 Candidatus Acidiferrales bacterium | reverse complement strand
GCGTTATGCGGCGGCGCGATTGTGGGTCGATGCAATCATCGATCCCGCCGAAACGCGCGACGCGATCGTGTGGGCGCTGGAGGCGGCGGCGCTGAACCCCGAAGTGCGTGAGTTTAGGACGGGAGTATTGCAAACGTGATCCGTCGAGAGTTCAGAGTCGAGAGTCAAGAGTAGTCAGAACCCGCCTCTTGGAGGAGCCTATTGCAGAGGTTCACCGAGCTGAGAGTGTGGCAGCGAAGTCATGCTTTTGTACTGGAAATCTACAAGCGAACAGCGACGTTTCCGAGCGACGAACGATTTGGCATGACTTCACAATTGCGGCGCGCAGCGGCGTCGGTTCCAACGAATATCGCGGAGGGGTCGAAGCGGCGTACCGCGCTAGAATACGCTCGATTCCTCAATATTGCAGAAGGCTCGTTGGCAGAAGCGGAGTATCTCTTGATGCTGTGTCGCGATCTCGGTTATCTCGAGGAGGATGCTGCGTCCGTGTGTCTGAAGGAAGCTGACGAGATCGCCAGAATGGTGAACGCGCTTCGGAAGTCTGTTGAAGCGAAAAGGCCAGCTAGCAGGAAGGCTACCAATGATCGCTCTTGACTCTGAACTCTTGACTCTCGACTGAATAATGGACTCCGTAAAAATCATCGAATGCCCGCGGGACGCGTGGCAAGGATTAGAGAAAATTATTCCGGCCAAGGAAAAGGCCGAATATCTCACCGGGCTCATTCAAGCGGGCTTCCGGCACATCGATGCGGTGAGTTTTGTTTCGCCGAAGCACGTGAAGCAGATGGCGGACAGCGAAGAAGTCATGTCGGAACTCCAGCCAGCTCTTGAGAAGGCGAAGAAAAACGGTCGCGGCGATGTCGAAGTCATCGGAATTGTCGTCAACGAAAAAGGGACGGAGCGCGCGCTTGCGGCCAACGGAGTAACGACGCTCGGATATCCCTACTCAATCTCCGCCTATTTCCGGCGCGCGAACGCGAACATGACGCGCGGCGAATCGCGAAAAATGGTTGAGGATCTGCGCCGCGAGACGAAATCGGCGGAGAAAAACCTGGTGGTCTACATTTCGATGGCGTTCGGAAATCCATACGACGAGCCGTGGGGACCGGAGATCGTTGAGGACACGCTCGTTTGGTTGAAGGATACCGGAGTCCGGACGGTCTCGCTTGCAGATACAGTCGGCACTGCGGCGCCCGCGCAGGTTGGAGATTTGTATCGCAGCGTGAAGGATTGCGTGGCAGGGATCGAGCTCGGTGTGCATCTGCACTCGCGGAGGGAGGGCGCGGCGGAAAAAGTCCTCGCGGCCTACGAGGCGGGCTGCCGGCGATTTGACGGCGCTCTCACGGGACTGGGCGGGTGTCCGTTTGCGGGCGACGAACTGGTGGGAAATATTCCGACGGAGATCGTGGTGGAGACGCTGGCAAGGCGCGGGGCGGCGATGGACGTGACGAGCGAGGAGCTCGCGCCGGTTTTGGAAGCGACGAACAAATTGCGGCGGTCCTACGCCTACGCGGAAGCGGTGCAATGAGGTTCGAGACAGTCACGCTAGCGCAGGATGCGGGAATCGCGACGATTACACTCAATCGTCCGGAGAAGCGAAACGCGATCTCGACTCAGATGATCGAGGACTTGCTCCGAGCCCTCGATGAGTGCGACGCGCCGGCGACCCGGGTCGTAATCATTACCGGCGCGGGAAAAGCGTTCTGCTCGGGGATGGATCTGGACTCGTTGCGCGCGCTGGCGAAGCAATCGCACGAGCAAAACCTCGAAGATTCGCGGCGGATGGCGAAGATATTTGCGCGCTTGTGGGCTTATCCGAAGCCGTTGATTGCGGCGGTGAATGGCGCTGCGATTGCGGGCGGCTGTGGTATCGCGACGCTATGCGATTTCACGTTGGCTGTACCGGAAGCGAAGTTTGGGTATACCGAGGTGAAGATCGGGTTCATTCCTGCGATTGTGTCGGTGTTTCTGGTGAGGCAGATCGGTGAGAAGCGGGCGCGCGATTTGCTGCTGACCGGGCGCATTTTCGATGCGGACGAAGCTCGGCGGCTCGGACTCGTGAACGACGTGGTGGGAAGCGAACAGTTGATGAACTGGGCTCGCGCCCTCGCGGCTTCTCTGATCGAAGCCAGCCCGACGAGCGTCGAGCGGACGAAAATGCTGTTGCGCGAATTCGCCGATAATGATGTGGACCGTGAGATCGAGCGCGCCGTGGCGGAGAATGCGGCGATCCGTGCGACGGCAGATTTTCACGAAGGCGTTTCCTCGTTTTTAGAAAAGCGAAAGCCAAAATGGAGTGGAAGGTAGCCCTCGCGGGTTTCGAACCGGAGCCTCTGATTTCTCCCGCTCACCCTTTCCATACATCCTCACGGCGTGACGTGTATTCGGCGCTTTGCTAAACTTCGGCGCGAAATAAATCATGCCTGAAATTTTTGAGACCAAGGTGCGGGTGCGCTATGCGGAAACCGACCAGATGGGTGTGGTGTACTACGCGAATTTTTTCGTGTGGTTTGAAATCGGCCGGGCGGAAATGCTGCGAAACTTCGGCTACAACTATCGCGATATGGAAATTGTAGACGACTGTTTCTTTGTCGTGGCGGAGGCGAACTGCCGTTACCGCAAGCCGGCGCGTTACGATGATCCGTTGCGGATTGTCACGCGAATCGCCGTGGCCACGAAGCGCACCGTGAGATTCAACTATGAAATCGTGCACGAGCGAACGGGCGAGCTGCTGGCGACGGGTGAAACTCTGCACGTAATCTGCGACAAAAATGGGCGCCCGAAATCCCTGCCGCCGCACTACAGACGCTCGCTTGGAATTCCTGAACCTGATGCGGCGCGTGCAAACTGATATGTCCGCCGCCAAGATCCTTCTCGACGGAAATTTCCTCACATTCGAGCAAGTTTATGAAGTGGCATTGCGCGGAGAAATTGTAGGCATTGCCGGGCAAGCGGGAGAAAGAATGTCGGCGTCGCGCGCCATCGTGGAAAGGTTGATCGCGTCTGACGCGACGGCGTACGGAGTGAACACAGGCTTTGGTGAATTGGCAGAAGTGCGGATCTCGCGCGAACAGATTCGCCAACTGCAGCTGAACCTGGTTAGGAGCCACGCGTGCGGTGTTGGAGCGCCGCTCGATGAAGCCGAGACGCGCGCAATGATGCTGCTCCGTGCGAATGCGCTGGCGAAAGGATACTCCGGCGTGCGGCCGGTTGTTGTCGAGACGCTCTGCGCGATGCTGAATTCACGCGTGCATCCAGTAATTCCCTGCCAGGGATCGGTGGGCGCATCGGGCGATTTGGCGCCGTTGGCACATCTGGCGCATGTCGCGATCGGAGAGGGCGAAGCGGTATACCAGGGCGCGCGTGTGAGCGGCGCGGAGGCGATGAAGAGCGCAGGAATCCCGCCGCTGGAGTTGGAGGCAAAGGAAGGCCTTTCGCTGCTGAATGGAACGCAGGGAATGCTGGCGCTGCTCTGCTTGGCGCTTCGCGACGCGCAAATCGCGATCGATTCGGCTGACGTGGCTGCGACGTTGTCGCTCGACGCATTGCGCGGCAGCCCGGCCGCGTTTGACGCTCGGATCGTCCAGGCGCGGCCGCACGCGGGAGCAATTGCGACGGCGACAAATCTCGAGAGGCTCAACAACGGGAGCGAAATTCGCGAGTCGCACCGCGCCGCGGAGAATGATCCCCGAGTCCAGGACGCCTACAGCCTTCGGTGCACTCCGCAAGTTCACGGAGCCGTCCGGGATGCACTGGCACAGATTCGTGAAGTGCTGGCAATTGAATTGAACAGCGCAACGGACAATCCGCTGGTTTTCGGGGACTCTGGCGCAGGCGAAATTCTGAGCGGGGGAAATTTCCACGGGCAGCCGCTGGCCATGGCGGCAGACCAGATGGCTGTGGCGTTCGCAACTCTCGCGGGCATTTCCGAGCGGCGAATCGCGCAAATGACGAATCCGCAGACGAGTTTGCTGCCGGCGTTTTTGACCAAACAGCCCGGACTGAATTCAGGGTTTATGATTTTACAGGTCGCTGCCGCGGGAATTGCGAGCGAGACGAAGACGCAGGCAGCGCCGCATTCCATCGATTCGATCCCCACTTCGGCGGATCAGGAAGATTACGTTTCGATGGGAATGGCAGCCGCGCGCAGATTAAAACCGATGCTTGAGAACTTGCGCCGAGTGCTTTCGATTGAATTGCTCGCTGCCGCGCAAGGAATCGATTTGCTCGCGCCGCTCAAAACGGGTCGCGAGGCGCAACGGGCCCAAGCGCTCGTCCGAAGCGTTTCGCCGACGGTTGATCAGGATCGCTCGTTAAGCGCGGATATTGAAAAAGTCGCGGAACTGATCAAACACGGCGAGTTCTCAAAGCTGATCGGGAGTTGAGCGCGAGCACCCGCCAGAGTTGCCCCGCTTGGCCTAAATCTGGGACAGCACCCGTCTCAGAGCTTTACGTCAGACGATCGCGCAGATACATGCCGAGCCTGTAGCCGGCGATGTAGCTGAAAGGGGCCAACTCAAGCGAATAGTGGCCGCATGGAAGCATGAGGCGCTCGTGCGGAACGTGATTGCGGTCAAGTTCCGCGAACATCAGTTCCGTAAACTGAGGAAGAAAAGTTGGGTCGTACTTCCCTCCCACGGCAAAGAACGAACGATTACCATTCGCGAGCTTGTGAAGGTAGGGAATCGGACTGATCGGCGACCAGTAAGTCTTCAACTCTTCAGCCGTGACTTTCGTCCTCAGCGATTCCCACACGTGCGCGGTCGTCATTCCTTCGCGCACAACGTCTCCAAAATAAGTGGAAACGTGCAGAAATCCGCCGGCGCGCGCGAGAGGTTCGTGCGCGAGCGTAATGCTGCCGACCGAAGAGCCGATGCTGGTGCCCACGATACCTAACCGCGAATAGCCGCGCTGATCCAGCCAATAGAGGCAACGCTTCGTGTCCAAAACTGCCTGGCGATTTGCCTGCAGCGTCAGCCCAATGTTCGGCCCTACCAGATGATCGGCGCGTTCGTGGCCCGGGATCGCGCGCCGGTCGTGATATGGCAAGCTCATACGCAGCACGGAAATGCCCAGTTTTACCAGCCAACCACATAAGCTGAGTTGGCCGTGCCACTTCGCGTTCCAGTTCGGCAGAAGGACAACGGCGGGACCTCCGCTGCCAGCGCGAAAGAACTGAGCTATGACACGAGTGTTCGCCTCCCACGGCGACCGCAGCGCACTCGTAAAGGTAAGTAGTTCCGGCGGATCGCTTCGAGAGCCGTTGCGGGGCTGCTGCTCGAGCTTGTAATCGCTTGCAGGTTCGGCGACGAACCAGGAGTCGCTCGAAGCAATCGTCTCCGGCACCCAGCGGCTCAGAAATCCGCGCGGGTCCGGTTCGTCAGCGCGCCCGCCAATGTGTTCGAGCCCCCAGGCAAAGGGAAAGACGCGCCGGTTGTCATCGGTCGTCCACCGGGCGTGCTCGTAGCGGCGTATTTTTTGTTCAAGCCAATACATGTATCCGGGCGATGCGCGGCGAGATAAACGCGAAAGTTCAATATAAGTGGCAGCCCGAAGAGTGTCAAATCCGCCGGCTCGAGGCCGAATTTTGCCGGTTTGCCGTGATGTATCAGGCACGCTTGAACTTACGGTTCATTGAGTGAGGCGAATTGTTGTGGCACGCTCGAAAAGTGATAGCTCTAGCGGCTTTCATCGCTGGCCTTATCGAGGGCAGCTTTCTGAACGTGTGCATCGTGCGCATTCCGGCGGGCGAATCGATCATACGGCCCGGATCGAAGTGCCCGAAATGCGGCAAGCCGGTGCGCGCGTACGACAACGTTCCCGTGCTCGGCTGGCTCTGGCTTGGCGGAAAATGCCGCGACTGCAAGACGAAGATTTCTGTTCTTTACCCAATCGTTGAGTTGCTAACTGGACTGCTGTTTCTTGGCTGCTATCAGTTTTTCGGACTGACGCTAGTAGGAGTGAAATGGGCTGTGCTGGCTTCCCTGCTGGTGGTTTTGACCGCTACAGATATCCGCGAGCGGATTCTACCCGATAAGGTGAACTTGACCGGTGCAGTTCTGGGAATCGTATTCAGCGCGCTGGTGCCTCCATCAGACGGTTCCGCGATGTGGATCGCCTCTAAAATATTCGACTTTCCGCCACCGAAGGCCGCGATCGGAATCGTAGACGGGATCCTGGGCGCGATCGCAGGTGCCGGGCTGCTGTGGCTGGTTGGCGAGGGCTATTTTCGGCTGCGCGGGCGCGAAGGCATGGGAATGGGCGACGTGAAGATGATGGGCATGGTAGGAATTTTTCTTGGCGTGAAGCGTACGTTGCTCACCGTTCTTTTTGGATCATTGCTCGGCAGCGTGATCGGGGTCGTTGTAATTCTCGCCACGCGAAAGCGCAGCGATTACGAATTGCCGTTCGGAGCGTTCTTGGCGGCGGGAGCGATTTTGGTGATTTATCTCGGTACTCCGGCGCTGAACTGGTATCAGTCGCTGCTCGGGGCGCGTTGAAGGGCGTGAAATGAATTCGGCAGCAAATCCTCCGGTCTCTTGGACATTCTGGTTGACGAGCGGAGTCGTGTTTATCGTGCTGCTCGTCGGGAGCGTTTACGCGCTGATGATCCTGCTGCGGAGGAGATACCAGTCACAATCGCCGGCCGAGGCATCTGCCGGTGGTACGCGCCCGCGGGACGATAATCCCGGTGCTTTCGTCAACGCCTCGATGCAGGCGGTCATTCAAAAATTACGCGAGCAGGAAAAGGAGCTGGCGCAACTTCACCAGCTTGAAAAAGACCGCGCCCAGCACACGGAGCGGCTGAGCGAAGCCGTGACGCGAAATATGCCAGCGGGACTTCTGCTCATTAACGATTCCGGGCTCATCTCGAGCGCGAATCCCGCGGCGGAAGCAGCGCTGGGTATGCAATCGCTAGCTTTCCGGAAGTATTCGGAAGTACTCGGGCCCGAATCCTTCATGGCGCAGATGATCCGCGAATGTCTCGAAGGCGGCTCGACCTTTCGGCGCGAGGAAGTGCAGTACACGACGCCCACGCGGGAATTCCGGCAGCTCGGCGTGACGATTTCTCCCATTTCGAACAAGCAGAACGAAATTAGCGGCGCGCTGTGCCTGCTGAGCGACCTGACCGAACTTGCGGCATTGCAGAAACAAGTGCAGATGAAAGAGAGTCTCGCTGCTCTTGGCGAGCTATCAGCCGGCATTGCCCACGAATTCAAGAATGCGCTGGCGACGATATCGGGCTATGCGCAAATGATTCGCGCGGAATCGGCATCCGACAACGATGTTCGCGAGAATGCGGAACGAATCCTCGACCAAACGCGCGCGATTACGCACGTGGTGACGGAATTCTTGAAGTTTGCGCGTCCGCTGGCCCTTACAGAAGAGGATGTCTATTTCGGCGGATTAGCGCAGCGGGTAATCGAGGATTTGCGCGAATCTCAACCGCAGGTGACGTTTACCACCGAAGGAGATTTTGTCCATGTCTCCGGTGACGATGCACTGCTCCGGCAAGCGCTGCTCAATCTTGCGCGCAACGCCGCGGAATCGGCATCGGCGCAGCCGTTCGGAGGACGAGTGACGATCCATGGCTCCGTGGAGGAATCGAATTCCGGAATTTCGCAGCGTATATCCGTGTCGGACAACGGACCGGGAATCCCGGCGGAAAACCTGCCGAAGATCTTTCTGCCATTTTTTACCACGAAAGCGCACGGCACCGGGCTGGGTCTTGCAGTCGTGCAGAAAATCATTGTGCAGCATGGCGGCACGGTGGAAGCACGGAACCTGCCTGAAGGCGGCGCAGAATTCATCGTGTGGCTGCCGGCAAAGCGCGCGGTGCAGCAGGCCGTTAGTTCCGCGGCGGCACGCATTTGAGAATCAAGGAGCCCACGATTGTGGGTTCGGAAAGGCAGTCATCATGAGCATGCGGCGGACGATTATCATCGCGGGAGGGCTGTTTTTGGCTGGCATCGCAAGCGCTCAGGATCAACAGACGACGCAAACGACGCAGCAAACCTCGCAAAACAGCGACTCGGTTGCAGCCGCAGCGCGAAAGGCGCGCGACCAGAAAAAGCCTCAGACGGCGCCGGCGAAGACCTATACCAACGACGATGTCTCGGCGATGACCGGCGGAATATCGACCGTTGGAGCGGATACAGACGAGAAGAAGTCCGACGAAAAGGCGTCACCCGCGGGCGGAGAGACAAAGCCCGCCGCGGACAAGAAGGACGAAAAATATTGGAGAAAGCGATTTACCGACTTGCGGCAGAAGATCGCGAGTACGCAATCGGAACTAGACGTATTGCAGCGCGAGCTGAACGTCGCGCAAAAACAGTACTATCCGGACCCCAATGCTGCCCTGCAGCAGCAGTATAGCCGCGACGAGATTAATAAGAAGACCGATCAGATCGAAGCAAAGAAGAAAGAGCTCGAAGACCTGAATCAGCAGATGACGGCACTGGAAGATGAACTGCGCCGAGCGGGCGGAGATCCGGGCTGGGCGCGATAGACGCCGACATCCGGCTTGAGGCCGTCTGGGAACCGCGAGAGCGCGGTGCTCACAACTACACACCCGCCACACGCCCGGCGTCCGCAACCTGGGCACGCGTGGTAAAAATTAAGCGCTAAAGCATGGAACCCATACTTCTCGTTGAAGACAAAAACGAGCTGCGCGCGATGCTGCGTAAGGCGCTCGAGCGCGCCGGCTATGCGGTGGAAGACGTAGGCGACGGCGCCACGGCGGTCAGCAAGGTTCGCGCGCGGCGATATCTGCTTGTGCTCACAGACCTGAAGCTGCCCGGCAAAACGGGTATCGAAATTCTCCGCGAATCGAAGCAGGCCGATCCTTCAATTCCTGTCCTGCTCATCACGGCGTTTGGATCCGTCGAAGAAGCCGTGACGGCGATGAAGGAAGGGGCATTCGATTTCATCCAGAAGCCGGTGGATCTGGATCACCTGAAGCTGCTGGTGAAGCGCGCGGTCGAGCAGCAGGAGTTGTTGCGGGAAAACATTCTCTTGCGCGAGGAATATTCCGCGCGTTATGGCTTTCCGAGGATCGTCGGCGAGCATACTTCCATGAAGGAAGCGACCGCGCAGGTGCAGAAAGTGGCGCCTGCGGATTCCACCGTGCTCTTGCTCGGACCGAGCGGAACGGGCAAGGAATTATTCGCGCGGGCAATACACCATCTTTCGCCGCGACGCGAGCAGCCGTTTGTAGCGCTGAATTGCGCCGCAATTCCTGAAGGGCTCGTTGAAAACGAACTCTTCGGACACGAGCGAGGCGCGTATACAGGCGCGGGGGCGCGCAAAATCGGGAAGATGGAGCTGGCGAACCGCGGCACACTGTTCCTCGATGAAATTGGAGAGCTGCCGCTGGCGATGCAGTCAAAACTTTTGCGCGTGCTGGAAGAGAGAAATTTCGAAAGAGTCGGAGGGACGCAGCTCGTGGAAGTAGACGTGCGGATCGTCGCGGCGACCAATAAGGACTTGCACAGCGCGATCGAAGCTAAGGCGTTTCGCGAGGATCTCTATTTCCGGATTTCGGCGGTCCCGATAACCATTCCACCGCTGGCCGAGCGCGGCGAGGACGTGCTCTTGCTGGCCGATCATTTCCTCGAGCATTTCCGGACGGAATTTCGAAAACCTGGGCTGCAACTGACAGCCGATGCCCGTGCGCGGCTCAGGGAGCATTCGTGGCCGGGAAACGTGCGCGAGCTGCAGAATACAATTGAACGCGCGGCGATTCTTGCGGATGGAGACGCTATCGCCGCCAATTCCCTGCAGCTCCCGGCGGCGCGGCCAGCGGCCGGGCAGATGCCAGGCGGAATGATTGCGGATAATTTCGTATGGGAAGGGTCGCTTGAGGAAGTGACATCGAGAGCGGTCGATCACATCGAGCGGTTCAAGATCGCAGCCGTGCTACGCGATTGCAAATGGAACAAGTCTCGCGCGGCGGAGCGGCTCGGAGTCTCGTATAAGACGCTGCTGACTAAAGTGCGAGCGTTGGGGCTGGAGCAGTAAGTACAACCCGCCTGATTCAGAATACCTGCAAACCTGGTTTCGATTCCGGAGCTGGCTCGAAACCGCTCGCTTCACGCGAGATCACTCCGCGCCGACTGCCGGAAAGCGGACAGGCCAGAACGTCGCATTCGGCTGCTCAAATTCGACGCCGATCTGAAAGTGTTTTTCCTGCATGGAACCCACATAGGCGACGAAGCAGTCTTGTTTTCCGTTGGTCCGGCTATTGCGGATCTCGAGTTTCTGTCCCTTGGCCACAGGATTTGCGAGCAGGATTAAGGCTCCCTTGGCGTTGATGGCTACAGTCTGCGTCTCTTCCTGGAACGCTTTGTTTTCGCCGCTGGTTCCGGTGACGCGGATGCGAACTTGCAGAAGAACTCGGTGCGCTTTTTTCTGTTGCGCTGAGAAGCCGGTAGCGAGAGGAGAAGCGGTAAGGGACATGTCGCTCCAATTCGGTCTAAGTTGATTTTGGGAACCCGACAACATCTCTGTTTTACGACCCACGGCAGAATCGGTCAATGCTCAAAAGGTTCTAATTTGGTACAGGTCGCGCTGCGACCGGTGGGCTAGAACGATTTGGAGCGGGCGCTAGGACTTTTTCGCCGTGTAGAGCGCGACCGTGCCCCCCGACCAGAGCTCGCAATTTGCGTCCGTAAGCCCAGCATTCGTAATGCATTGCAGGAGGGTCCGCGACGGTGGGAATTTGGACACGGAATCGGGGAGGTATGAATAGGCGAAAGTACTACCCGAGATGGCGCGGCCGACGCGCGGAAGGATAGCAGTGAAATACAGGCGATAAAGACCGGCGAAGGCCCCGCTTCGCGGCTGCGAGAATTCGAGGATTGCGATGGCTCCGCCGGGCCGGAGGATTCGCGCCATCTCGTGAAGGCCTTTTTCGTAGTTGGCAAGATTGCGGAATCCGAAGGCATTTGTTACCAGGTCGAAACTGGCGTCGGCAAACGGCAGCTTGAGCGCGTCCGCTTCGATATAACCGCCAAGCGCGCCGGTCAATCTCGGCCGCGCGGCAACGGTTTTCAGTTCGGCACGCTGGAGCATTGGGCGGGAGAAATCGCTGCCGAAAACTGTGCCGCGGCTTACCCGGAGAAGTTCTATGGTGAGGTCGCCCGTGCCGCAGCAGAGGTCGATCGCCCGAGAGTCTGGCCGGGCGAGCAGCGGGGCAAATCGCCGAGCCACTCGACGGCGCCAAAGGCGGTCAAGATTCAGCGAGAGGAAATGATTGAGAAAGTCGTATCGCGGCGCGATGGAGCTGAACATTTCGCGGACGCGTTCGGCGGCTTGCTGTTCGGTTACGGCGCCTTCGGGACGTGATCCGGTCGCCGCGGTGCGTGCACTTGCGTCGGCTTTGGATTCGATCACGCGCGAGATCTCCGGCCGTTGTGCGCATAAACGGCGCTCAGTTCCTGCCAGACCGACGCAACCAGCGAATCTTCGACTTCGACTCCAAATTCGCACCGTCCGATGGACCGAGGCAGGACGAAGCGTAGGCGCCCGTGGCGGGTCTTCTTGTCGGAGCGCATCGCCTTCAACATTTCGGCAGCGGACGCATTTGGCAGCGGCGGCAGAAGCCCAACGCGGCGAACCAGGCGGATAATCCGGGCAGCATCTTCGGGGAGTAAATGGTGCGTGACGATGGCCAGCAGACTTGCCGCAATCATGCCCCAACCGACCGCTTCGCCGTGGCGAAACGCTTTGTAATGAGTCACGGATTCGAGAGCGTGGCCGAACGTGTGGCCGAAATTGAGGAGTTCGCGCGGCCCTGACTCGCGCTCGTCCTCGGAGACAATCTTCGCTTTTGCGGCGACGCAACGGGCAATCACCGGCGACAGCGCGGCGGCGTTGTCGGCGGACAACGTGTCGATATTGCGTTCCAGGGATTCGAAAAGACGCGAGTCGCCGATTACGCCGTATTTGATCACTTCGTAGAGACCGGAACGAAACTCACGGGCGGGGAGAGTCCGTAGAAGAGCCGAATCCGCGACGACCAGTTCCGGCGGGTAAAAAGCGCCGACCAGGTTCTTCCCTTCCGGCAGATTGACGCCGGTCTTCCCGCCGATGGCGCTATCGACTTGCGCGACGAGAGTCGTAGGAATGTGCACGAGGCGAACTCCGCGGAGGTAAGCGGCTGCCGCAAACCCCGCGATGTCGCCAACAACCCCGCCTCCAACAGCGATCAGCAATGCACGGCGGTCGGCGCCGGCACGGACCAACGCCCGACAGATCGATTCAATCGTTGAAAGGTTTTTCGAAGCTTCGCGGTCGTCGAACAGGATCGGCCGACGCGAAGCTTGAGGCAGCGCGCGCCGCATGCTTCGGCCGCAATAGCGCCAAACTCGCGCGGAGGAAAGAAGGAAAATGCCGCTCGGTTGAGCAAGCCTTGCGAGCTGGCGCGTGGTTTTAGAGAGGACTCCGCGGCCGCAGATCGCGCCGTATTGGCCGCTCTTGGCGCGCACGATGATCTTGCTGGATGCAGGCATGAAAGTAAGAATCTAACACAGCGCCTGCAAAGGCTCGATCAAAGCAAGGTTCGCGAGACGCTTCTCAATGAATGCGATGGGCGATGTCGGGCAGGCTGGCGAGGATCACATCGCCAACGATTTGCAATGGCTGCGGATGGACAATGGAGAGCACGTCCGCTGTGGTGTGCCAGGTGTTTTCGGTTTGAGGAGTTTCGAGGTCAATGATGTCTGCCGAAGGGACGTTTCGATGCAGAAACGAGAGGTGATCGTCCTCCGTGGGAGAGGACTCGTTCACAAATACGCTGCCATAGCCAAGCTTCGCCGCGTTGTGCCAGAGGATATCCACGAGCCACGGAGTCGAATTCCCTTCCCGCTTGATGTGCAGGTTCGCGATGCCGACCATATCGGCGAGAACCATCGCTTTGACATGGGAGAGTTCGCCTGAGAGCGCCAGCTTCGCCGCCATTTCGCGGCTGCCGTAGGTATTGTCCGGGTCCTGCCACTGTTGGTTAAAGGCTTCCTCGCCGTCAAAAAACGCGATCCACACCGTTGCCGGCAGCGGCTTCTTACAAAGCACGCGGGCAATTTCGAGCATCACCCCGGTGGAAGAGCCTGCGTCATTGGCACCGACGAAATTCGGCATGAGCTTTGTGTCGTAGTGAGTGCCGAGCAGAATGATGTTTGAGCTGACGCCGGGAATTTTGGCGACGATGTTTTTCATCGCGACGGTGCCCTTCGGCGTCGAGGCGTGGAAATCGTCAACGTCGGTCTGACAACCGGAGCTACGCAGCTCCGCAAGGATGTAATCCTGAAGCTTGTGAATCGCGTCGCTCCCAGGAGGACGTGGACCAAAGGAAACTTGTTTGACCACTTGATCGTAGGCGCGTTGACCGCTGAAACCATCGACGCCGGGATCGGCAGCGTGCGGAAGCGCGCCGTTTTGACCGCCCCAGCTTAGAGTGACACCCATTAGCGGTTGCGCACCGCCGCTGCTTCCGGTTGTGACGCGCGCACCACAGCCATACGCCGCCCAGACCAACGCGACCACGCTAAGGGCGCATGCGGCTAGCTTCTTTGAAGTTCGGTTCAATACAAAGGGCGCCAGGCGCGCGAAGTGACTCCTATCTGCATGAACTGAGGCCTTTAACGCGCCATAGGGTTGCTTTGTTCCACTCATCAGGCACTTTCACGCGCGAGTTCCGCGCGGCGTTTGCGGCGAACTACGGCCCAGGAAACTCCGATACCGACAGCGTAAAGCAAAATCATCGGCGCCATGAAAACGAGCATCGTCGTGGCGTCCGGCGTAGGTGTGATGATGGCAGCGACCACGGCGATGACCAGAATCGCATAGCGGAAATTTTTCCAGAGAAACTGAGGCGTCACGATTCCGAAGATCGAAAGCAAGAACACTAACATCGGTAGCTCGAACACGAGACCGACTCCGAGCAAAACGTCGAAGACG
The DNA here is from genome assembly GCA_035710585.1 of Candidatus Acidiferrales bacterium. Lineage (GTDB taxonomy): Bacteria > Acidobacteriota > Terriglobia > Acidiferrales > UBA7541 > DASTCZ01. Next base: position 3,639 of record DASTCZ010000227.1, on the reverse strand, counting down.
AGGTCGAAGTACTCGTTGACGCTGATCAACGGTTTGAAGGTCTCCGTCGTCTGGAAACTGACGAGGAACTTGAAGAGGTAAGGAAGAACGATGTAGTAGGCGAACGCGATTCCCGTCACAAACAGCAAAAACGCGGGAACGATGAACCCGGCGATTGCCTTGCGCTCGCGTTTGTAAAGCCCCGGGGCGACGAACAGCCACACCTGGTACAGCACATACGGCGACGCGATCACGATGCCGATATAAAGGCCGAGAGTAATGATCTGATTGAGATAGCCGGCTGGATGCGTGTAAATGAGACGGTCGTCGAGATGGGCGTTCTCAAGCGCGACCTTCATGGGGCGCGCGACGAATTCCAGGACGTGTTTGGCGACGTAGACGCCGATGAACGCGCCGATGGCGATCGCGCCGCAGACGTGAATCAGGCGCGTGCGCAACTCAGCAAGATGTTCGAAAAAAGACATCCGGCCGCCGGCTTCCTCGCCGGAGTCGGGCTCGCGAAAGTTAGGAAGAGGCATGAGTAGCGGACTCGGCCGTGTTCATACTGTTGCTTTGGTGCTCTCCGGAGGGCTGCGATTCGGAAAGCGCTGTCGGACGCTCTCCGGGCACGGTGCCCGGCGGCGCCATCGATGGAGTCGATTCTCCGGCGTCGGACGGCGGCGCGGCTGGTGCGTCCGGGGTCGGAACATTTTCAAATGCCGCGGCTACGGACGCATCCCCCACAGCGGAAACCGAGTTGTCGGAGGTCGTCGATGCTGCCGGGAGGCTCGGAAGCGACTGCTGCGCGGCGGCGTCGCGCTTGCGAATTTCGTTTTCACGGGTCTGCCGCTCCATCTCCCGCATCTCGTCATCGACGACGCGACGGAGATCGCCCGTCACTTTTCGAAACTCGGACATCGCCCTGCCAAGCGTGCGAGCGAGTTGGGGGAGCTTTTCAGGCCCCAAAACGATCAGCGCGATCACAAACAGCAAGATCAGGTGCGGGATGCTAAGCATTGCGGGTTAATTCGAAGCCTTTCCCGCCCGAATTTGCGCGGGAAGCGCATGTGGGCACACAAAACTGTGTCTTTTGCATCATAAAAGAGGCTCCAGAGCGAGTCAATCGGGCCGGAGCCGTGTGCTATAATCGACTTGCGAGTGGCGTGAGGTGAACATGCGGTCGGAAAAGCGCGGCGCAATTCTGGTCGCAATCGTTCTGGTTGGTTCTGCCGTTTTAGGGGGGCTTTTCGGACCTTCCTTGCGCGCCACGGCGGCCGGAGCGAGCGACCTTCAGGATTCCGTAAAGAGCTTCACGCAAGTCCTTACCGTTGTACAACAAAACTACGCGATCGCGATCGATACGGATAAGGCCATTTACGATGGCGCGATCCCTGGAATGCTCCGCGGCTTGGACCCTCACTCGATCTTCTTCGATCCGCGACAGTTCGCGCAGATGCGGGAAGACCAGGAAGCCCACTATTACGGTGTGGGCATGTACATCGTCGCGCGCGCCAAAGATAACAAAGTACAGGTGGTCTCGCCGTTTGTTGGTTCGCCGGCATTTAAGGCCGGTATAAAGCCGGGCGACATCCTGCTGAATGTTGAAGGCAAAGACGTCAGCGGCATGCCAAGCGCGCAGATCTCCGAAATGTTGAAGGGGCCGCGCGGCACGACGGTTCACATCACCATGCACCGCGAAGGCGTGGAGCAACCACTGAATTTCACGGTGATGCGCGACGAGATTCCGAAGCACGACGTGGATCCGCCCGACATGATCCGTCCTGGCGTCGGCTACATCCGAATCCGGAGTTTCCAGGGCGAGACTACGGCTGAAGATTTCGCGAGCGGCCTGAAGAAGCTCGCAGACAACAACCTGAACGGACTGGTCGTCGATCTTCGCGAAAATGGCGGCGGTCTTCTGAACGCGGCAATCAGCATCGCTGACAATCTGCTGGACAAAAACCAGCTCATCGTCGCGCAACGCGGCCGCGAACAACCCGAGCGGAAATATTATGCGGCGCACGGCAATGACGGCCTCCGCGTGCCGGTAGTCGTGATTGTGAATGCGGATACCGCCTCGGCCTCGGAAATCGTCTCCGGAGCGATCCAGGATCACGACCGCGGACTGATCTTTGGCGAGCGGACGTTTGGGAAGGGCCTGGTTCAGACGGTTACTCAGCTGAGCGACGGCACCGGCCTGGCGCTAACGGTCGCGCACTATTACACGCCGAGCGGCAGATTAATTCAGCGCGACTACAAGTCGGTCTCGCTCTTCGAATACGAGTTCAATCACAACAGCTCGATCCACGAGACCGAAGTGAAGTCCACCGATAGCGGCAGGCACGTGTACGGCGGCGGCGGCATCACGCCCGACGTCCAGTACGAAGCGCCGAAGCTGAATCCATTTCAGCTTTCGCTAATCACGCCGGTTCACAACATCCTCTACTCGCAGGACCTTGGAGTTGGGGATTTCGTGCTTCATTATCTCGCAACCGAGCACCCGACGATTACCAAGGGGTACGTGGTGGACGACAAGGTGCTGAAGCTCTTCCGCGATTATCTCGACGACCAGCACATCAAGTACACCGAGCAGGATCTCGCGGCGAATATCGAGTGGATCAAGGATCACATCAAGCGCGAAGTTTTCACGTATACGTACGGCCAGGATGACGGATACCGCGTGGAAACCGAGGACGATGCCGAGGTCCTGAAAGCAATCGAACTTTTGCCTCAGGCGCGGGCGCTCTACGACAACGTGCGCAGAATCGAAGCGCAACGCGTCGCGTCCGGCAGTTCGCTCCGGTAATTTCGCCGAGTCGCGAGCCTAGAAACTGAATTTCACGTTTGCTAAAATGCCGTCAGACCGTGGGCGACTAGCTCAGTTGGGAGAGCGCCTCGTTCGCAACGAGGAGGTCGTGGGTTCGAATCCCATGTCGTCCACCAATTTTCTTTCGGAATCTCTGGGCCCACGTCTATAACTCCGTACGTTTGCCTCCCCCAAATACTCAGTCACGAAGATAGGTAGTGGTTGGCATCTCGACCGAGTCAATTCGTCACCCTCGACAGCTGACCTCAGAAAAGTTCCGTTGAACCAATGAGCGCGAAACATCCATGGACCGTGCGCTTTAGTCGTGGCGCAGGATGACCATCGGATCTAACCGCATCGCGCGTAATGCAGGGATCAGGCACGCGAGAAGCGTGACCCCGGTCAGAATCCCTCCTACTCCGAAGATGGTCAGCGGGTCGTGCGCCGTAACGCCGAACAGCATTGCCGCGATAAGACGCGTAAGCGTTAGCGCGCCAAAAACTCCGATCGCTACTCCTGCGAGCGCTAACGCGAACCCCTGCTTGAGAATCATGTTCAAGACATTCCCAGGGCGAGCGCCTATGGCCAGGCGTATACCGATCTCGTGGGATCGCTGCGCGACGCCGTAGGACGTGACGCCGTAAATGCCGATCGACGCCAGAACTAGGGCCAAAGCTGCGAAAATTGTCAGAAGCGTGGCGGAGAAGCGCTCGGGCGCGAGCGAAGTGAAGAGCAGATCATCAAGCGTTGTCGGATTGTCGATCGAAATGTCGGAATTCAGGCCGCGGATGGCATCGTGTACAGCCGGGCCCATCGAATAGGGCGGCGTTTTCGTGCGGACCAGAAGCCGCATA
>DASTCZ010000226.1:0-7392 GCA_035710585.1 Candidatus Acidiferrales bacterium | reverse complement strand
CCCAACGTGCAATCGGAAGCGGCGGCGATTCCGCCCGCGCCTTCGCACGGATTTTTCCATCGCGTCGGAGGATTCTTCAGGAAAATCTTCGGCGGCTAAGAGTTATTTCGCTCCGCTTCGAATTACTTACCGCGCGATCGCGACAAGCAAGAGCGCTTCACATTCCCTCGTAATTGGGCCCGCCGCCGCCCTCGGGCACAGCCCAATCGATCACCTGATATGGATCGGCAATATCACACGTCTTGCAGTGCACGCAATTCGAAGCGTTGATCTTCAGCCGCGGCACATCTTTTTCGCGCACCATCTCGTAGACCGCCGCTGGGCAAAAATACTGGCACGGATTCCCGTATTCGTTGACGCAGCGTTCCGCGCAAATGTCCGGCTCCGTCACCACGAGATGGCACGGCTGATCCTCCTCGTGACGCGTTCCCGAATGGTAGACGTCCGTCAATCTGTCAAACGTGAGTTTGCCATCGCCCTTGTACCGCGTCGATTGATCCAGCAGCTGATTTCCGCGATTCAGCTTGCGATAGTCCTCGTGTCCGGCGTGCGCGCTCATCGGATCGCTCAGGCCGCGCCCGCCGGTAATCATTTGCAGGCCCGTGTTCACAAACCCCATCCACATTCCGTTGGCGAATCCTTGGTGGAAATTTCGCACCGCCCACATTTCTTTCTTGATCCAGCTCTGATCGACCCTTTGCGAAAAGGCGCTCAGCGATTTTGCGGAAGTGTCGCCGGTTTTCAGTGCGTCGAAGATTGTCTCTGCCGCAATCATTCCGCTCTTGATGCCGACGTGGATTCCCTTGAGCCGCTGGCTATTCAGGAATCCCGCGGAATCTCCGATCACGAGCGCGCCAGCCACATACGGACGCGGCATCGCATACCACCCGCCCATCGGAATCGTCTTCGCACCGTAGCGCACCATTTTTCCGCCTTCGAGCACGCGCCGGAGAAACGGATGCGTCTTGTAGCGCTGCATCGCCTCGTGCGGATCGAATAGCGGGTCGGAGTATTCCAACCCGATCGCCATCCCCACCGAAACGCGATTCTCGCGCAGTCCATAGAGCCATCCGCCGCCGTAGGTGCTGCTCGGCAGCGGCCATCCCAGCGTGTGCGCCACGTATCCGGGCGCGATGCGTCCCTCGGGCACTTCCCACAATTCCTTGATGCCGATCGAATAGACCTGCGGATTTTTTCCGCCGAGATTGAAATGCGAGACGAGTTTTTTCGTCAGCGAGCCGCGCGGGCCTTCCGCGAGCACCGTGATCTTCGATCGCAGCTCGTAGCCCGGCGTGAAGTTGTCTTTCGGCTGGCCGTTTTTGTCGAGGCCTTTATCTTCCGTGATCACGCCCGCGACGCCGGCGCCGCTTTCATCGAAAATCAATTGCGCGCCGGCGAACTGCGTGAATAGATTCACGCCCTCTTTTTCCACGAGGCCGCCGAGCCACTTCGTCAGCTTGTTGAGCGACACGACGTAATTGCCATGGTTCTCAAGCGGCGGGGGTGTGATCGGAAATTTCAGCGCCTTGCGCTCGGTAAGGAAAAACGCCGCGTCATCACCGACGGGAGTATCGAACGGCGGCGCTTTCTCGAAATCCGGCACCAGTTCACGCAATCCGCGGGGGTCCATCACCGCGCCGGAAAGTTGATGCGCGCCGATTTCCCGCGCCTTTTCCAGCACGTAGACGTTTTCGGTCGAAAGCTCGGGTTTCCCGTCGGCCTGATTGTGTTGCTGAATTAATTTGGAAAGGTGCAGCGCGCAGGCCAGCCCTGCCGGCCCCGCTCCCACGATGAGTACGTCTGCATCCAGCCGCTCCCGCTCAATCGCCACGCGAAGATTCTACCAGAGGGACAATTCTGCCCGCCGGAGACGAGTGCTCATTCACAATCTCCTGCCAGCACCTTGCCTGTGTCGCTGTACTCGCAGTACGTCTGATGCAAGACGTACTTTTGTCCGTCAAACCACAACTGCGCAAATGGAACTTCGAAGGCGTTGAAGTGCGACCCAAGGATCAGTTCGAATAGACCGTTGTGTTTCGGCGGAACGGCTTCAAACATAGAGGCCAAAGTTCCGCCCTCTCCCTCTTCGAATTGCAAAGATTTCCATTTGTCACCAATCTTTCGGAAGAACCACATCGCGCAATTCCCCGTCGCGCCGCACAACTTCTCGCCGCCTTGCACGACAAGCCCTTTCTCGACGCCCTCACCTAAGTCCAGGTGCATCGCGATCAATTCTTCTTCCGGGTCTTTGTCCCCCAGCATCTCTTCATCGGCATCGCGTTTGCCGACTGTCATCGCGATCAGCGCTGCAACGGTCTCATTGTCGAGATCGCCCTCGGAAATTCCGGCCGACTGATGCGTCCCGCGCATCTTTCCGGGTGGCTGAAAATCCACGCAGGGTTTCGTTTCAAAGGAATTCGACTCACGATGCCAGCAGAAGAATTTCTTTGCAGCGTATTTGCCGCCCTCGAGCTCCCATACGCGCGTCGGGTAGTTGTCGGCGGCTGAATGTGTGACCAAGATGAGGCTCGCTGCCTCATTCGTTGCGCTGGGCTTCTGGACGGCAAAGTCAAAGACGCGAACTCCGGCGTTCGGCGTCCGCTGGTCCGCCAGTGATTGCCATCGACCGTCTTCCTTCTGGAAAAACCACGTCCTGCAATTTCCCAGCGTGTCGCAAAATTTCTTCGTCGCTTGCAGCACCAGGCCATTCTGTTGGCCATCGCCGAAGTCGAATCTTCTCGCCAGCAGTTCATCGCGCATCTCGTAGTCCGAAGGCAGCGCGGGCTCGATCGTGCCGCTGTCCCAGATTGTCTGCGTCAACTCGTTAATCTCCGATTCGGTCAGGCCGATACCGGTGATCGGTTTTCCTTCGTGGGTTGGCCGCAGTTCGCCCTTATCTGGAAAGTGGAAAGACTCTTCGAGTCTCTGACCAGGCGAAGACTGAGTCGCTGCAAAAACCAGCAGCGCCAAACATGCAAGAGAGAACCTGGAAGTCCGGTACGGCAGGCGGCATTCGCTCGGGCGCATGAATTCCTCTTTCAAAGTGGAATCCGCCGCCGCGGACGATCATCCGAGTCTATCAATTTTTTGAGGCTGCGGATCAACCGGCTCTGACTAATTCGGCTTTCGCTCCGCGGGCAAAATCTGCAGCGGGTTCACTTTCGCTTCGTTCACGATCAGCCCCCAATGCAGATGCGGCCCCGTCACGCGCCCCGTAGCTCCCACCAGCCCGATTAAATCACCTTCCTTTACTTCGTCGCCCTCTTTGACTTTGATCTCGGACAAGTGACAATAAAACGTGTAAAGCCCCAATCCGTGGTCGATCACGATCGAGTTTCCGGAATAATAGAGCGCATCCGCGAGCGCGATTTTCCCCGCGGCAGCCGCGTGTACCGGCGTTCCGGTCGCCGCTGGAACGTCGAGCCCGCTGTGCGGAGCGCGGGCTTCGCCATTCAACACGCGGCGCTTGCCAAAATTTCCTCCGCGCCGCGGCCCCTCAAGCGGAAATCGGAACGCTCCGCTCCATAATTTCTCGCCAGTGCGCTCAGCATAAATCGCGCGCAGCCGTTCGCCCTCCTTGCGCGCGCGTTCGGCATCCTCGGGCGCAGGTTCTACAAATTTGGGCGCCACAGTCAACTTTTCGATGGCGTAATGCCCTGGCCGAACGGTGACCATAGCCTCCGAAACTTCTGGCTGGCTGCTAGCTGGCGTGACCTTCACCTCGAACTTCTGCCCGCCCGATTTCTGATCGATGTCCACGCCGAGATACGCGTGAAAAACGCTCTTGTCCCGCTCGTCCTGCCAGAAGGAAACATTGTGTCCGCCCCACTCGCCCTCAACTTCGCTCGCCGGGCCGGCGGTCTTGACCGTAACGCGCACCAGGTTTCCCTGCGAGGGCAGTTTCGAACTCAGCTCAATCTTCGTGGATGAAACAGGCGGAGTTTCAGCCGCAGCTGTGTGCTGAGTCTCTGGTTTCGTCGAAGTTTGCAGCAGAAAAAATGCGAGGACCGCACCGAGGAAAGCGCTCTTCATCCCAACCAGAATACGCCAGTCCGGCTACGAAGATTTTTCGAGCTGCTCGGAAAGTGCGGGGACGATTTCGAACAAGTCACCTACGATCCCATAGTCCGCGATCTCGAAGATCGGCGCGTTCTGGTCCTTATTGACCGCCACAATCGTCCGCGCGCCCTTCATCCCGACCACGTGCTGAATCGCGCCGCTGATTCCCAGCGCGAGATACAGCTTCGGCGCCACTGTTTGCCCGGAGCTTCCGATCTGCCTCTCCATCGGCAGCCAGCCCTCGTCGCAAATAGGCCGCGACGCTGCCAGTTCGCCGCCCATGAGCTTCGCAAGCTTTTCCGCCATGGCGATATTTTCCGGCGCCTTGATCCCGCGTCCGATCGCCACAATGATCGGCGCCTGCGTCAAATCGACCGCTTGTTTCGCCTCCCGGAACAATTCTCCTGGCTTAGTTCGAATTTGCTCGGGTTTCAACTCCACGCCGAACTTAGTCACGGGCGCTTTTCCGCTCGGATTCGCCGGCAGGGAATCTGCGCGGAACGCTCCCGCCTGAAACGTCGCGAACCACGGCCCCTCACCCTGAAACGTCACATCCGCAGCCGTTTTTCCCTGGAACATCTGCCGCACGAATACCAGCTTACCGCTCTCGCTGCGGTAGCCGATGCAATCGCCGATCATTCCCTTGCCTAGCGACGCCGCCAGCTTCGGCGCGAAATCGCGCACCTGGTAGGTATGCGGCAGCAGTACCAAGTCCGGCTTCGCCTGCGTGACCACCTGCTTGAGCGCGATCGAAAATCCATCCGGCGTGTACGAGCCGAGCAGCTCGTGTTCGATCAGAAGAACTTCCGCGACATTTTGCGTCGCCAGCTCGTCCGCCAGCGCCGCGACTCCGCTGCCGATGACCGCTGCCTTCAGCGCGCTGCCTGTGTCCTTTGCAATTTGCTGCGCCGCCGCGAGCGTCTCAAAGCTCGTCTTGTTCCATTTGCCTTCGCGTTGTTCGGTGATGACGAGTATCTGCATACGAATTCCGCTCTAGAGCACCCGCGCGTCGTGCTTCAGCTTTTCGATCAGTTTGCCCGCCGCTTCTTTTGCCGGGCCCGTGATGAATTCTGTCTTCTTCGTCTTCTGCGGCACGTAAATCTTTTCGACCTTTTGCGTCGATGCGCTGTTCACGCCCAGCGACTCGCGCGAAATTGTCGCGAGCTCCTTCTTCTTCGCCGCCATAATTCCCTTGAGCGTCGCGTATCGCACTTTGTTAATTCCGGATTGAATCGAAAGCACCGCAGGCAGCGGCAGCTCCACCCACTGGAACCAACCCGCCTCCAGCTCGCGCTTCAGTTTCATTTTTCCATCGGCCACGTCGATCTGCATGATGATCGTCGCGTGCGGCAGCCCGAGCAGCTCCGCTAGAAGCACACCTGTCTGCCCAAAGCCATGGTCATCGCTCTGCAATCCGGTCAGGATCAGATCGAATTTCTGATCCTTTAACGCCGCCGCAAGCGACCTCGCCGACGCCAGCGGATCGAGCGCATAGAACTTGTCGTCGCTTACGTGGATTGCGCGGTCTGCGCCCTTCGCGAGCGCTTCCTTGATCGTCTGCTTTACACGCTCCGGACCCATCGAAAGCGCCACAACTTCTCCGCCGTGCTTTTCCTTCAGACGGAGCGCTTCTTCCAACGCATAGCTGTCCGGCTCGTTCATTTCGAAGCCGATGTCGGATTCGCGAATCCACGTTCCATCCGCCGCAATCGCCAGCGGCGCGTCCTTCGCCGGAACCTGTTTCACGCAAACGACAATGTTCAATTCAATCGCTCCACCGGATTAATTCTTGGACCAGCGCTTGAATACCAGCGCCGCATTCGTCCCGCCGAATCCGAACGAATTCGACAGTACATACTCCACACTCGCCTTGCGCGCCGTGTTCGGCACGTAGTCCAGGTCGCATGCCGGATCGGGCGTGTCATAGTTGATCGTCGGCGGCAGCGTTTGGTCGCGCAGCGCCAACACGCTGATCCCTGCTTCCAATCCGCCAGCGCCCCCGAGCAAGTGACCCGTCATCGACTTCGTCGAACTCACCGCAATTGTTTTCGAACTCTCGCCAAACGCGCGCTTCATCGCCTGGGTTTCGATCACGTCGCCGATGGGCGTCGAAGTCCCGTGTGCATTCACGTAGCCCACTTGGTGCGGTTCGATCTTCGCGTCGCATAGCGCCGCGCGCATCACGCGGTAGGCGCCATCGCCGCCTTCCGACGGCTGCGTGATGTGATACGCGTCGCCGGACATGCCGTATCCGACAACTTCCGCCAGGATTTTCGCGCCCCGGCGCTCCGCATGCTCGAGCGATTCCAGGATCAGCATGCCAGAACCCTCGCCGACCACAAATCCGTCGCGGTCCGCGTCAAACGGCCGGCTCGCGCGAGACGGTTCATCGTTGCGCGTCGAAAGCGCCTTCATCGCCGCGAAACCGCCCACCCCCATCGGCGTGATCGCGGCCTCGCTGCCGCCGCAGATCATCACGTCCGCGTCGCCGCGCTGAATGACCTTGAAGGAATCACCGATGGCGTGCGCCGAAGCCGAGCAAGCCGTTGCCGTCGCCGAATTCGGGCCCTTCGCGCCGTAGCGGATCGACACGTGCCCCGACGCCAGATTCACAATGCTGCCCGGAATGAAAAACGGGGAAATGCGGCCGGGTCCGCCCTTGAGCAGCTTTTCGTGCTCGCGCTCGATGACGTCGAATCCGCCGATACCGCTGCCGATGTAAACGCCCGCCCGTTCTGCATCCTCGGGCTTGATTTCCAGCGCCGCCATCTTCATCGCGAATTCCGAGGCGGCCATCGCGATTTGAATGAATCGCCCGGTTTTCTTGAGCTCCTTTTTGTCTATCCAGAGGAGCGGATCGAAGCCCTTTACCTCGCCTGCGATGCGGCAATCGAATCCCGTCGAGTCAAAAAGAGTGATCGTCGCGATGCCGCTCTTGCCAGCCAGCAGCGCCGCCCACGATTCCTCGGTGCCGATTCCGCAAGCGCAGACCAATCCGACACCCGTTACGACCACGCGGCGGCTCAATGCGGAAACTCCTGATGGGAAATTGAATGCGTACGGTTACTTCTTGCTCGAACTGTGCTTTTCGATGTAGGACACGGCATCCTTCACCGTCGCGATTTTCTCGGCATCCTCGTCCGGAATCTCGATGCCAAACGCCTCTTCAAACGCCATCACCAGCTCTACCGTGTCGAGCGAATCCGCCCCCAGATCGTCCACAAATGACGCCGTCGGCGTCACTTCCGCCTCGTCCACTCCGAGCTGCTCCACGATGATCTGCTTCACGCGTTCTTCAACGCTCGGCATCCTTTTCTCCCTGCGCGTCTCTCA
>DASTCZ010000225.1:0-15172 GCA_035710585.1 Candidatus Acidiferrales bacterium | reverse complement strand
CGATCGCCATGGAGTCTCCGTCAAGGGAGCGATCGTGATCGCTCGCTATGGCGGTTCCTGGCGCGGCATCAAACCGAAGGTGGCTGCGGAACATGGTGCGATCGGCTGCCTGATCTATTCCGACCCGCGCGACGACGGATATAACGAGGGCGATGTATTTCCCAAAGGGCCCTATCGCCCGCCCGACGGAGTGCAGCGTGGGAGCGTTGCGGACATGCCGCTTTACCCTGGCGATCCGCTCACACCCGGAGTGGGCGCCACCGAGAATGCGCAACGCCTTGCAGTGAAAGACGCTCCGACGATCACAAAAATTCCCGTGCTTCCGATTTCATACGCCGATGCGCAGCCTTTGTTGGCAGCGATGACCGGCCCGATGGCGCCGCAAATCTGGCGTGGAGCGCTGCCGGTTCCATATCACCTCGGCCCGGGCGCAACGAAAGTACATCTCAAAGTGAAATCGAACTGGGACATGAAGCCGGTGAACGACGTGATCGCCAAAATTCCTGGAACGCGAGAACCCGATGCGTGGATCATTCGCGGCAACCACCACGACGGATGGGTCAATGGCGCGCAAGACCCGATTTCCGGCTTGGTGGATGAATTGGAAGAGGCGCGAGCGCTCGGGGAGTTGGTGAAGCAAGGATGGAAGCCGAGCCGCACCATTATTTATTGCGCGTGGGATGGCGAGGAGCCAGGACTGCTTGGCTCGACGGAGTGGGCGGAAACACACGCCGACGAACTGCGCCAGCACGCGGTAATTTATTTCAATTCCGACACGAATAGCCGCGGCTTCCTAAATGCGGAAGGATCGCACTCGCTCGAACCGTTTATAAACGAAGTCGCACGCAGCATCACGGATCCGGAGACAAAAATCTCGGTGGCGAAACGGCTTCAGGCGCGGCGGATCGCCAATGCGCGTACGACGGCAGAGAAAGAACGCGCGCGGTCGCAACAAAACTTCGAAATCGGCGCATTGGGTTCGGGCTCCGATTACACCGCGTTCCTGGATTTCCTGGGAATTTCGAACGCGGCGCTGGCTTACGGCGGTGAAGCGGGCGGCGGAATCTATCACTCCATCTACGACGATTTTTACTGGTACACACACTTCGACGATCCCGATTTCGCCTATGGCCGCACGGAGGCGCAAACGATGGGCACGGCAGTGATGCGAATCGCCGATGCGGATCTGCTGCCCTTTGATTTCAACGCGATGACGGCAACGGTTCGCCGCTATGAAGGCGAGCTTGAGACGCTGGCGCAAACCGAGCACGATGAAATTCGCGAATTGAACCGCGAAATTGACGACAAGACGCTAACTGTAGCGGCGGATTCTCGCGAAACTTTCATACCGCCGAAGCGCGAGGAGGAGCCGCCTTATCTAAATTTCGCACCGCTACGGAACGCACTAGATGTGCTTACTCGTGCCTCTGAGCACTATAACCGGGCGCATCGCACAGCGGTGGAAGATGCAGGCTTCGCTTCGATGCAAAGCTCGGCGCTTAGTCCAATCAACAAGCAACTCTACATGTGCGAACGATCACTGCTGAGCGATGCGGGCCTTCCCGGGCGGAAATGGTTCAAGCATCAACTTTACGCGCCGGGCTTTTACACCGGCTACGGAGTGAAGACGATTCCCGCGGTGCGCGAGGCGATCGAGCAAAAGCAGTGGAAGCTCGCGGACGAGCAGATCGGTGTGGTCGCGGGCGTGCTGGAAAAATACGCCGCGGCAGTGGACGCCGCCGCGGCGGCGCTGGAATCTGCAGCGCATTAGGCGGCGCGGCAAGCTCAGCGTTTAGAATTCAACACGGATTTTGCAAACTGACCTGCATAGAGGCGAGCGACCCGCTATAATGGAGACGTGGCACGCGGATGGGAAAGTAAGTCTGTGGAGGCACAAATCGAATTAGCACAGCAGGAAGTGTCTGCGGAGAAGCCGAAGAACGAAACCCCGGAAAAACAGCGCGCGGAGCGCGAGCGGAAAGTGCTCGAACTCTCGCGCAGCAACATTCAACAGAAGCTCGACGCCTGCACCAACGAACGATACAAAGAGCAACTGATGCAGGCGCTAGCTGACCTCGATTCAAAGCTCGCAGGACTCGATTCAGAGACGTAGAAACCGCCGCAGCTGACCGGTTAGTCGCCAAAGCGTGCGAGAACGGCTCCATTGACCTTGGTGAGGAGCAGAAGCTTTGCTGCGCCCGCGGGCAGATCGACATCGATCGTCGCGCGGGTGATGATATCCCGCAGATTCACGCGCGTGTTCTCTGCCGAATCGGAGACGATGAGATAGAGGACGCTGTCTGCAAACTCCGTTGGCCGCACCATCACGCCTGGCGGGAGCTTCCCGATGAATGGCGGCTTGATGCCGGCTTGCGAAAGAGCTTCCGTATAGAGTTGCCGAGTTGCTGCATCGCCTTCGGAAAGTTCGACAGGATCCCTCGCCGCCAAAATCTTCCCCGAGCCGTGTTTGATGATGTGAAAACTGCGTCCGTCCGCGAATCGTAACCCCTCCATCGAAGACTGCTTTTCCGCTGAAAAAGATAATTGGATGGATTCGCTGCCGATTTCCTGAAAATCAGTGTGAGACAAGATGGCTTGCGGCGAAGCGTCGATTCCGAGCGAAGCAAATCGGCGCGTTACGCGCCGGTGCGCGTCGCGTTCCACTGAACCGGTGACGAGCAAGGTTCCGCCGCGGTTGACATATTCAAGGAGAGCGCTCCATGCCTCATCACTGAGTGCCTGAGGCGAAGGCAAAATCACGAGCTTTGGCTGCGCGCTGTTTGCCAGATCGCGCGCGACGTTATTCTCTGTGATCACTTCGGCTGGGATTCCGCAATCGACGTTCAACGCGCGGACGGCTTTCTGCTGGGCTTCAAGTGCGAGGCGTTGCAACGGAGAGAACTGCAGCACCTGTGAGGTCGCGATCGCGACCTGTGGAGGTATCGCGCCCGTGAGGTGCGGTCCTGCGGCCGCGGCGAACTTGCCGAACTCCCGAAGAGCCTGGGCTTCGCCTTTTTCGGTGCCATCGGGGCGGATGGCGCCGATGGTGGCCTCTCGGTCGTCGCGCATATAGTCGTTCACATTCCAGAGCCATTCGATCGCGCCGGCGCCCGTGCCTGCGGAGACCGCTAGCTTCTTTTTGAAGAGCGCCGTTTCTTGGGTCGGCGTGCGGTGCGGCTCGCCATCGATTCGCGCTTCGCGGCTGACGCCCGTTTCCTGTACGAGCATCGGCTTGCCGCGAACTTTCGCGACGAGCGAATCCCATAGGAGCGAATCGAAAGCCCACCACGAATGAGTGGTGGTGAAATCGACCGCGTCCGCGAAAAATGCGGGGGACGGCCGATCGTTTCCGCCACCTTCATCTTCACCGACGGTCACGAGCTGCGTACTCCCCGCCGCGCGAATGGCTTCGCGCGTTTGCGCGGCCCAGTCTCGAAAAGCGTCCTGCGCGAAAAAGAGATAATCCATCGCGCGAAGCGAGTTGCCGGAGGGCCAGGAGGAATACGCCGCTGCGTTGCTGAATTCCTCGTCGCTCGGTAGCGGCACCGGCTGCGAATCGGGAACAGTCACGCTTCGCCAGGCTTCCGCGAGCGCGCTCCGGCTGGGATATTTCTTCGCGAGCCAGTCGTTCCATGCGCGCAGCTCAAAAGGGTCGCCATTCGGGCGTGTCTGCCAGGTTTTCTTTGAATTCGAGAAACTGGGCTCGTTGATTAAATCCCACGCGACAAAATCGAAATCGCGGAAGCGCGTCACGATCGCTGCGATGAATTCTTTTTGGCGGCGCAGAGCTTCGGGATCCAAGTAGGGATTTGCGCCGCCAAACACTTCCGGAGTGAAAGCGAAGAATGTGAATTGCACGGAGAGGTGGTGTGCGCGGGCGGTCAGGAAAAATGCTTCGAGCGACTGCAAAAGCTGCTCGTTCACTTCGCCCGGCTGCTTCATGAATTGGTCCCAGCCGGTCCAGAGTCCTGTGCGAATGGTGTTCAGGCCGGCGGCTTCGATTTCGGCCATGTCGCGATCCCAGACGTAGGGATTCGGCAGGGAAAGAAACTGTCGCTGTACATCGCTGGCCATGTAAGTCGTGCCCGCGACGAGAATTGGTTTGCCATCGAGCGTAAACCCATCGCTGGTCACGCCGACTTTCGGCCCGGAATTTAGCGCGCCGGCATCGCGCACCCAGAAACCGGTATGTGCCAAGTGCGTTCCCGACTCGTCCCGCAAGGTGGCAGTCAAACTACAAAATCCAGAATGCGGCGCGCGGATCGTCGTTTGCAACACGAGAGGAAATGCGCTGCGCTCGATGATTGATTGGAGCAGTTTGCCGGACTGCAATGCTTCTGCGAGGGGCTTTCCGAACAAAGGAATTCCCTTCACAACTGTGGCCTCACAGCGCGCTGATCTGATGTCAATGTACCCCTGCGACGGCTTACCACTGGTGCGATTCCAATACACATTCAGCGTCACTTCCTCCCCAGGTCCAACGATCACCGATTCGGGCCGCACGCGTAACTCCTCCGCGCCTTGCGCTGCGCGGTCGGCAAGGAGTGGAATGACCTTCGACGCAGCATCGTTCGACCAGAACTCCGGGCCAAGTTCCGCGGGCAGCAGGATCCAGCGCCCGCCGGTGAATTGATTGTGCAAGTGATCGATCTGGATGATCGGCGCGGCCAGCTTACGGCCATTTGCGGTTCCCCAGGCGAGACTGTCGAGACGCGCGTCGATGGATCCCGCGGAACCTTCGCGGGGGTAGAGGTTTTCGTCGCTAAGCCGTACAGTCGCACTCCATGCGCGCTTCCAACTGAATCCAGGAAGCTTCAGCGACGCGAAATCCGGATTGGCAGTGAACGCCAGTTGTGCGGAGCCGTCCGTTTCGTCGTAGCCGTTCAAAAACAGGCTGCGGGCGAAAGATTGATTTGGCGCGCGCGCGTGCCACTGGCCCGCGTCGTTGTAAGCTGCGCGGGTGAAAGGCCGTCCGCCGATCACCAGCAAGTTGCCGCCAGCTGCCAGGAAAGAGTTAATCGCCGGCCAATCCTCTTCGGGAAAAGCGGAGCCGAATGGCAGCACAAGCACTCGCGATGCATCAGCCTTTAGAACATCCGGGAGCTGCGCCGAATCGGCAAACGTTGCGCGCGGCAGCAGCGCCGCAAGCTGCGCACGCGTCGGCGCAGAAGTGTCGATTGCTGGAAATCCGTCTTCCCAAAAAACAACAGTCGCAGCACTAGCGGCGGGCTCGGGCCTGGCTTGCGACTGTGGATTTGCGCCGGCGCAGCAACACATCGCCAACAGAGAAACGATGATGCCATGCGCACTTTTGGCGCGAATTTCGAGCAGAAACTTGTGTCTCATCGAATGTCGCGGCGGATTCTATCGGATTAGTTGCCCTGCCGCGCGCGTTTTGACCTCGTTCATTCCACGATCGAGAGATTTCTTTTCGTCTCTCGTCAACTCCCGCCAGGATCCTTTCGGGAGAGTGCCCAATTCGAGTGGACCGATCGAAATGCGGATGAGGCACAAGGTTTCGATGCCGAGCGACTCGAGCATGCGGCGAATCTGGCGGTTCTTCCCTTCGGTCAGGACAATCTGGAGCCAAGTGTTCTTTTCGCCGGATCGTAGGATCTGCGCCGACTGAGCGCGAAGAACTTCGCCATTCTCGGCGCCCACGCCTTGTTGCAACAGTTTGCAGATCGATTCGCTGACCTCGCCCTTCACCTGCACATGATATTTTTTCCCCAGGTGGGTTTCCGGCGCGGCGATTCGCGCGCCCCATTCTGAATCGTTGGTGAGCAGGAGCAAGCCTTCGCTCGCCTTATCAAGGCGCCCGACGGGAGCGAGCCAGGTCATGTTTGCAGGCAATAACGAATAGACCGTCTCGCGGCGCTTTTCGTCCGCGGCAGTGGTGACGATTCCCCGCGGCTTATTCATGACTACATAAATGAATTTCGCAGCGGTGATCGCATTACCATTGACTGCGATCCGATCGCGGCTCATGCGCACCGGCGTTTCCGGGTCGCGACGAACGGTGCCGTTAAGTCTTACGCGGCCGGCGCGAATCAATTCAGAGGCTTGGGAGCGCGAACAGTAACCGAGTTTTGAGACCGCCCGCGCCAGCCCAATTTTCCGTTCACGAGATTGCACAAGTGATCTCGCCGGACCCCGCTCAGTTTTCAGACGGGAGTGACAAGCGGTTTAGTCTTGGGAATCGCGCGCAGCGTCTCTTTGCTGATTCCGAGATGCTGCATCACGAGTTCCGGCGGGGTGTTCGAAACCCATTCGGAAAGCGAAAGATCCATGAAGCGATCGGTCTTGAACATCTCAAGGAAGATCAGGTCCGTGTCGCCGACATTTTCGACGTAGTGTCCCATCGTGCGCGGCACGTAGCCGACGTCGCCCGCGGCGAAATCAGCGGTTCGGGCTTTGCTGCCGGTGAAGAAAACGGTCATGCGTGCATTGCCCTGGATGAAGTATTGCCACTCGTCGGCGTTCTGGTGCCAGTGCATCTCGCGCAGCCCGCCCGGTTTTACGATCACGTGCGCGGCTGCCATGGTCTTCGCGATTGGAAAATTCCGTGTATCCACGACGCGCACTTCTCCAAATCGCGATTTTCGAGTCGGCGCCATCTTGCTCAGCGAAAAATCGAAGGCGATTGGCGTGGGGCCGATCGAGCCGCCGATGTCGCGCACATCGTCTGCGAGAGGCGGGGGAACTTCGGCTTGAAAAATATACTTGCCTGCCTCCGGCCCTTGGTAGACGCTCGCTAGCGCATGTTCTGCTACTCCCCAATTCTTCGCGAGCACCTCCGGCGGAGTGTGCCGGGTCCAGTCCGTGATGAGCGTCGTGTTGCCTTCGGAAAAATGGCCGTCGTCGAATACCAACACAAACTCGGCGCCATCGGGCGCGAGTCCCTGGATCGAGTGCGGCGTGCCGGACGGGAAATACCAGAGGTCGTCCTTCACAACATCTTTAACGAAGCTCCTCCCGTCGTTATCGATCGCCGTGATTCGCGCGCTGCCCGTCAGCATAATTGCCCACTCCGCCGCGACGTGCCAGTGCAGCTCACGCACGCCGCCCGCGGTCAGGCGCATATTGACGCCGGCAATTTCCTTCGAAATCGGAAAATCCTCGATCGTCACCTGCCGCGACCATCCACCGTCTTGAATGCGACGGTGCGCCGCGGAAAAAGAATTCCAGAAGGTTTGCACTTCGCCGTGATCGGTTGGTGGCGGCGCAAACGAATTCGCGCTTGCGCTTTTGATCGGGGGATTCTCCGGCCCCGGATCGGTCATACTTTTTTCGCGCCGGCCTTGCGTACCTTGTTGGCCGCTCTGCGCGCGCTCTGCGCGCGCAGCGACCGCTGCAGTGAGAAGCGCCGCCGAGCTCGTTCCGAGAAACTTTCTTCGGCTCAATTTGCTGTTGCTCTTTTCGGCGGGAATATCTGGGTGGCTCACGCCACTTCGAGCTTTCTTCATGGCCATCTCCGTGCTGGATTAGTTTCGTCTGCGGCGCAGTGCAGGTCTTTTAACATATAGCTACTGGTGCGTCAGCTGCAGATCTCGTCGAGGCAACCAGCGGTATTCACCAACTGCAGAGTCAACTACTGCTTTATCGCGCGCCACTTTTTCCAGAGATCGGCGTTGGCGAGCAGCGGCATGTAAACGCCGCCCACCACTGAACGCGCTTGGAATCCGGCTTGGCGAGCGTCGGTGGTCCAATACCAGTCCGTGAGCGGAACGCGGCTCGCCGATTCGTTCATGAAGCGCTGGATCGCGGAGAGGATCGCGTCGAAATCCTGGCGATTTGCGGCAAGAGTAGCCGTCCAAACTTCCCAATCGAGTTTAGTGTAGGAGCTGCGGTTGTCGAGCGGCAATCCAAAATTATTGAGATGCGCTTTGTAAAAGCTCATCTCCGTTTCAGATACGCTAGCGGGAAATAAATCGAAGCCGAGCACGCGGTCCCAGGCCAGATTGTATTTTTGACTCCACGTCCCGGGCTTGTCGAATGCGAGACGGAAGTGATCGCCATCCGCAGCGAGCGTTTGCCACTTCGCCGCCATATCTTTCGCGAGCTTTCTGTAGTTTGCCATTTCTTGCGAGCGCCCGGTCTTGCCTGCTAGCTCCGCATACGCATCCAGCGCAAGAATCGCTTTGATGGAAAGGTTCGCGTTGTGCGCGAGGTGACCGGCGAAGTCGTCCGTTGATAGTTGGTTCGCCGGATCCATTCCCTCTTTTTGCAGATAGTCGGCCCACTTTTGCAGTTCCGGCCAGTAGTGATCGGCGAACGCAGCCGTGCCCTCCGCCTTCGCAAGCGCGGCAAACATGATCAGCATATTGCCGCTCTCCTCGACGGGCATCTGGTCGTCTTCGGTCGTTTCGCCGCCACCGTACACCTGTCCATCGGCTTTCGGGTATGTGCCCAGATCGTGCGGCGCAAAAGGAAAATGCCAGCGGCCGGTGCGGACATATTCCATGAGGGGCCGAAGCTGCGCTTCGAGTAGCGCAGGATTGAAAAGCAGGAAGAAAGGGGACGAAGGATAGATTACGTCCACCGTCGAAATGCAGCCATTGCTGAAGTTTTCTTTCGGGAAAAGCATCGGCGCGCCATCCGCATCGGCAACCAACTTGTGCGCGGCGATTGTTTGGCGAAACGCCAGCGTCGCGAGCTGCGCATACGCTTCACCACCTGTTTGGCGGAGGTCCGCCGTCAGCGCTTCGTCGAACTCATGCGCGCGACGATCGATCTCGGGGTAATCGCGCTCTGCCAATTCCAGCAGATCGCTAAAGGTGCGTCCATCGCGCCGCCAGTAGGGACGCATTCTTCGGCCGAGGTATTCGATCGAGTAGAGATCGTCGTAGGCGATCAGGACGTGACGCGTAACGGGATTTGCGGCGACTTCGCCGAGGTCGAGTTCGGCTGCGCCCAACGCCGCACGATCGGCGCGCTGCGGCAAGTCGATCTCATCGGAAGCAAGCGCCTGGCCTGCGGCAAACGATTGCTCCGCGGCAGCCCCAGAGATGACCACCTCACTTGCGCCAGCTTGATCGGGGACAGCGAGATACGCAAAGCCCCAATCGATGCGCAAATTGTCTCCTGAGCGCGCGAGAACTCGCTGCTCAAAATTTCCGACGCGCAGCGCGCTGATCCCTTTTAGTCGAGCCCGCGACCACACGACTTCCTGCGTGCCGGTATCAACTGCGAATGAGGCAGACATTTCTAGCAGAAGCTGCACCTTGTGCGCAGTGCCATCGGTACTCGACGCCGCGATCGCAATGTAGCTCACGGGCCGCGACATCAAGTCCAGATCGCTGGGCAAGACGGGCGAGAGAAAACTGCATTCGAGCTTTATGCCGTCTTGCTCGAAGCGATAGATCGTGCGAGTTGGCTTGAGCTCGAGCGCCGTTTGCTTCATCGCCGCTGCCGATTCAGGAGATGTGCCCATCCAGCGATAGATTTTGCCGTCGATGCGCGCGAGACCGATCAATGGCTGCGGCGCGCGAGTCCAATGCCGCGTCGGACCGTCGGTGAGCTTGTCGTTCATCGACCACAGGCTGAAATAAGGATCGTGCGTGATCAACGGAACCGCGGGCGGCCTGCCCTGCGCTCCGGCGCAAGTCGCAAATGCGCCAGCGAATAAAAGACGCAGCCCGACACGGCGAATCGCCGTTGCGACCGTTCGTTTGTGGATTGTGATAGACAATTTGCAGCTCAATTCTCTCTCCGCCAACCCGCAGCAGGTTTCGGCAAGCATGAGAATCTACATCGAAGATGGAATGGCAGGAAAGCGAGGAAGTAGTTTTCCAGGATGAATGCTTTGACAGTCAGGACGCGCAGGTTCCCGCTTTTCGCGAATATGGGCCCGCTAGGATTTGAACCTAGAACCAACGGATTATGAGTCCGCTGCTCTAACCGTTGAGCTACGGGCCCGCCTCGTACAGCTGGCTGATTTTATACTAGTTGTTGCACCGGTCCGATCAGTGGTCACGGCTGCGCGGCGCGCAAAAATCTCTTCGCGCGGCGGTCCGTTGGGATCCGAAGCCATTTCCTTCACCAAAACAAAATGGGCCGACTCCGAAAAGTCGGCCCCAGCAGTTCTGGTTTGTGAATGGACAAGCAGCAAACGATTTACGAATCGCTCAAAGTGACGCTGCTTCGCAGAGTCACTTCAAGTTCGTGTTGTTTTCCTCTTGCAGCACGAGACTGGCTTTTCCAATGCCGACTTTCGTTCCAGTTTGAAAACCAGACAGCGTGCCCGTTGGACAGGTGATTACGGCGCCGGTGTTATCGCGGCAATCCACCGCACCTTCCGCCCACACTTCAACGGTGTGCAGCGTTGCACCGAGCGGCCCCGCGTAAAAGTTGAAGTGATTTGCATTCTTGGTGGCTTCAAATAGTTCGACGGTGATGTTGTCGGTGGTCAACCCAGTGTTCAAGGTGACGCCGAGGGCCTGGAGCCGGTCACAATATACAACCGCGCCCGGCACCATGGGATTCCCGTCAACCTTCACAGTAACTTTGACACTCGCTCTCGCGCTGGTGGAGTTTTTGCCTCCTCCGCTGGTTGCTGTCGTGCTGGTGTAGGTCCACAGGACGCATTCCATGGACACGCCGGCAAGAATGCTTCCCACGTTTGAGGTTTTGAGCTGGCCGGAAAATAAGAGAGTCGGCGAAAACATATCGGCGACCGTGACGCCATTTTGAGTTGATCCGTAGTAGGCCTGAGCGGATGACGTGCTTTGCGCAAAAGCAACTGGGCTTAGCGCTGGTGCAGTGATGAAAAGTAGAGCAATGCACATCGTGATTAGCTTCTGTAGAAGGGATCGCCCCGAACCTGATTGATTCATTTTTCCTCCGTGTGAAGCAGGGAAGCATTTGCGGCCTTCGACCGGAGCAGATGAGCGGGGATGATAGGCCGCATGGGCCAGGACGAAGTTAGAGTGCGCCGCCAATCAATCGCACACTACTGGTCTGAGGGCTAGTTTTGGAGCAATGACCTAGCGTCGACGACCGGTACGCGATCGGCTTGGCGGACGCGGGTACTTGCCTCGATGACGACGCAACTCTCTTGACAATAACCGCTCCAAGCACTAGGTTCTCTCCCCAGCGAACCCATTCCTGAGCTGTTTGTTCGAAGTTCCAGCAAGAGTCGTCCACCTGGAAGTATCCCTTTTTCGGAAGACATTGAACGAGGAGGGACCCCGTGAAAACCGCTTCGGCACGCTGTTTTTTTCTTGCCCTGCTGCTTGTGTTTACCCTCGCTGTGCTTCGTTCTTCTCCGCGCCTCGAGTCGCCGCTGCAACCTTCAGCCAGCGCATCCACTCTGTCCACCATTCGCGCGTCTGCGCATACTTCGCCGCGCGGAAATCGTTCGCCCGTGGCACATAGTCCAAATCGCGCGCTTCTGGAGTCGTACGGTGATCTACCCCTCACGTTCGAGCCTAATCAAGGCCAAACTGATCCGTCGGTGAAGTTCTCATCGCGCGGTCACGGCTTTGAATTATTCCTCACTCCTACCGAATCGGTCCTTGTCCTCGGCGGCCGGGCAATTCGTCACGACTCTGATCCCCGTAGCCGAAGCGTAGGTACCGATCGGCGCGCCGCCGTCCGCATGCGCGTCGTTGGGACACGCCCCTCCGCACAACTTGCGGGCATCGAGGAGTTGCCCAGCAAAAGCAACTATTTCCTCGGAGACGCCCCGCAGCATTGGCGCACGAATGTCCCCAATTATGCGAAGGTCAAATACGAATCTGTGTATCGGGGCGTGGATTTACTGTATTACGGCAGCCACAAGCGGTTGGAGTATGACTTCGTCGTCGCTCCAGGTTCTCTGCCTTCGGTGATCAATTTGGAGTTTACAGGAGCGGAAAGAATCACGCTTGATTCTGACGGCGATTTATTGCTGCGCGTCGCTGGGTCCGACATCCGCATGAAGAAGCCGCTGATCTATCAAACCGTGAACGGTCTCCGCCGCACAATTCCTGGCGGCTACGTGCTTGGAGCGCACCACCAAGTAGGCTTCCAGGTTACCTCTTTCGATTCCAGACGGCCTCTCGTCATCGATCCGGTTCTGGTTTATTCCACATACCTGGAAGGCACAAATTTCGATTTCGCTGACGGTATCGCCGTGGACTCCGCTGGCGACGCCTACGTAGTCGGCGAAACCAGCTCGACTGATTTTCCCACGACGAACTCGATTCAGGCCGCCTTTGCTGGCGGTGGCGACGACGTCTTCGTCGCGAAGCTGAATCCCACGGGTAACGCTCTGATCTACTCCACCTACCTCGGCGGCGGCAACAGCGATTTCGCCGGCGGCATCGCTGTGGATTCTGCCGGCAACGCCTATGTTGCGGGAACGACAGCTTCGCTTAATTTCCCGACACACAATCCGATTCAAGCCGCCGGCGGCGGAACTTGCGGCACCGCGCCTAATACGTTCGCCTGCGGTGATGCGTTCATAGCGAAACTCGACTCGACGGGTTCGACTCTGGTCTACTCCACCTACCTCGGCGGCGGCGGCGACGACCAGGGGGCTGGCGTCGCGCTGGATTCCGGTGGCAACGCATACGTTGTGGGGAGTACCAGTTCGCTCAACTTTCCCACTGCGAATGCGCTTCAGTCCGTTCCTGGCGCTGGAACGTGCGGGTCTGCTCCGAACACATTTCCCTGCTACGATGCCTTCGTTACCAAACTAAACGCAGCCGGATCAGCGCTGGTCTATTCCACCTATCTCGGCGGCAACGGCGATGAGACTGGGAGCGCTATCGCCGTGGATTCCACCGGAAGCGCGTACGTTACTGGAACGACTTTCTCGCCAAACTTTCCTACGTCCCATCCGCTTCAGGCCGTCTTCGCTGGAGGCGACGGAGACGCCTTCGTCGCGAAGTTGAGTGCGGCCGGCTCGTCACTGGTCTACTCGACGTACCTCGGCGGGACTGCTGACGATAGTGGCCGCGGCATCGCAGTGGACAGCTCCGGCAACGCATACGTGACCGGCGGTACCGATTCGCACGATTTCATGACCGTTAATCCCTACCAAGCCGCATTTGGCGGCGGACCGAGCGACGTGTTTTTTGCCAAACTCAATTCTTCCGGCTCGGCAGCGCTCTATTCCACCTATCTCGGTGGTGCACAAAACGACGCCGGTGTGGCCATCGCCCTCGATTCTTCCGGCGACGCCTATCTCACCGGAAACATGGATTCCGGCGCCTTCGTCATGGTCAATCCGTTCCAGAAGGCCTGCGGAGGTTGCCAGCGTGCGGGTCCCGATGGCTTCGTCGCCGAGATAGACCCCACAAAAGTTGGAGCGGCTTCGCTAATATTCTCCAGTTTCATCGGCGGCACCGGCCACGATGCCGGCGCGGGGATTGCAGTGGACGCCTCCGGGAATGTTTACGTCGCTGGCCAAGCAAACGCCACGTTTCCCGTCACGCCGGGCGCGTTTCAAACGGCTCAACCTCCCAATTCCGGCGCGTTTGTCATGAAGATCAGCCCGAATTCGAACCCCGGACTTACTGTTACCGCGGCCGCGCTGGCATTTGGCAACGTGAATGTGGGCGTCGTGAGCGGCTCGCAAAGCTTCATCCTCGGCAATGCCGGCAGCGCGACCTTGAACATCGGCAGCATCGGCATCAGCGGTACGAATAGCTCCGAATTCACTCAGACGAACAATTGCGGCATAAGTTTAGCTGGCGGCACGAACTGTACTGTGACCGCTAACTTTTCTCCCACTTCATTGGGCGCCAAAGTTGCCGCGGTGAGCATCTCCACGAATGCCGCGGGCAGCCCGCATAGCATCGGTCTTTCGGGCACCGCAGTGGGCGCAATAGACTTTACGATTTCGGCGTCGCCGGCGCTCGTCACCTTAAGTGCAGGGCAAACCGCAAGCTACACGATCACGGTCTCACCTACGAACGGCTTCACAGGCACCGTCTCTCTGGCTTGTAACGGGGCGCCTACGCTCGCCAATTGTTCGTTACCTGCGAGCGTCACAATCACTGGAACCAACTCCGTAAACGCCAACGCCAGCGTCACAACCGCCGCGCATTCACTTGTTCTTCCACCTTCCGGTCCGGAGGAACGGAATTGGCGACTGCATCAGTTCCGCCTGTGGTTGCAGCTCTTCGTCGTGGTGATGCTTGCCGCGATTTTGAGGCAACTGGCCACAAAGAGTCGGTCTTTACCCCGTTCTTACGCCTATCTGGGAGCGGCACTTCTTGTCGTCGTGTTTTGGGCGTCGGGCTGTGGAGGAGGCTCGGGAGGGGGTGGCGGCGGTGGCGGAGGCGGTGGAACGCCATCTGGCAATTACACTCTCACGTTTGCTGGAACTTCCGGCGCGCTGAGACACACCACGTCGGTGAGTCTCAACGTCAATTAGCTCCGAGTTCAGGATCATCGACGTTTTGGACTTTGCAGCATGAGAATCGCGACTGCTCGCGGTCAGCTGGCGTGCGAACGCTCGCCGGATTTCCGCTGCTGCTCGAATTCGGCACGAGTCAGTAAGTAGGACGGATGCAGAAGCCCCGTCGGCGGGAAAAGCTCGTCGTGGGTGTAGCGAAATCCCAACTTCGCCAACACGCGCCGAGATACCGCATTCTCCGGATGATGACCGGCGAAAAGTGCGCTCGCACCCAATTCATCGAAGGCGTGAGCAATGACGGCGCGGCCTGCTTCCTGCGCCAGGCCCATTCCCCAAAAGCTCTTCGTCAGGTAATACCCTGTCGCAAAAATCTTTTCGGCCGCGTTGTACATCCTCATCCCCGCACAGCCAACGTGCCGGCCATCTTCACGCAAGAATATCGGCCAGTATTGAATCCGGTGCTCGCGCATCGAGGTGATTTCCTTCGCCAGACGCGCGGCAACCTGTGATTCAGTAAACGGCCCGCCAACGAATCGCGTGACTTTCGGGTCACCCCAGACCGACATGGCCAGCGGCAAATCGTTCTCGCCCCAACAGCGAAAACCCAGCCGCTGTGTGGTCATGAAGTAGCTTTCGCTCATAAATGGCCCGCGGCGCAATTGGAGGGGTCAATGCTTTGCCCGTTTTGCGATGAATCGTTCCGCGCGGCGTATATTCTAGAGAAAGGACAATTCTCCGGCTCGCGAAGATGAATGCCACCAGCCAATCCGGCCCGCCAGTGAACGTCGCGTCTACATCCAAGATGCCAGGCGTCCCGTTCCTACC
>DASTCZ010000224.1:0-8144 GCA_035710585.1 Candidatus Acidiferrales bacterium | reverse complement strand
GGACAGGCCGCAACGCTCTCGAAGCTTTGCGCGGAACTCGCGATGATCGGAAAGGCTCCGGTGGTTACGCCGAGATGTTCTGCCCCGGTGGCGTGATTGGATTCGGAGATGAAGACGAGCCGATCCGGATCTTTGTACGGCAGCGGGCGAAACATGATGCCGTAGATGGCGCTGAAGATCCCGGTGCTGGCGCCGATGACGAGCGCCAGGGTTGCGATGATGCCGAGGGAAAACGCAGGACGGCGCACGATGGAACGAAGGGCAAATCGAAGGTCGCTTTGGATGGCTTCGCTCATGCCAAACCGATACCTCAATGGATTATGACGTCGGTCAAGCAACTTTAATTACCTTTTTTCTGCGGATACTTCGTCCGCCCTGTGCCGGCGGGAAAAACCATGTTGGTAGCCTCAAGGACGAGAGCGAAATGAAAGGAATTGAGGGTTGCGTTCTGTCTAGAGCCTTTCTCGGATGAAACGGCTCTACTTCCCGCAGCACGCAACCCCCATATTCGATGAGGGTTGCGTTGAACAGCGGCGCTCGGGGCGCTGCTGCGAGATTCGCGGTCGTTTAACGAGTGATTCTTCGGCGAATGAACCCCGCCAACCCAAGCAAACCTGAGCCGAACAGAGCCAGCGTGCCGGGTTCAGGTACCGCGGAGGGTGCATTGATGGTCGTGCCAGAGACGATTTGCATGTCGTGGCTATCGCCTCCGAAGACCCGTCCGAATACATTCGCGTGCGTGACGGACACGGTGCCGTTCGGGTCGAGGAAAATGCCCATCGCGCCGGCAGTTGCACTCCCGTTTCCGCCATTGTTATTGATTTGCAGCGTCGGCCCACCACTAAGGCTGCTGCCTCCAACGAAGTTCCACAGAACCTGGTCGTCGCTCAAGCCGTTCAACGTGACCTGGTTATTAAAGTTGGCTGCACTCGTGAAATTGAACACGACAGGATCGCCGCTGCCATCGCCGACGATCTGAATCGTGTTCCCGTTGGTCGTGTTGAACCCGGTCACTGAAAAAACTCTGTAGGTGACGCCCCCGGTGGTGAAGAGCATCCCCGAGTTTTCATTGATCGTCAGCGTGGTGCTGCCGCTGAGACTGATGCTTTCACTTGTTCCGGCCGCTCCGCCAAGGGTTGTGTTGAGCGAATTCACCGCCGTAAGCGCGTTAGAGACGGCGCTGACGTTGAAGTTCGTCGAGGACGGGCCGACGTTGCTGCCATTGGTGCTGCTGAACTGGCTCGAGTTCGACGCCGAAAAATCGAGACGGCCATTGATCGCACCCGGCCCGCTGAAGGCCACCAGGCCGGAGCCTCCAACGCCGATGTTGCCGTTAATCGTGACATTCGTGATGTTGAGGTGGTTTCCGGTGCCGCCGCCTTCGAACAGGACCACGTAATTTGAAGCGTCGGTTCCAATCTGGACGGTGTCTGCACTTACAGATAAGTTACAGAATGCTACGAGCGTGAATATACCGATATAAAGCGAAAGCTTGGGCATAGCCCGAAAAACGATTCTCATTTCTTTCTCCGGGCAGGTCGCCGAAATGGGAGGGTTTCGCCTGCTCCTGTGGGATGGTCACTTACACGACGCCGCAAGTTCCGTCGCAATCTCGGTGCCAAAGCGGATGGCCGTAATACGTGCAGTTGATTGGATTTGTGTGATCGGCGCTCGGATGAAGGAAGGAGTCCTACGCACTTTCGAGCAACACACTTCCAGAAATGTGCAAGGTTTGAAAAAAAAAGTTCATTTTTTGAATTGGCGCGCTGGAGCGCACGGCAACGGGCCCGATGCCTGAATGGAAAATGACGCCGGTCAAGGAACTTAAATTCAATTACATTTTTTCTGCGGATACTTCGTCCGCGCCGTGCCGCCGGACAAAACTGTGTTGCAAGCACATTTCCTGGAGCGAGGTGGAAAGGAATTGAGGGTTGCGTTCTGTCGAGAGCCTTTCTCGGATGAAACGGCTCTACTTCCCGCAGCACGCAACCCCGATATTTGATGAGGGGCGCGTTCGGCTGCGTCAGCGGCTCACGAGGTAGAGGGCTGATCGCCGGCGAATCGCCGCCAATAACCCGCCAAGAGTTCATGATCCTCGGGCGAAAGATGCAACCTGTCTGCCTCGTCCAATAAAAGCCGGAACTCCAACAAATAAGTCTTGCGCGACTTCGGGTCGTCTACGGCCTTCAGATGCGTGAGGACGGCTTCGATTCTCGATTGAATTCGTACGAATCTGTCATCCATGGATCTCCCCGTGCAGTCGGTGAATGAGCATGAGTGGGCGGGGGTGGGCAGGCGGATGTTACTTCCTGCCGTTCAAGAGAGAACATACAGCGTTCGCTGTAGAGTTCCAAAGCATCGGCGTTCGACGGCTGCGAGCCAGTGAGGAAGCGAGCCGCGAATGAGCGACTCGCCCTAGGGATTGCGGTTGAGTGATTAGTGCGATTGAACCAGACGGACGCCGAGGTAGCAGCCGAGTATGATTGCGCCGAGCATGAGTGTGACGACCATGGACGAGAGAAAAATTCGATTGGGCGAGAGCTGGGACAGGTCGGGAGTACCTGAGTGAATCTGGCATGTGATTTTATCGGGAAGCGGTGGCTCACTGCAGAACAAGCAGGAATTCATTGGCCCTCCTGAGAGCGAGTCAGGGAAATGCGTAAGTCAATCCGAGACAGTTCAACATGGGGCAGCAAATGGCTCCAATGGGCTCGCGGTACTTGGCGAGTGGTACTGTTGGGTGCGCGGGACCCGCGCATCACCGCGCTCTCTGGCGTTTCCACCCGTTACCACCTTTCAGTGACAGCGATCGAGAGCCGGTTCGGGCGGGTTCGCGCCCGGCGCTTCCAGGTCTACAGAACGAATGATTAGGCGTCTTGAACGATACGCCCACTTCCTCCGATTCACCGCGTCTGGCGCCAATCCTCACGACCGTCGCCGGAAGCTCGATCGATTTTCTGTGCTTCGTGATGAGAATTTCGTCGCCGCAGGCAAGCGTTACGCTGACCAGCAAGAGCGCTCCGCTGCTGCTTACACTTACTGCTCGAGCCTCGGCATGAAACGGCTTTCCGTCAGGGCCGTGGCCGTAGATCCATACCGGGACGTCCACCGAATATCTCGGCACTCGGCGCAGCTCACGATTGGGAGGGTGAAAGAGTTCATCGGCTACTGCGAACAATGCTCGAATTTGTTGCGTGATCCGGTCATCCATCGGCTCAACCCTGTGTGACATTCAAAGGCACCCGTACTTTCGCTCCGACCGTTGAAGAGACTATTGACGAAGAGTTCTGGCACGGCAATGGAACCGATTTGCTAAGGTCTTCTACTGGGGGTGATAGGGCGATTACTGTATGCAGGCGGACGGAGTGCGCTTCAGAGATTTCTGCGTACGTGAGCCGAGCAAAGCGCAGCGGAGGCGCGATGAACCGCGGGGTTCACAGCAGCCGCACAAAACGCGACGACAACTGAAAACGGCGTGGTAAACTTTCGGCGGGGGTTGTTTGCATCCACAAATTGACATCGCGCCGTCGATTCTGGCGGCGAATTTCGCGCGATTGGGCGAGGAAATTGCCAAGGTCGAACGCGCCGGCGTCCGCCTGATCCATGTGGACGTGATGGACGGGCATTTTGTGCCCAATATTTCCATCGGCGTGCCCGTTGTGGCGTCATTGCGCAAGGCAACCCGGCTCCTGCTGGATGTGCATCTCATGATCGAAAACCCCGAGCAGTACGTGGAACCGTTTGCGACGGCCGGTGCGGACACGCTTCTGATTCACGAGGAATCGACGCCGCACCTGGATAGGGTGGTGACGCAAGTACGGGAACACGGATGCCGGGCGGGGGTTGTGATTAATCCTGCGACGCCAGTAGCCGCGCTGGACGATATCCTCTACAAAGTGGACCAAGTGCTGGTGATGTCGGTGAACCCCGGATTCGGCGGGCAGAGTTTTCTGCCGCGGGCGCTGGAAAAAATCCGGGATTTACGCGACCGGCGGGCGCGGCACGGCTACACCTACCGCATCGAAGTCGATGGCGGCGTGGTGGCGGAGAATACCGCAGAGCTCGTTCGCGCCGGCGCAGAGATTCTGGTCGCCGGGACTTCAATATTCCGCACGCCCGATCCAGCCGAGGCGGCTCGACAACTGCTGCAAATCGCCATGGAAGCGATGGCGGAGAAAGTCTGAGGGGGAGTGGTGAGGACCGCGAAAATTTATGCGCTGCTGGCGCTGGCAGCTGCCGTTACGCTGACGGGCTGCTTCGGGAAAAAGAAACAATCCGCGCAGGTCGGAAATCCGAACGACGTCGCGCCGGACAAAACACTTTACGAGCGCTCGCTGGATGACATCGCCAAGGGCCACAGCGAAGTGGCGCGGCTGACGCTGAACGCGCTGATCAACACTTACCCTGACAGCGAGTATCTGGCGAAAGCAAAACTCGCCATGGCAGATTCGTATTACAAAGAGGGCGGCACGGCTTCGCTGACGCAAGCGGCGAACGAGTACAACGACTTCATCACCTTCTTCCCTTTCCTGGATGAGGCCGCGTACGCGCAGATGCAGGTGGGGATGTGCCATTACCGGCGCGTGGAAAAGCCGGACCGCGACCGCACGGAGGCGCAGCTCGCCGAGCAGCAATTTCAGATATTTTTGCAGAAGTATCCGCAGAGCAATCTCGTGCCGCAGGTGGAGCAGCAACTGCGGAACGTGCAGGAAATTTTGGCCGAAGGCGATTTTCGCATCGCTCAGTATTACGGGATCAAGGGATCGCAGCGCGCAGAAGCCGGGCGGCTACTCGACGTTGTGAGCCGATATCCGCTGTACACCAAATCAGACGAAGCTCTGTGGATGCTGGCGAATATCTACGAGAAAAATGAGAAGACGCAATACGCGGGCGCTTTCTACACACGCATCGTGCAGGAATATCCACTTTCGCCGCTGGTTCCCAACGCGAAGGAACGGCTGGGCAAACTTGGAGTGCCGATTCCGCAGCCCGACCCGGCGGCAGTCGCGCGGATGCAGAAGGAGCAGTCGGTTCCGCGGCGTGGATTCAATCCTGTGCATATGGCGATGGGCGCTCTGGCCTCGCGGCCGGACATGTCAGGCGCGGCGCACAGCGGAGCGCCGAATCTTGATCCGCCCGACCAGGACGCCGATCTCGAGAAGCTGGTGACTTCTTCCGGATTTAATTTGAACGGCGGAATGACGAGCGGCAGCGGCGGCTCTGGCGGATCGAGCGGGAAATCGGGAAGCGGTTCGGGCTCAGGCGGCGCTGACACGGTAACAGGCGCAAGCGGAAGCGGCGCGAGCAACGGCGCGGCGGTGGAAATTATTACGCCGGGTTCCGCGCCGACTCCGGGACCGGCGGCGAAGCCCGCGGATCCGAATGGTCCAGCGCCGACGAATAACGGCGCTACGCCGGCGACAACCCCCGCGACAACTCCAGCAACCCCGGCGACGGATTCAAATGGCCAGCCTCAGCCGGCGACCACGAACCCGGGTACGACTCCAGCAACGACTGATCCCACGGCTGACCCAGCGAAGCCGCAACCGTGCCCGACGGCGCAAACTTCGTCGGATAAAGACAAAGATAAAGACAAAAAGAAGAAGAAAAACCTGCCACCGACCTGCAAAACACCCGGAGGCTCGGGTGGATCAGGCAGCAGCAGCGGAAGCTCTGGAAATCTCTAGCACCTGTCTTTTCGTACAGGTTCAGAACATCTCGGAAACATCTGTCCTTCGCGGTGATTGACGCGTCCGGAGGCGGGTGTTCAAATTGTTTTGAGCTAGAACCGCGCTTGCGCTGGATTTCTGCCCACGCCGAACCATTCGCGGCAGCGAATGAAGCGGGCGGGGCGCGCGGTACCCAGGAGCAGCCGTGCCGACCATACTGATCGCCGACGACAACAGCAATATTCAGAAGATGGTGTCGCTGGCGCTAAAAGGTGAAGGCATCGAGGTGGTCGCCGTGGGAAATGGCGAGGCCGCCGTCCGAAAGCTGCGCGAGATTTCCCCCGACGTGGTGCTGGCGGACACATTCATGCCGGTGCGCAACGGCTATGAAGTTTGCGATTTTGTGAAGCACGAGCCGCGGCTGGCGCATGTGCCGGTAATTTTGCTGACCGGAGCGTTTGATCCGTTTGACGAGCAGGAAGCGCAGCGCGTGGGCGCAGATGGCGTTCTGAAGAAGCCGTTCGTCCCGCCCGACCCGTTGGTGAGCCTGGTGAAATCGCTGATTGCGCGCGGAAGCGCGGAGCAGTTGGTGGGCGTTGCCGCGGAGACGAAGAGTTCGAAAGCTGAAACAACTGCGTCTGTTCCGGCGCCGAAGCCTGCCGTGTCATCGACGCCTGACGTCAGCGGATCGGCGCAGAAGATTTCGCAGATGGTGCAAACATTCGGCGAAGTTGTGCCGGAGGCGCAAAATTCCGCAGCGCCCTCAGTAGAAGTTGAGGAGGATGCGGCAGAGCCATTTATCGCGGAACGGACGACGCGCGTCGCGTTTGAAGAATTGATGGCGCCGACGCGCGACCCGATTGGAACGCCAAAACCGAATGGCGGATTCGGCGGATTTGCGGCTTTCCCGGATCTTGTCGATATGCCCTCCCCCGGCGAGCCGCCTGCAACGCCAGGAGGCCCGGGTGATGAAGACTGGACACCTACTGGCGATGCGACGGCGCCGGAGCCTGAATCGTTTTGGCCGCCGCGCAGTAAACCCGTGGTAGCCGAGCCGGAAGACATTCACGCGGCGACTGAATCGAAATCGAAAGAAGCAGAAAAGTCGGAGGATGAAGCTGCGCCGGCTGCGACGGAATCGGCTTCTTCAAACGACGCGAGCGAATCCACTCCCGCCGCGCAGTCAACTTCCCTGCCCAATTATCCGTGGCAATCGGTAGCTCAAGACGTGGAAAGAGTTGACGAGCCCGAGCAGCCCTCCGGCTATTATTCTGGCGCGCCGCCAGAGCCTTTGGGACCGGACGCGGCGAATGGCGTCGAGCCGGGTTTGGTTCCGACGAGCCGCGATGAGTCATCGGCGTCAGCTGAACCGTCGTTTGGTGAACCTGTGCACGCTTCCAGCGAAGAATTCACGTCGCGGCAGAGTGACGCGGTGCCCTCAGCACCTGCTAACGCCGGCGCGGGAGATCGCCACGAGGATCCCTTTGCGATTCCCGCGGATGATGAAGTCGAGCCGGTTGTGACCGAAACGCCGCGGAGTTCGGCAGAACTTTTCGCGCACGATTCGTCAATCTCCGCGTCGAGCACTTCTCCGGAGCCGGACAAATCGGAATCGCCGGCGTCCGCAGCAGAAGCCATGAACGCGATCGGGCGCGAAGTGAAGGAATTGGCGCACAACGAGAGCGGCCTGAGCCAAGAAGAAATCGTGGCGCGGGTGGCGTCACGCGTGATCGAGAAAATGCAGCCGCAAGTGCTTGAGATGGTAACGCGCGAAGTCCTGAAGCCGATCGTCGAAGCGATGGTGCGGCGCGAGATCGAATCGTCCTAGGTCAGCGTTCCTGCCGCTTTCCACTCTTCCCTCTTGAAGATGTTCCTACGTTCGAGTTGAGCGTGCGAGGACATTTGCACGCGTTCGCGTGCCGTTATAAGACTTAGCGGGAAACTCATGGCGATTTCCATTGTCAATTTGCTCTTCGGCCGGCCGCTGAGCGATTCCGAGGAGCGCGGCGAACGATTGGGGCCCGCGTCTGGCATACCGGTCTTCGGCCTCGACGCGCTCAGCTCGGCTGCGTACGGACCCGAGGCGGCGCTGGCGCTGCTGCTTGTGCTGGGCAGCGCGGGCGTTCATTACATCGTTCCGATCACGATCAGCATTGTCGTCCTCCTACTGATTGTTTTTTTCTCGTACAGGCAAACGATCGACGCATACCCGAACGGCGGTGGCTCCTACACCGTGGCTGGACAGAATCTCGGCTCATTTGCGGGCCTGCTGGCGGCCGCAGCGCTGATGGTGGATTACGTTCTGACCGCGGCCGTCGGAATTTCGGCGGGAGTTGGCGCAATGGTTTCGGCGTTTCCGAGCTTGCAGCCGCGCACGCTTACGCTCTGCCTCGCGATTCTTTTGATCGTGACGATCGTCAATTTGCGCGGCCTGCGCGAAACGGGTGCGGTCTTTATGGCGCCGACCTATCTGTT
>DASTCZ010000223.1:0-15898 GCA_035710585.1 Candidatus Acidiferrales bacterium | reverse complement strand
CGGTTTGTTACGTGGCGAGCTGCGCCTTTCGAACAAGGACCACTCGATCGCAATCCCTCTGCGTTTCTACGAATCGCCGGAGAACAACAAAACGGAGCGTTACCGCTTCGACTTCGAGCGTTCCGGCGCGCCGGACTGGGTGCTCGAAAACAACGCAATGCGCGTGGTTGCCGCTCCGGCTCGGGGCGGGCGAATCCAATCCATCGCGCGGAGAAATCCCACCTCGAGTGTTACGTCGCCCGGCGGTGCGATGCGGGATTATTTCCGGATCGCAGGAGCTTCGGAACCCGTCCCCGCGACCTTGAATACCGCGTTCGACGCCCACTGGATCGAGGATCCGGCATCGCCTGGAATAGCGATGAGCGGCCGATTCCCTGACGGCCTTCCATTTTCCGGCGAACTCGAGAAAACCGTGCGGATTTCCGGCGATCGTAAAATCGACGTCGCATACCAGGCAAAGCTGGCGGAGCCGTCCGCGACTGCTCCATCGATGATTACAGCCTTCGGCGTCGCCGCAACAGACGCGGGCGAGCAAGGCACGCAGTTCTGCTGGAGCGAATCATCGGAGTCTACAGAAGCCCCAAAGCCGAACGGTGGTAGTGGAGCAGCGCAAAACGCCGCGCCGCGCCACTGCGAAGCGTTTCGCGCGAATGCTGTCGATATTCGCGTTCCCGAGAATGTGCATAGCTTGGAGGTTCGCAACCAGGGACAGCCCGCGCTTGCGATGGAATGGGAGGAGGGCTCCGTTTCTATCAAGCAGGCAGCCGCTTCCGCCGAACTGCGGCTTGAATTCGCGCCGTCAGGCAGCGCTCCTGTTCGGCCGACGGTGAGCTACACTCTAGCGCCAGGCGGCATCTAAGCCTCTGTCCATGTTGATTGAATTCCGCAAATCGAAGAGTGCGTTCAATTCAGCGCGCTGGTTGCTTCTGGCGGCGTCATGCGCGTTTTTTGCCGCCGCGCTGCACGCGCAGACGCGCCCCGGTCCGATTCCTCCGGGCAGGGAAGATCCCGTCGTATTGCGTCCGGCGACGCCGACGAACGTCGAGCCGCCGCCGGTTCCGGTCGAGCAAATCATCCAGACGTTTGCGCAAAACGAGCTGGCCATGGAACAGGCCAGGCCCAACTACGCTTACCGGAGATCAGTGAAGGTTCAGGAATACGATGACACGGGCAAAGCCGCCGGCGATTTGCAGTTCACGAACGAAGCGTACATGGGCCCTGACGGAAAAATGTACGAACGATCGGTGAAGCACGCGCTTTCCACGATCGAGTCGATGAACATGGTGGAAGAAGACACTTCGCCGCTTTCGCGGTTGCCGATGTTCCCCTTCACTCCGCGCCAACTCCCTAAATACGATTTCAGATATGCTGGAAAACAAAAGCTCGATGAACTGAACACCTATCTTTTCGAAGTTCACCCGAAGCAGGTCGAGCGCACCGTGGGCCTC
Source organism: Candidatus Acidiferrales bacterium (assembly GCA_035710585.1). Lineage (GTDB taxonomy): Bacteria > Acidobacteriota > Terriglobia > Acidiferrales > UBA7541 > DASTCZ01. The sequence continues at coordinate 14,450 of DASTCZ010000223.1, read as the reverse complement.
TTCGACGGCGTCATTTGGGTTGACGCAGAAGATCTCGTCATCGTCAAGACCACCGGAAAATGGGTGACGGAGCTCGGCGTGATCACTTCACGGCAATTTCCGTTCAGCGTGTACGACACGTATCGCGAAAATGTATCCGGCAAGATCTGGTTTCCCGCCTACATCCGCTCCGACGGAGCTGTGCCTACGAGAAACGGCGCGGCGCAATTGAAGCTCACCGTCACCTGGCAGGACTACAAGCTCGCGGCTCCTGCCGCCGCGCCGCAGCCGCAACAGTAGCGGCGTCTGTCTTCTTCTATCCGGTGAGATTGAGCATTTCCGGCAAGAATTCTACGGACTTCAGCAGCGCATAGGGGCGAGCCGCGCGCAATCTTTCATGCGTTGGGAACGGTCCCATGACTGCGATGGCGCGAACTCCTGCCCGCCGCGCCATCTCCACGTCTTCCGGCGTATCGCCAACATATACGGCCTCAGACGCGAGTACTCGCATCTTCGATAGCGCGTAAGCAAGCGGTGCGGGGTGCGGTTTTTTCCGCGCGACCGATTCGCTATACACGCGCGCCGAAAATACTCGCGTCAATTCGAAGGCGCGTAATTGGCGAAGTACCCGGCTGCGGCTTCCGCTGGTGACAAGACCAAGCTTGAATCTCGCTCGCAATGCCGCGATCGCCGTCTCCGCACCTGGCAATAGAGGAGCGTTCTGCCGCGCATAGTGGAGCCTCCACAGGCGGTCGGCGCGTTTCCAGGATTTTTGCGGCAGGCGCGCGGCGCGATAAATCTGGTGCCAGTTCGGTGAGTAGTGCCGCCGAAGCTCTTCTTCACCCCACGAGATTCCCAGGCTGCGAAACATCGCCACGTAAGCAGCCATGTCTGCGTGATAGGAATCCAGCAGCGTGCCGTCCCAATCGAAAATAACGGCGCGAACGTTCGCAATCCACTGAGGCATCGCAGCGAAGGGTACCGCAGTCCGGCGGCGGAATGAATTTTGCTTGTCGGGGTCAGCTAGCCATCTGCATCGTGGATATGGGGTCGCGCTCGAAAGTAATGTCGTCGAAATCGAATGCGATGCCCCAGAAACCCTCGACCCTCACGGGTTCCACGCGCACGACTCGAGCTTGCGTCACCATCTGTACGCGGCTGCGCACGAGCGCCGGCTTCACCAATTCGATTTTCAGTTCTACAAGTAAATTCTGCTCGAGCTCGATGGGAAATTGCGCAAATACTCCGCTCGAGCTGATATTGCTCGTAAAAAGGCGGGCATCGACTTCGCGCCGTCCAGGTATCCGCGACACAACGATCGGCAAGCGCAGATTCGCTCTGGCATAAGCTCGGCGTTCCCGCGTGGCGAGGCCTGCAACGCGGCTGGGCGCGCCGAAGGGCAGTGGCCACGCACCGGGCGCTCTTCCACCGATGCTCTCTTCCGGTTGAAGCTCCTGCTTCCAGCCGGAAGGAGGCACTACGCGGGCCGCACTCTGTATCGAAATTATCCGGGAATTTGCGACGCTGCTCTGCTGCCGAAGAATTGCGGAGTGAATATTTCGCGCCGTAGACATACGTCCTCTTTCTAAAAACGAATCCGGCGCTACGCGTGAAAATATGACGTGCACGCCGCATCGCGTCAATCCGGCAATTTGGCGCGTTTCCACAGAGATAACCGTGCGCAGCCCTCGGACCCCGAACGGTAAAAATCCATCGGATTGGCACGTGTACTCACCCGTGGCGCACTTCCGCCAATATGGTCCCCGGTAACCGCCGTCTCTCATTTATGCTTGTTGAGTCTTGAGGCTGGGCTCGCTCATCCTGTGATGAGCGCATTTGAGAGCGTGAATTGAGCCGCACCCATCAAATCGACTTGAAAGATCTGGAAGATCCGGCTGAAACTTCGCGCCGCGACACTTCTGACCCGGAAACCGCGCCTGCCCCGCGATCCGTGCGCGTGCTGATCCTTGCATTCGCGACCGTCTACATTTTCTGGGGATCGACCTATCTCGCGATTCGATACGGAGTGGAGACGATCCCGCCGCTCGTGATGAGCGGCACGCGACATTTCGTTGCCGGAGTCGTCCTGTATTTTTTTGCACGCATGCGCGGCGCGGAAAAGCCGACTCGGCGCCAGTGGATGAGCGCGGCTCTTGTCGGTTTTCTACTTCTGCTATGCAGCAATGGGACGCTCGCCGTCACCGAGCGCATTTTGCCGTCGAGCATCGCCGCCCTGCTCGTTGCGACTGTCTCGCTTTGGATGGTCATCATCGAATGGCTGCGTCCCGGCGGCGTCCGCCCGACGGTGCGAATCGTGTGCGGGCTTCTTTTCGGATTTTTGGGCGTGATCTTCCTCGTGAGTCCTCGCGTGCCGCTGCTGCAGGCATCGCAGGAGACAGTGAACCCTGCGGCAGCCATCGCATTGATCTTCGGGTCCTTGTTATGGGCGATCGGCTCGGTGGCTTCGCGGCACATCGATCTTCCGCGTTCTGCTCTGCTCAGCGCCTCGATGTACGCGCTCACCGGCGGTGCGATGTTGTGGATTGCCGGCTTGTCGGGTGGCGAAGCGAGCCGCTTTCATCTGCATGAAGTGTCGGCTCGGTCCTGGTTTGGCATGATCTATCTGGCCATCTTCGGATCGATCGTCGGACTGACGGCGTACACTTATCTGCTGAAGCATGCTTCAGCGTCGCAGGTCGCGACGTATGCTTACGTGAATCCATTGGTAGCCGTATTTCTGGGTTGGGCAATCGCGGGCGAAAAAATAAATGCGCACGTCCTGCTCTCGGCTGCGGTGATTGTGTTTTCGGTGATGCTCGTGATCACCGCGCCGCATTCGCCGGAATCAGACGATCTGGCGCAGCCTTCGATTCCGGATTGAGGCGGGGCGTCTAAGCGGATCCATGGCGCGTAACAGGTGAAGAAGTTTGACCGCCAGAACCGGATAGCGGCCACTTTTCGCTATCTGTAATCTGGCGGCATGAACACACAAACACTTCCATTCCAAATGAGCCGCGACATCATTCACGTCCGCTCCACGACCGACACTTGCTGGGAAGCGGTTCTGTCCCGTGATGCATCGAGAGACGGCGAATTTGTCTACGCGGTCCGCTCCACGCGAGTTTATTGCCGGCCGAGCTGCCCTTCGCGACGTCCGCGCCGCGATCAAGTGCAATTCTTCCGGGCGCCCGAGGCCGCAAAAGCCGCCGGCTATCGCGCCTGTCTGCGATGCCATCCTGACGATCCGGAGAGCGCGGTAAAAAATTCGGCGCAGGAGAGAATCGTCGCCCGCATTTGCGAGGCGATCGAACAGCCCGACGAAGGAGTGCCGAATCTCGAAAACCTGGCGTCGAACGCAGGAATTTCTCCGCACGCGCTGCTCAGGGTTTTCCGAAAGAAGATGGGAATCACTCCGCGTCAATACGCTGACGCGGTTCGGCTGCGCAAACTGAAGAGCGGCTTGCAAAAGGGAGCTGATGTCACGACCGCGATGTACGACGCGGGATACGGCTCCTCCAGCCGGCTCTACGAGCAGGCCGACGCGCAGCTGGGCATGACGCCGTCCACTTATCGCCACGGCGGACGCGGCATGCACATTTCCTACACGATCGAAAATTGCGCCCTGGGCAAAGTTCTCGTCGGAGCCACGGAGCGCGGCATTTCGGCCGTTTATCTCGGCGATCGTGATCGAGCATTGCAGCAAGAATTGCGGAAGGAATACCCCCATGCGGATCTTAAACGCGATGATTCTTCGCTTCGTGAATGGGTGCGTCCGATCGTCGCAAATATCGGCGGCGCGAACCACCCTCTCGATCTGCCGATTGACGTGCAAGCGACCGCGTTTCAACGCCGCGTGTGGGAAGAGCTTCGCAGAATTCCTCGCGGCGCGACACGTTCTTACGGCGATATCGCGGCAGCCATCGGCCGGCCCAGGGCAACTCGTGCAGTCGCCAGCGCCTGCGCGGCGAATCGAGTCGCGATTGTCGTGCCGTGCCATCGCGTCGTCAGGCGCGAAGGAACAATTTCGGGTTATCGGTGGGGAGCGCAGCGCAAACGAGCGCTGCTGGAACAGGAAAAAAGGAGCGGCGCGTTCGTTGCGGCGCGCATTTCCGCGGACTGATTCACGAGATTTGCGTGCTTAGTTTGTCGGCTTGATGCGAGAAGTGTTTTTCGGCCAGTTGGGCTTGAATTGGTCGTCGCCGATGCGCACGTTCTTCACCACGTTGCTGTAGTGAATCAGCAGGTAGTCGCCGGAACCCGTCTCGAAAAACTGCTGCTGATCGGGCAGCCACGTCGCGATGTCAATCCAGATATGGATCTTCGAAACCTGATTGCGCACGTCTTCGGACTTCGGCGTCAGTTCAAGCTTCACCGTTCGGCGGCCGTCGATCGCTTCCTCGCCCAGAAACGTCACGAGATAGCTTTTTTCAAGATTCGACCCGGAAGTGCCGAAGCCGAGCAGCAAGAACTGATCGACTAGCGCGCGATGTTTTCCCAGGTCGTATTCCTCGACGCGGCTGATTTTCGGAGTATAAACGTCCAGCGTGTTCCCGTTGCGCATGATGGTGCGCTTATCGGGCTTATCGAAATCGATGCGCATCTTGTCGTCGCGGCGCACCCAGATTTCGCCGGATTCCGTGGATTTGTCGTTGACGACGACCGTCACCTTCGTGCGATCGATGGCCGCGGTGAGGCTCTGAAAGCCCTTCGATTCTTCGTCGAGTTGCTTCAAAACGCCATCAAGATTCCAGGAGAATTTCTGGGCGCCCGATCGCGGCGAAAACGTAGCGCACGCCAGAAGAAAAACCGCGAAAAACGCCGCGCCCCTCGCGGCGAACTTCAAGCGACAGTAGTTTAGCGAACGAGTCGGCAATGGCCCCTGCCCGAATCAAATTTTGCCGGCGCGCTGGAACACGGCAGCAATTGCTTCTTCCAAATGTTTACACAAATTAGATGCGAACCGCTCGAAACATGTCTCTCGCCTGCCGAATGCACAAACAAAGCGCTCTGGAGAAAATCGCAAGCAGCAAGCGCTACGGCTGAATCTGCACGCGATACGAAATCACGTCTCCCCGTTCGCCGCGTACCGGATCGATGCTTAAAATTCGAAACGGGCGCCCCTGCAGCGACGAGATGTTTTTCCTGACAGCATCGTGAAGCAAATGCTCGAGTTCGGGAGTAGGTACCGGCAGAGCGAGAACCTTCGCATCCACTTCGTAGGTTTGCATCCCTGTGGCGGCGTCCGAGGAAAGCAGCGCCACCGCGGCGGGCTCCTGTCCAGTGGAATCCAGCTGCGGCCGATCGTGAAACCAGCCGCGCGGCGACAGCAGCACGAATACGACGATCAACACCACGGCGACGTCGTACGGCACACTGCCGCGCTCGTAAGACCAAAACACAGTGCGGTAAAGGATGCGGCCGAGCGTGCGCATTTCAGTCGGCAGGAACGCCGTCCACAATCACGCCATCGCGCATGTGAACGATGGTGTCGCCGTAAGTTGCCGCGTCGGGATTATGGGTGATCATCACGATCGTCTGTCCAAACTCCTTGTTCAGCTGGCGCAGAAGCGCGAGCACCGATTCCGAATTCCGGGTGTCCAGGTTCCCGGTCGGCTCGTCCGCAAGCAAGATCTTCGGCTCGTTGATGATCGCGCGGGCGATGGCGACGCGCTGCTGCTCGCCTCCGGACATTTCGTTCGGTTTGTGTTTCAGCCGGTCTCCAAGGCCCAGCATTTTCACGATCACGTCAAAGCGGTGCGGGTCAAATCCATTGCCGTGAATGTGCTGCGCGATGGCGATATTGCCATAAGCGTCGAGCGTGGGCAGCAGATTAAACTTCTGGAAGACAAAGCCGATTTTGTGGCGGCGAAGCTTTGTCCGCTCAGCGTCGCCCATCGTCGCCAGGTCATTGCCGTCCACCAGGACCTTCCCACGGGTCGGCCGGGCCAGCCCGCCGATGATATACAGCAACGTCGACTTCCCGCAGCCTGAAGGGCCCATTACGGAGACGAACTTCCCCGCGAAAACCTCGAAATTGACGCCCCTCAGAGCGGGAACCTCGACACGCCCGGCGTGGTAGACCTTCCACAGGCCTTCTGTTTTCAGTATCGGTTCCAACGTGCCCCTGAACGATTGCGCTATATTCGCGGATACATTCTAGCGTACTCGCGCGGAGAAGCGAGCGCTGGCACGAAGACAAGATGGGAAATCCTTGCGAGGAACGCCGGCTAGATCCGGGAACAGGGCCAATTTAGCCCCACTGTTCCTCAAGCGTGTAACGAAGTCCGGAGGTCCAGGAGCATCCCAGCCCAGGAGCGCTCCTGGAACGCAAGGTACCGCTTCCGGGCGGCAGGACTTATACTGTCGGCGCACTTTTGTGGTTTAGTGCGACTGCGAAGCGTCAAAGATTTTGCTTGACGTACAATAGCAACACTGTTTAATATTGGCACACTCTTACTATTTCCATTTGGGAACCGTCTGTCTAGACCTCTCCCTGTCTGGAGGCCGCGCGTGCTTTCGTGGCAAAAAGCTCAGCAAGAAACCCCTGATTCGGTGCGGCGTGACTGGCGTACGCGTCTAAGTGACGATAAAGACAGGGCATATCAGTCGGGCCTTCAGGATTTTGAGCCGGTTCACAATATGTTCGGAATCGCGCTCAATGAGGCTATAGACCTGAAAAATCAGGGAAGCCTGGACATGGCCAGGGAGCAGGTCCGGTTTTCAATCGCATTCTGCCAGCGATTTGTCGGGCTTCTGTCAATTTTGCTGCTAACGCTGGAACGGCATTCGCGCCATTTCGGGACGCTCCCGAACGTGGAGCCGCTCGACGTCGAGAACTTTCGAAGCCATACCGCGAAACACAAAGCAAGAATGAATGCGACGCTTTCCCTGGTGCTCTGGGGCCGTCACAATCGATTCATCCAAAAGGTAAGGGTCCTGGAAGAGTTGGTCTCCGACCAGGAGGAAACGTACTGTGCGACCGCCGGGCGGATAGCGGAGGGATCGTCCATTTCGCCGAAACAGGACTGGCGGACGCTCGATTGGGTCCACTACGACCTCACGACGGCCAGCTCTGAGTCCAAAATACTCCTGAAGTCATTCCTCGTAGCGGTGCCTGACCGTGAGGTAAGGCTATTCACGCAAGAGATCGAAGCGGCGCCGCCCTTTTCGCAACCGGTAGAACCAGATAGACGCGCAGCCGCGTTCCGAAGACAATAAGGGAGTTTTGTCGTGGGCCGGAGGGGCTATCCCGGCGTGCGTGATTGGAGTGTCTGAGTGTCGTTTGTAAGCACACGACGAGCAACGTTAAGACAACTCAGGGGGCGGGGCGGGCATCCCATCTGCGGAAACGTCCCGAGCGGGTAGGGTGGCCCGAACGAGACAAGCTGGCACCGGCGAACTGAACGAAGCGGAAGCCATTCGCAGGGCTCAACAAGGCGATGAATTTGCGTTTGAGTTTTTGTACCGGATGCACAATCGCCGCGTCTATGCTCTATGCCTTCGGATGGTGGGCCGCACAGCCGAAGCGGAAGATCTGACGCAGGAAGCTTTTCTGCAGCTCTTCCGTAAGATCGGCACGTTCCGCGGCGAATCGGCGTTTTCCACGTGGCTGCACCGGCTTTCCGTAAACGTGGTGCTCATGCGGCTGCGGAAGAAGCAGGTCGCGGAAAGCTCGCTCGAAGAGACCACGGAACCGGATGAAGAAACCGGAGGACCACGGAGGGATTTCGGTTCTCCAGACCCGTTGCTGACCGGATCGGTCGACCGGATCAATTTGCAACGGGCCGTGGAGCAATTGCCTCCGGGTTACCGGGCGGTGTTTGAGTTGCACGACGTGCAGGGCTACGAACACAACGAAATCGCGGACATCATGGGCTGTTCGATTGGCAATTCCAAATCGCAGCTCCATAAAGCCCGGACTCGCCTGCGGGAACTGCTGCACGAGCAAGAACGGGATCGGGCCCGGGAAGCGCGGCAGGCGGCAAAGGAAGTCGAGCAGGAAAGTTGAGGAAGGTCGGACGATTGGCCAGCAGTAAGGGTTGGGTGGAGATATAGAAGGTGTGCGATGCACTGCACTGAATTTGAACTGACATTTGGCGATGCAGGACGCGCCGGGCTTCCGGCCGCGGCTGCGCAGCACCTGAGTGAGTGCGCGGCGTGCCGCAATCTGGCGGCTGACATCGACATCATCCGGTCTGCGGCGCGCGAGCTTGCTATTGAGCCGCAGGCTGCGCCTGCGCGAGTCTGGACCAATCTTCGTGCGCAATTGCGCGCCGAAGGCATTATTCGTGAACAGGCACCAGTCAGTTCAGGCTGGGACTCCGTCCTGGCCTGGCTGAAGCGGCCTTACGTGGCAGGGGCGTATGCCGCGATGGCGCTACTTGCGATCGCGGTGACCTGGCAGCCATCCAACGGTATTGAAGCGACAGAGTCGGCTTCGCTCGCCGGGACACAGATGTCCGCGACGCAGCGAAACCTTGACGCGATGGAGAAAGCCTTCACCAGTGGCGCGGCACAATCTACTTCGATAGTGGATATTGCGCTGCGCAAGAATTTGAGTGTGGTTGACAACTTCATCGCGGTATGTGAAAAAGCGGTCAAGCAAGAGCCCCACAATGAAATTGCGCGGCAGTATCTGTACGGGGCTTACCAGCAAAAAGCGGAATTGCTCAATACGGCCATGGAACATAGTTTGACGGGAGAAGAATGATGAGCCGTCTTTCGGTTTCGGGTGTGGGTACGCGCTGTAAGATCGCGGTTTCTGCCGCCGCGGTATTCGCTGCCTTCGCGCTGCCGGCGCTTGGCCACACACTGGAGAAGCATTTCCCCGTGAGCAGCAAGCCTGTGATCGTCCTGCGAAATACGAGCGGACGCGTGGACATCAAATCCTGGGCCAAGCCCGAAGTGATGGTCGTGGCCGATCACACCGGGAAAACCGACGTCGATATCGAAACCGAACAAGCCGGCGAGCGAATTGACGTTTCGACCAACGCGGTCGAGGGCGGCAAGGGCGGCGACCTCACCACGAATTTCACTTTAATGGTTCCCGAGGAATCGCAGCTCCAAATTCGCACTGACTCCGGCAGCATCGTTGTCGAGAGCGTGCACGGGGATCTGACGTTTGAAACCATCGCTGCTGACGTGAATCTGCAGAATGTCGGCGGCTATCTCGTCGTCCGCACCACAGACGGCTCCATGGTCTGCACGCGCTGCGATGGCACCATCCGCGCGGAATCGGTGAGCGGGAATCTGCAGCTCTTCCAGCCGGTGATGGACCACGTGACGCTGCATACGACCGCGGGAAATATTCTCTTCGACGGCGATTTCTTGAAGCACGGCGTCTATCTGCTCAAGAGCGATACCGGGAATACCGACATCCGCTTCGGCCGTGCGAGTTCGTTCGATCTGACGGCCACTTCGATGCACGGAACCGTCGTCAACCAGGCGAAGTTGCAGCCCGACAAGCACCGCAAATTCCATTTCCCGCGCTTGAGCTCCGGATTTGTTTCCGGTTCCGTCGGCGATGGAAACGCCAAAGTCGAAGTCACTTCCTTCAGTGGTACAATCAAAATCCTGAATCGCTAATCTCGTAGTTTTTTCGCGACACCGGCGGCATTCATGTCTTCCGCTGTAAAACCTCGCGTGAAATTATTGTGTCTGGCCGGCTTCATGGGCAGCGGCAAAACCACGGCAGGACGCCAGCTCGCCCAGCAGATCGGCTGGCGCTTCCTCGATCTCGATGAGCGCATCGAGCAGCGCGCCGGCTCGAGAATTGCCGAGATTTTCGAGCGGCTCGGCGAATCAGCATTTCGCGACCTCGAGTACGAACAGCTCGGCCGCGCGCTCGAGGAAAGCACGTCCGGCGCGGTGCCTTCCGTGATCGCGCTCGGCGGTGGAACGTTTGCGCAGGCGAGAAATCTCGAACTCCTTCGGACCGCGCTCAAGCCCGAAGACGCACCGCGGGAAGGTTTCGTGATCTGGCTGGATTGTCCGGTAGATCAGCTTTTTGCGAGGTGCGTGACGATGGGCAACCGGCCGCTCTTCCGCGATGAATCGAGCTTCCGCGAGCTCTATGAAGACCGCGTGCCGTTTTATCGCATGGCCGATTTTCGCGTCGAAAGCGCGGGGGAGCCGCGGGCGGTGGTCGAACGCATCCTCGCTCTCGGAATCGTCGATCAAGGTTCTCCCACTCATTCTGAGGTGAATGCATGAAGAAGTTTCGATCGCTCCGGAAAGTTCGGAAAACGCTGCTCGCGGCTTTCTGCCTCGTGCCTTTATCGCTTGGCGCGCAAGGATTTCCTGGAGCGTCGTTGCACGAAGACAGCGGCAAATTCGACATCAATATCAATGGCCAGAAAATCGGCAGCGAAGAGTTTTCCCTCGCGCACCAGGGCAAGGAGTGGGTGATACACGGGAACACCGAGGTCCACACCGCATCCGGCAACGCGCACGTCACTGGGGAATTGCACCTGAGCGCGACCGGTCAACCGACGAAATACGTTTGGGTCGCCGACACCGGGCACAAAATCAGCTCAACGACGACGTTCGAAGGGACCGTCGCAAAAATGTCCACGGACGTCGGCAAGGACAAGCCGCTGGAGCAGGACTTTCAATTCACTACGCCCGTCGTAGTGCTGGACAACAATCTCTACGATCAGTATTGCGTGCTCGCGCAGCTCTATAACTGGTCTGCGGGAGGCGTCCAGAATTTTCCGGTTCTGATTCCGCAGGATCGTTCGCCCGGATCGATCAGCGTGGAAGCGGTGTCAGCGGGCGAACTGCGCGCCAAAACTACAGATCTCGAAATGATCCTTCATCTGGATTCCGCGCATCGCGTGATGCGCATCAGCGTGCCTTCAGCGAAAGCGGAGATAGTGCGGAAGTAGATTTCGCGCCGCCGCGAGCGGCAGCGGAATTCAGTTCGGAAGATCGCGCGGGATGTCGTAATTCCTCGGATTCAGCTTCTTCCAATCACCGCGAATAATCTCTTTCCGGATCTGCGCTGCGGTCTGCCCCTTGCGTGTTTGCTCGTACGCGAAGATCGCTTCCATGCGGCAGATGTTGCACATGCTCGCATGATTGGATTCGAAGCAATCCAGCAGGCTCGTGTGGCCGTCGGCTTTGTCGCAGAAGCAGTAGCACGGCTGCTCGTACAGCACCGCTTTGATCTTCGCAGCCATCGCATAGGCATTCTGCGTCAACCCATCCTGAAACGTCTTCGGATCGACAGTATCCGGCAGTGTTCCGGTAGGCGCGGTGGTGTGGTGCGCGGGAATATCTTCCGCCGCGACGTGGAGGGCAGGCCGGACGGCAACCAGCACGATCGCAAACGCCGCCAATACGATGGCGATCACAGCAGCGGTCAAAAACTCCGCGGTCAGAACAAATCGGTGAGTCTGCCGAAATGAGGTATTGCGCATCGGAATCCCCCGTAAGTTGATTCTAGCGCGGTACTATTTTTCGCGCTCTTCTTCCACGCGGTCGATCGCCTTGCGTATCGCGTCGAGCGCGGGCGTTCCTGGCTGCCGCTCCTTGAACTCAAAAACCATCGGCAGAGCGTCAGGCATGGCCGCGAGGAACTTTTCCCATTCGACGCTGCCCTCGTACGGTAATAGATGCTCGTCCTTTTCACCGTGGTTGTCGTGAATATGTGAACTGGCCGCAAAATCGCGCACCTGCTCAAAGCCTGAAATCGATTCTCCATCCATGTGCGCGTGCCCGACGTCGAAGCACAATTTCAGGTTCGGTAGCCGCGTATCCGCCAGAAAATGGCGCAGCTTCGCGGGCGTGGCCATTTCTCCGGGCGTATTTTCCACCGTCAGCAGGACTCCGCGGTGCTTCGCGAAAATTGCCAGATGCTCGAGCGAGGAAAACGCCGCGTCCCAGCGCCGTCCGTCGTCAGGTTCGCGCGAACCGCCCAGGTGTACGACCATCATCTCGAACGGCAGCAGCTCGGCCACGTCCAGCGCATGCTTGATCTCGTCCACCGCGTCCAGGCGCCGCACGCGCTCGGGATCGCACAGAGACATGTGTGTGCTGCTTTCCCTGTTCGCGCTGAAATTCCTCGAAGTCGGCCCGTGCAACGAGTGCAATTTCATCTTGTGATCGCCAAACCAATCGGCGATTTCCCGCACCGTCTCCGGGGATTTGTAATTGAAGTGAAATCCGCTGCAGAAAATTTCGATGCCGTTGAAGCCGGCGCGTTCGATTTCCGCAAGCGTTGCTGGGGTCAACTTCTGCTGGACGTAGAGATAGGTGGAAAGGAGCCGTTGCATGCGAACGCCTATTGTCTCCTGTTCGATGATGGCAAAGATGTGAGGATGCTGGCGCCGTGCGAATCGCTCAATAGCCCTGCGCGGCTCCCTGCCTGCGCGGGTCAGGAGCGCCGAGTCGCGCGCCGGTTTTCGCGTCGATCCCGATGGCGTTCACTTCGCCGAGCCAGCCTCCGCGCGGAATGGCGATTTTGTATCCGGCCGCCGTAAGTTGATCCGCGACTGCTTTTGGAAAGGTTTTCTCCACGGAAAGCGTGTCTGGCATCCATTGATGATGGAATCGCGCCGAATTAATTGCGGTCATTGCGCCCGCTGCGTTCTGCGGCCCGAAGTGCATCCAGTTCAGCACCGAAAGCATGGTCACTGAAATGATCGTCGGCCCGCCCGGCGATCCCGTCACGAAGCTCAACTTGCCGTCGCGCAGCACGATCGTCGGCATCATCGAGCTGAGTGGCCGCTTCCCGGGTGAAATGGTGTTGCCCTCGCTCTGCATCAAGCCAAACATATTCGGCTGACCCGGCTGCGCGGTGAAATCGTCCATTTCATCGTTGAGCAAAAATCCGCCCGGCGCGGTCACCGCGGCGCCGTAGCTGTCGTTGAGCGTATAGGTATTTGAGACCGCGTTTCCGTCCGCGTCCACGACCGAAAAATGTGTGGTGTGGCCGCTGCGTTGCGCTTCCCACTCGGAAAACGCCGCGGCATTTTCGCGGCTGAGCATCGCATACCCCTGCGGCGGAGTGCCGGCAGAAGCGCGGGGCGCGTCAAACGGCCCCGGATTCCCTGCACCTTCGGCCTGGCTCGTGCCGGCGCGCGTGGGGTCGATCTGCGCGCGGCGCTCCGCGGCATAACGCGGATCCGTGAGACCCTTTGTGGGCACGTGGACGAAATCCGAATCGCCAAGAAAGGTGGCGCGGTCCGCAAAAACCAGCCGCATCGCCTCCGCCACCCAATGAACGGACGTTGCGTCGTCCCAGCCCTTCAGCTGGACGGGCGCCAAAATGTTCAGCGCCTCGATCATCGCGATTCCGCCGGAACTCGGTGGCGGACTCGTGATCACGTCCCACTTCTCGCCGTTGACCGTGTAGCTCGCGGTCAGCGGCTCGCGGATTTTTGGCTTGTAGGCAGCAAGATCGTCCATGGTGACGAGGCCGCCGTGCGCGGTCATATCCGCGGTGAAATCGCGCGCGGTCTGGCCGCTGTAAAATTCCGCGGGTCCGTTTGCGGCGATGCGGCGCAGTGTCGCGGCGAGTTCCGGCTGATGAAGCGTATCGCCTGCCTGGAAGAGCTTTCCGTCATTCAAGAAAATGTGTTTGCTGCGCTCGAATTGCCCCATGCGCCGCTGGGAATCTTTCAAAGACGTGGCGAGCTTGTCGCTGACCGTGAAGCCATCCGCCAGGCGAATCGCGGGCGCGAGTACCTCCGCGAGCTTCAGCTTGCCGTAATTTTTCAGCGCGAGGTCCATGCCCGCGACCGTGCCCGGCACGCCCACAGCGAGATAGCCGATGCGCGAGGCCTCCGAATCGTATGTGCCGTCAGCCTTGCGATACATTTCGCGCGAAGCTTTCTTCGGCGCCTCTTCCCGGTAGTCGACGAACTGGGTTTTTCCCTTCGCCAGCCGCACGAGCATGAATCCGCCGCCGCCGATATTTCCCGCCCGCGGTTCGACGACAGCGAGCGCGAAGGCAACGGCGGCCGCCGCGTCGACCGCATTGCCGCCCTTTTTCAGAATTTCAATTCCGGCTGCGTCGGCGAGCGGATTATCGCTGACGACCATGGCGTGCGCGCCGGTCACCGCCTGCTTCGGCCAATCCTTCGCCGCGACGTCCGATTCCTGAAATTCCAGGGGCGGCGCATTTTGCTGCTGCGCACTCTGCACAGCAGTTGAAGATTGTTGCGGCGTTTGGCGCGCAGTCAAGGACGCTAACGCGGCGCAACTCACCAGAAAAGCTGCAATGAATATGGAGGTTCGACGCTTCATGGCTAACTCGCTGACTTCAAATCGAATGTATGCGAAAGCCAATCGAGCGTCAACCGCACGTTCCGGCCGGTCCAAGCAATTTCCCACGAAATACGTCGCCAGCTTCAATTCCAAGAGACCTTGAGCAAAACTCCAGCTGCTTTCGATGGTTGATATATATTGATACGGTATGATCGCCCAAGCTATCGTCGCTGGATTCTAGAAGCAACCGATCGACTGAT
>DASTCZ010000222.1:0-5941 GCA_035710585.1 Candidatus Acidiferrales bacterium | reverse complement strand
GAATCCGGCGAGTTCGTCACAAGCGAAAAGAGTGCGATCCAGGGCCGATTCGCGCGCCACTCCGCAATAATCGGCGTGCGCGAGGATGGCGTGAATCATCTCCTCCGGATAACCTTTTTCGCGAAGGATTTTCGAGCCCTCATACGGGTGCTCGGCCGTGGCGCTATGTTCTGGGTTGGGCCAGCGCTCATAGTCGAAGTCGTGAAGCAGAGCGGTGACTCCCCAAAGCTCTTCATCGGCGCCGGTTTTGCGCGCGTAAGCGCGAACGCAGGCTTCGACGGCCAGCGCGTGCTTGCGGAGGCTTTCGTTTTGCGTGTACTCGCAGAGCAGTTTCCAGGCTTCTTCACGATTCGGCATGTCGGGACCAGAAGTTAGCAGGTCGGAAAATACAGTCAAGAGGAGAGGCGTTGAGTCCCGGTTTTGCCCCGAGTGTCCTCTCACTGCACTCTCGGCTCGCAAGAGCCCGGGAAGTGCATCCGACAGTGGGCATAGAGTGTCGAGGAGCGCCGTGCATCATAATGCTTCAGGCTAGCGCTGGATTTGGATCAGCTCGTCATGGGCTCGAGCGTTTGCTTGCGGTGCGGTCCAACGCGAGGATGCGGGCGTCTGGCCGCGGAGGCGATTCATCAGGACGCCAGTCTGCACTGAGGCGGAAACGAAGTGATCGACCTTGAGAGGGCCCGCGAACTTCACTCCCTTAATCCAATGCAGGGCGCTGCTGATGGTGCAGCCGCACTGGCTGCAATCGGGTGAGCCTCCGAACACGCAAGGCTCCACGCGACTCTGCAGATCGGCCGAATAATTCGCGGACATTTTCGCAAAGAGGCAATCATCAGGATTTTTGGGAGGCTGGAGAAAAGCTGCGGCCATGCCTTCATTGAAGAGCAGCTTGGGATATTTTTTGTAGAGTGCGGGCAGCCGGGCGGCCAGCGTCAGGCGATCGGCGGCCGTCAGCGTTTCTGGGCTTTGCTCGCCGAGCTGCGGCGTGTATACACTGACCCAGATTCGGTTAACTTCGGGGCGCGCGCTCCAGAATGCGACGTACTCCTCCAGATAATCCTCGCGCGCCAGCATTGCTTTTGTGATCACCCAATGAATGTTGATTTCACGGCCGGCAATGTTTTTCAGGATGAGCTCGTAGGTGGCGGGCTTGCGGCGAATATCATGATGTTCAGGCAAGCCGTCGACTGAAACCGCCACGCGCACGCGCGGAAGCTTCATCCATTCGGCGGGAATGGGGATTACGGCGCTGGTGACGACAAGCGCGAAGATATTCATTTCGCTGAGCGCGGGGAGAATACGGCTGAGCTCGCGATGGCGAATCAACGGCTCACCGCCAACGAGGGAAACGTGGATCGGCTTGTGCTTCCGGACGAGCGCCAAAACTCCCTCGACTAGTGCGTCGCCACGAAGATCGTTCAGCTGGCGCAGAGTGGTTTCGCCGCCGAGATGCGATTCACCGTAGGCGTAGCATCCGGGACAGGTGAGCGGGCATTCGCGAGTGATCTCGATGGAAAGCATGGGGACTTTTCCCGCGAGGATGCGGCCCCACGCGCTGAGGATTTCGCGGGGCGTGATGCTGGGGCGTGGAGAGGCAGCGGCCATATCTATACCTAGATGCAGCAATTCCGGAAGCGAGTGCACGGCCTCTGAGAATTCGAGGGGTCACGCTTCAGTAGTGGCTCTGGTCAGAATATAAGAGACGCGCAAGGAGTTGTGGAGTTGCACTGGCTGTGCAACCATTCGCGCGGCAAATCTCTCAAGTCCCGAATTCAAGCAACGAGGCGTGCGAGGACACATGGCGCAGATCAGGCATTCGATCACGATCGATGCTTCGCAAGAGAAGGTGTACCCGCTGGTTTCGACGGCGAAGGGGTTTTCGAAGTGGTGGGCGGCCGATGCGACCGAGAAGGGTGGGATCGTCGAGCTCGGCTTTTTTAAGCGGGCAACGGTCTATCAATTGGAGCTCACGAAAAACGTTCCCCCCAATGAAGTCGAGTGGGCGTGCCTTTCGGGGCAGGAATGGAAAGGCACGCGCATCCGATTTTCGATGAGCTCGGGCAGCGGCAAGACGATCGTCAAATTCACACATGCGGATTGGAAAGCCGAGACGGATTACTTTGTTAGCTGCACGACCACCTGGGGAGAACTGATGTTCCGGCTAAAGGGCGTGGCGGAAGGCAAATCGCCCGGCCCGCTCTTCTCCGCGGACGGGTTGGCATATTAATTCCCGGGTGGACCGCCCCAGCGCAGGAATCAGCAGCGTATCGTAGTGGAACCGGAAGGTCACTTGGCGCTTGATGTAGTGGAAGCCGCTTCCATATTTCGAGAAAAAATGTGACGCACGACACTTTGAGGGGCTGCGGGAGGCTCACTGTGGCGCTTGCTCGAACCAAAAAGCGCGCCGCGCAGCCACTTGAAGGCGATTTCCCGTGAAAAAATGTGACCGAAGCAGAAAAAATGCTTGACACGATTTGTCGCCCTGTGGACAATGCCGTCGCGCCAGTTTTCTGCCTTCCCCAGAACTGTTGTTCCTCCTCTCCGCAGCCGGAAAGAATCTGTGAGGACTACCGGTGTCGGAACACGCCAACGGCAAAGACATGAACGAACTCGATCGCGAAGTTATACGCTGCAAAGCCTGTGGATTGGTGCAGTATCGCACCAAGAATGATATTTGCCGGCGCTGTGTACGAATGTTGCCGCCGAAGACGGAATTTTTGATTCCGCCGCCGGTGGCGCAGGAGATGCCGGGTGACGACCGGCAGTTGTTTGAGAAGTGGCCGAACCGCGAAACGGTGGAAAACATCGGTCAGCGGATCCGGCAGCTGCGCGAATCCCGCGGAATGACGCAGAGCCAATTGCAGGCGCGCTCTCGCGTTTCGCGTTCGTATCTCTCGCGCATCGAAAGCGGCCAGATGACGCCGAGCCTCGGCACGCTGGAGAAAATTTCCGAGGCGTTGGGCGTCGGCTTGAACCGCTTCTTCGTGCCCGAATCGAATGGCGAATCGTTGCTGGAAGACCCGTTCATCCAGGGTCTACGGCCATTCTTGCGCCAGCTCGATTTCGAGCAGTGGCAATCGATCCTGAAGCGGCTCGCTGCAATCAGCGATCACGTGGGAGGGTCGATGCCGGCTGCTTTCGGCCAGATGCGCACGATGCCCACACCGCTTGCGCGCGCTTCCGGCGAGAGCCGCGCACAAATTCCGATGACCGTTGCGCGACGCCCGATTCCGGGCTACGCAATGGGAAACCGGTAGCCCGGGATACTCGGCTAGTTTGAATTGAAGTTCGGCGCTTGCGGCCTCGTCGCGTTTCGATGAGGCGCTTCACCGATACTTAACACGCCCCAATTGGACCATCGCCGCGGCTAGCTGACGATTTCGTCGGCGACCGCAGCGCCATAGTCCGATATCCCGTCCAGCTGCTCACGGCAACGGGCTCCGCAATTCGGACAAAAGCGATATGCGGAAATCAGGGAGTAACCACAGCCTTCACAGGCGACGGCTGTCTCGAGCTCTTTCGGCACGACGCGGAGCACTTCATCGAGCGTCGTCACTCCTTCGAGCACTTTGTCCAAGCCATCTTCGCGCAGCGTTTTCATGCCGCAGGCGCGCGCCAGGGAGCGAAGCTGGTTCACCTGCGAAGTCGAACGTACCGCTTCGCGCAGCGACTCCTGCATCACGAGCAATTCATATAGCCCGACTCTTCCGCGATAGCCGGTTTGAGCGCACTCGTCGCACCCAACAGGCATTTTGACGTTTTTCGGCGGCGTGGCGATTCCGGCCTCGACCATGTGCTTGGCGAGCTCCAACGAAACGTGCCGCTTTTGCGCGCAATTGCAGAGCGTGCGCACCAGGCGCTGCGCCATCACGCCTGTGAGTGAAGCAGCAATCAGATACCCCGCTACGCCAAGATCGAGTAGCCGGATCACGGATTCGGCGGCGCCATTGGTGTGCAGCGTGGAAAGCACCAGGTGGCCGGTCTGCGTGGCTTTCATTGCGATCTCGGCGGTCTCGAAATCGCGAATCTCGCCCACCATGATGATGTTCGGGTCCTGCCGCAGGATGGAGCGAAGCGCGCTCGCAAAAGTCATACCTGCTTTGTTGTGAATGTTTACCTGATTCACGCCCGGAATCTCGTATTCAACGGGATCTTCCACGGTGACGATATTCAAGGAGGGCTTTTGAACGGAGATCATCGCGGCGCAGAGCGTGGAACTCTTGCCCGAGCCGGTGGGACCGGTTACGAGCACCATGCCTTGCGGGAGCGCCAGCAGCTCGCTGAATTGCGCCTGCACGCGCGCCGGGAGTCCGAGCTGTGCAAACGTCCGCGTTCCGGCCTTCCCGTCCAGCAATCGCATGACGATTTTTTCGCCAAATTGAGTCGGGAGCGTGGAGACGCGCACATCCATGTGGCGCGCGTTCAGCTTCACGGTGAAGCGGCCATCCTGCGGAACGCGGCGCTCGGCGATATCCATGTCGCACAGGATTTTGACGCGCGACACCAATCCCAAGTGCAGCTCCCGCGGAATTCGCTTCATTTCCTGCAGGATGCCATCCACACGCAGCCGGACGATTGTTTCTCCGGCGAGCGGCTCGATGTGAATATCGCTCGCGCCGATTCGAATCGCTTCCGTGATGATCAGGCTGGCTTCCTGGACGGCGGGGGTCGTCCGGTTCAGAAGTTCCGCCTGCAGTTCGCGCATTGCCTCCACATTGCTCACGCGCTTGCTGTTGGAGAGGAATTCGATTCCATCGACCGGAGCGGTGGGAGCTTCGACTTCAGGCAGCCCGGGCACGAGAGGAGTTGCCATTTCGTAGTGACGGAAGATTGCCTTGGTAATTTCCGCTTTGAATCCGAAACGGGGCGCAATCTGGCAGCCGGCGCTGAAAGCGATGTGATTGATCGTCGCGAGGTCCTGAGGCTCCGCCATGACGATCACGAGCTTCCGGCTTTCAAAGCGCAGCGGCAATACGGAAAATTGCTGCGCCAGCTTGGCCGGGAGCAGCGCGAGAGCGGCGGGATCGGGGCGGACGGTCGTGCAGTCTATGTATTCCACTCCTGTGACTTCTGAAATCGCCGCCACGAGCGCGTCTTTCTCGACCGTCGAGCTTTCGTAGAGTATTTCGCCCAGATGGACGAGTTTCGACTTCTGCTCGAGGATGGCTTTGGAAAGAGTTTCGTCGGAGATTTGCCCGCGACGCGCGAGAACTTCGCCCAGCTTGCGTTTTGCCATGCCTGCTCTCCCTCATTTCGGCCGCACCGGATAACCGGAGCGAAAGTTGACGACAGGTGCCGTCTGCCGAGAGGTGGCGAGGCGGAATGCGATTAGAGCTTTGCGAGAAGCTGCGCCGCTTCCCCTTCGTTCAGAATTCCCTTTCTGTTCAAAAGCGATATCAGGTCTTGCAGCGCTTTCCGTTGATCTTTCTCCGGCGCAACCCGCGGGGGCGCGGCCGCGGCTTGAGCCGGCGGCTTTGCGCCGATGGCGGTCAGCCAGTTGCTGAGAACTTGCATCTGCTCGCCGGTCGGGGCGTCGAACTGCACTCCCATTCCCAAGCCCGGGTGCGAAAAGCGGATTTTCGCGCGGAGCGCGAGCCGCTCGTCGTTGAACGATATTCGAAGATGTACGTCCGATCCCTCGGGAAGCGGCGTGAGCGCGTCGAGGTAACAGCCGGAGAGGCTCAAATCCGAAACGCGCGCGCTGAGCTTCACGCCCGAGGCAATGTCCGCAACTTCGGCCTGGGCGATCAGCGGCGTGCGTGGCTCGGAGCGGCGTTCCAACGAATTCTGGGTGAGCGCGTTCGGAGTGTCCTTCGTTTCTACGCTCATGCGTGATTCCGCCTTCGGGGACGCTGGGAGGGAGCGGCCTTGTCCCCACAATACCGGACTATTTTTGGCGGCGGCAACCGTTCGGAAGGACAGGTGTCGAAAGGAAAATCGC
>DASTCZ010000221.1:0-2754 GCA_035710585.1 Candidatus Acidiferrales bacterium | reverse complement strand
GGCGAAATCGATCTCGCGCTGAAACCGGATTCCTTCGCGCGCCTCGAATCCTCGGGAGTCAATGGTTCTCTGAATCTCGACGCGCCTCCAGGCTCCTATCGTCTCCGCGTCGTCACGCAGGAAGCCGTCAACGGCAAACTCTTCGCAACCTCGCAACCCGTCCGTCTGCAATAACGAAAACCGTGAACGACTTTGCAAAAAATAATTCGTGAAATTCTATACTGTGTGGTGTACAGTGTATGACGTATAGGATGCACGGAGCGGAGAACCCATTGGAAATCATCAACTGGAGAATTGCGGATGCGCAGCGCGAAGTGAGGCAGCGGTACATCGGCGGATTTGCGGGGCAGATGGTGTCGGCTGCTGTGTGGATTGTGGGCGCGGCGCTGGGAAAGTGGGGCACACCGAAATCGTCGATCATCGCTGCCGTCGTTGGCGGATTTTTTATTTTCCCGCTGACCCAAGTGCTGCTGCATTTTCTCCGCCCGCCGGTGAAAACAAGGAATCCGCTCAACGGCCTCGGGATGCAGGTCGCGTTTGTGTTGCCGTTTTCGATGTTGCTTCTGATTCCGGTGGGCTTATATCGCTTGAACTTGTTCTACCCCGCGCTGCTGATTCTCGTGGGCGCGCACTATCTGCCGTTCGTTTTTATGTACGGGATGCGCATGTTCGTGTTTCTTGCGGCGATTCTGATGGCCATGGGTATGGTGATCGCGCACTACTTCTCGACATCATTCAGCCTCGGCGCGTGGAGCGGTGGGATCGCGCTGTTCATCTTTGCATGGATCGGACGCTCCATCGCAACCCGCGAGGCGACGGTGCAAATGGCGCCCGCTGTCGAGCGCACAACATGAACGTCGCAATCAATGAATCGCTGGAAGGCTCAAACTGACTTCCATTAGCGAGGTCTTTGAAAATCTCCGCCTCGAACTTCGCCGCGGATCATTGACTGTTGCGGTGCTCGCGGCGCTGCACACCGAGGAATACGGATACTCGCTCCGGAAGACGCTCGCCGATCACGGCATGGAAATCGACGAAGGCACTCTATATCCACTGCTTCGGCGGCTTGAAAGCCAAGGTCTGCTCAAGAGCCAGTGGCGCGAGCATGACAAACGCGTCAAGCGCTTCTATCGGCTTTCGCCGGCAGGAAAAGCAATTCTCGCGCAATTGATCGAGGAATGGCGCGCGATCGATGAGTCGCTCTACGAGATTGTGAAGGAGGCTCTGCATGCAGTTAGTTGACCGGTACCTTCAAGCAGTCCGATTTTGGCTGCCGCGCGGCCAGCAGGACGACGTCATCGCGGAACTTTCCGAAGACATCTGCTCGGAGATAGAAGAAAAGGAATCGACGCTCGGCCGTAGCCTTACCGCTGCGGAACTCGAGGCGCTACTCAAGCAGCGCGGGCGTCCGATGCTCGTCGCGAACCGTTACTTTCCGCGGAAGTCGGTGATCGGCCCGGCGCTTTATCCGGCCTACATTTTCACGCTGAAGATCGTATTGTTCGGTTATCTCGTACCGTGGTTTCTGGTGCGCGTCGGTCTGTACGTCTTCGATCCGGTCTACAGCAATTCGCATTCGATTCTTGCGGAGCTGGCCAGAGCGTGGGGCCCCTTTTGGATTTCGCTTTTCAGTGCGGTGGGCGCGACCACACTCGTGTTCGCGGCTCTCGAATTCCTGGAAACGAAATCCAAGTTTCTTGAGAACTGGAGTCCATCGAAACTGCAGGCCGTTCGCGACCACCGGAGAATTCCGCGGGTTCAATCGACGGTGGATCTCGCCGCAAATTTGGTTTTCATCGGCTGGTGGCTCGCGTACATGGGCTCCAACACCATTTTCGATCGCGGTGGAGTGCGAATCACGCTTTCTCCGGTCTGGCGAGCGTTCTACTTCTTCTTCCTCGCGACGGCTGCCGTTCACATCGTCTTCGCCGCCGCGAATTTGCTGCGCGCGCAGTGGACGACCGGCCGCGCGGTTGCCAAATTGGTTCTCGATCTGGCGCAGGCGGCCGGCCTCTGCTCGCTATTGAGAGTAAATTTGCTGGCGGAGATCGTCGTGCCGCAGCTCGCTCCGGAAAGGGCTGCAAGAATCGTCGCGCAGATCAACTTGAACATGGCGCGCTCGCTGCCATTTCTCGCAGTGGGTTGTGCCCTCGCAATTGGGTTGGCGGACGTGGGCCGGTTATTTCGCATCCGCGAGCGTCGATCCGGAATCGTCCAGGTAGCAGCGACGGTGGCGATGATCGCAATTGCCGCGGCTACGCTGCTTGCGCGCTGATCGCGGCGGCGCATCGCCGGATTGATTACTGTGCGGCGTTTCCCGTGTCCCGAATTAGGACCACGTCGGAGTGCTCGCGGTGAGGGATGACGGCGACACTATGCGGGACCGGTTCGGTATTTGCGCCGTGCCAACAGCTCCCCAGGCGGCAGCCTCGCGGAATGCGAACTTTGTCCGGCAAAAACCGCCGAAGAACGATCGCAAGCAGGAGAGAAATCGTGGTCAAGACGGCGAAGAGCTTCACTATGGCGGCGATTCTCGGGCCTGATGATGGAACACGAAGTTAGTAACGTAATGCAATTACGTCGCGACGATTGCGCGCTGAAAGCGAAAGATTCGGAGGCAGGAATGACTGCGAACAGCAAAGGCACGGCGAGCGCGCGAATGATTTCGCGGCGGCGGCTGATTTCCGGCGCGGCGATCGCCATCGGCGGATTTGCCGCGAGCGCGAAAACGCTTTTTGCGCGGCAGCAACAGCA
>DASTCZ010000220.1:0-3451 GCA_035710585.1 Candidatus Acidiferrales bacterium | reverse complement strand
GCAGCATCTGTTCCGGCGCGCGCGAAGCGATTCCGGACGGCGGGATCGGAAAGCGTCAGGCCTTTCGATTTTTCAGCGGAGATGAGTTCGGGCGGAACAATATCGAGCAGAAAGGTTTCGATGCCGGCATTGGCAAAGTGCGCGGCGATGCGCGCGCCCATGGTGCCGGCGCCGAGAACAGCGACGCGATCGATGCGAAATTTCATGGACGCTGCATTTCCTCAGGGGCTAAAGCCCCGTTTTTGAGGCTCAAATGGCGGAGCTAAAGCTCCGACCCCCGAAAAAGCTGAATTCGAAAAGCGCTATCTCCCTTAGCGGCGTCCCGACAAACGTCGTCGGGACGCAAAGAGCGCGAAAGCCCTAACCCCCGAAATACGATTCTGAACTCCGAACTTACGGTCGAAGCGCATTTTTAGCGATTACGTCGCCCGGCTGGCAGGTTACAGAACGGTCATGGAGAGGTCAACCGAAGCTGACACACGTGCGCGAGCCGGATACTCTGTTTACATGGCGGAAGAGAAGCGCGGTCCAGTGCGCGAATGGATCAGCGAGGCCGTGGAAAAGGTGCGCGAGCTGACGACCGGGCAACCGCCGGAGCTGGAGCCGCAGGACCGCCCGCGAATCGGCGTGGCGTTATCGGGAGGCTTCGCCCGCGGCATCGCGCATATCGGCGTGCTGCGAGTATTCGAAGGGCACCGCATCCCAATTCACTGCATTTCAGGAACGAGCGTCGGCGCCCTCATTGGGGCGGCGTATGCGAGCGGAACTTCGCTCGACGAGATGGAGCGGCAGAGCGCGCACACGCGGTTTAGCGATTTCGGGCGATGGACGCTTTCGCGGATGGGACTGGCGACGAACCAGCGGCTCGAGGATTTTCTGGCGCGGTTTACGACGTTCCGGCGATTCGAAGATTTGAAGATTCCGTTAGCGGTGGCAGCGACCGATCTTGGTTCCGGGACCACTGTAAATTTCACGACGGGCGATCTGGCGCTGGCGATCCGCGCTTCGTGCGCGTACCCCGGTCTATTCTTGCCGGTGGAAAGCGCGGGACGGACGCTGGTGGACGGATTCGTGACGGACCCGATGCCGCACGAAGGCGCGCGGCTGTTGGGAGCGGACATTGTGGTCGGAGTGCATTTGGCGACTTCGGGGCTTTCGCATAAGCCGACAAGCATGTTTGAGGTGATCGGGCGCTCGTTTTCGATTTTGCAGGAACGATCGGAGCACCACTGGCGGAAGCGGTGCGACATTCTGATCGAGCCGGGAGTTTCGGACGTGATGTGGGATGAATTCGACAAGTCGCCGCAGATGATCGCCGCGGGAATGGCCGCCGCGAAGCTGGCCCTGCCTCAGATTCAGGCGGCTCTGGCGAGGCCGAGGAGAAGGGCGGAGAGGTGAGGCAAAGGAAGTAAAGGAGGGAAAGGAAGTAGAGGAAAAAGCGATGGCGTTATCGTTAAGCGGGGCGGATTTCGACGGAGACGGGTTGGCCATCGCCTTTGCCGCGTTGATTGAGCCAGGCGGAGAGGGCTTCGGCGAGGCGCTCGGGTTTTACGCGCAGGCTGGCTTCGATCAGGCCGTCGGAGATGGGAAGCGTGTCGTCAAATTCCGCGGAGTTGGTGAAATTGCGCATACTGAACGAGTCCAGCCAATCGAGCGGGCAGGGCTTGCGCTGGCCGGCGATGACGACATCGATGCGGAGCTTTTGGGCGTACACGAACCGAGTATATACCGCTGAGAATCTTGTAATGGTGACCGGCGATGGGAAACGCATCAGGCTGAGATCGGACTCGCGGTGGGTAATGCGGCTGGGCACCGCTCCGGACGCTGCCGTGTAGACTTTTCCCGTTAATTCGTAAAGAATTAAGGGTGTAATTTCACCGCCCCTGAAGCCCGCGGGCTTGCGGGTGGGGCGCGCTGCCTGGCCGTCCTCTTCTCAATGGTAGCGACATCGAACAGGTTGATGGGGGACTGGGTGTCATCACCTCTTGAACAGTGGGTTTCGTCGGCCGAACGGAAGACGCGGCCGGCACGCGTGGTGTGGTGCGACGGCAGCGATGCCCAGCAGGAGCAATTTTTCGCGGAAATGGTGCGCGAAGGACACACAGTTGAGCTGAATCCCAAGACATATCCGAACTGTTACCTGCACCGGAGCAATCCGAACGACGTGGCGCGGACGGAGCAGGTGACGTTTATCTGCACCCAGCGCAAACAGGACGCGGGGCCGACGAACAACTGGATGGTTCCTGCAGAAGCGAAGGAGAAGGTCGGCGCGCTTTTTGAGGGGTCCATGGCGGGGCGAACGATGTACGTGATTCCGTACATCATGGGCCCGGCGAATTCGCCGCAGAGCCGGATCGGGGTGGAGGTTACGGACAGCGCATACGTCGCGGCGAGCATGCGGATCATGGCGCGGATGGGGAAGCAGGCGCTTGAGCGGCTGGGGAATTCAGACGATTTTGTGCCGGGGCTGCATTCGACGGGAGATCTGGACCCGGCGAAGCGGTTTATTCTGCATTTTCCGGAAGAAAAGCTGATCTGGAGCTTCGGGTCGGGCTACGGCGGCAACGCATTGCTGGGGAAAAAGTGCTTCGCGCTGCGGATCGCGAGCTGGATGGCGCGCGAGCAAGGATGGATGGCGGAGCACATGCTGATCCTCGGACTGGAAGATCCGAGCGGCAAGGTGACGTATATGGCCGCGGCGTTTCCGAGCGCATGCGGCAAGACGAACCTGGCGATGATGGTGTCGTCTCTCGAGAGCCAGGGCTATCGAGTGTGGACTGTCGGCGACGACATTGCGTGGATGAAGATTGGCGCGGACGGGACGCTGCGGGCGATCAATCCTGAGAACGGGTTTTTCGGTGTGGCGCCTGGGACGGGAGCGCAGACGAATCCGAACGTGATGAAGGCGCTGCACAGTAATTCGATTTTTACAAACGTGGCGATGACGGCGAACGGCGAACCGTGGTGGGAGGGAAGCGAAACGCAGGTACCGGCGGGATTAGTCGATTGGCAGGGGCGGGCGTGGGACCCGTCGAAGGGTCCGGCGGCGCATCCAAACGCACGGTACACGGTGCCGGCGAAGCAATCGCCAAGCATTTCACCGCATTGGGAAGATCCGGAGGGCGTGCCGATTTCGGCGTTTCTGTTTGGCGGACGGAGAGCGCGCTTGGCTCCGCTGGTGTACGAGGCATTCAACTGGGAGCACGGAGTCTTCGTGGGCGCTTCGATGGCTTCCGAGACGACGGCTGCGGCGACGGGAAAAGTGGGCGTGACGCGGCGCGATCCGATGGCGATGCTGCCTTTTTGCGGATACAACATGGCGGACTATTTCCGGCACTGGCTGGAGATGGGACCGAAGATTCCGCGGCCGCCGAAGATTTTCTACGTGAACTGGTTCCGGCGCGATGCGAACGGAAAATTCCTGTGGCCGGGATTCGGCGAAAACGTGCGC
>DASTCZ010000219.1:0-5533 GCA_035710585.1 Candidatus Acidiferrales bacterium | reverse complement strand
CGGAACGCCGAGCAAACTTTTTCACAATAATGGCGACGGAACTTTCAGTGACGTGAGCAAGTCCGCTGGAATCGATTTGCCGGCAAAGGCCTGGGGAGTCGTCGCCGCCGATATAAATAATGATGGCTGGATGGATCTATTCGTCAGCAACGACAAAATTCCGAATTTTCTCTTCGCAAATCGCGGAAAGGGAAAATTTGAGGAGATCGGTGGCCTCGCGGGTGTCGCTTATAACGCCATGGGCGTGCCGCGCTCGGGCATGGGCGTGGACGCGGCCGACTTCGATCAGGACGGCTGGCTGGATCTTTTTTTGACCAACGTCGATCACGAGATGTTTTCGCTCTACCACAATCGAAAAAACGAATTGTTCGACGACTTCGCTACGTCTGCCGGAATCGGCCCGGCGACGATGTTGCTGAGCGGCTGGGGAACGAAATTCTTCGATTACGATAACGACGGCGAACTCGACCTGATCGTGTGCAATGGCCATCCCGATACCGTCGTGCAGAAACGCATTCCCGACGTGAAATATTTTGAGCCGACGCTGCTCTTTCGAAATAATGGCGGCAAATGGAAAAACGTGAGCACGGAATGCGGGCCCGTGTTTGCGCGCGAGATTGCCGGGCGGGGACTTGCGTTGGGAGATTTCGATAACGATGGCTCGCTCGACGTGCTGATTTCCGTCAATGACGGCGCGCCTCTACTGCTGCGGAATAATATCGGCAGGCAGAATCACTGGCTCGGCGTACGGCTCATCGGCCGCAAAGCGAATATTGATGCCATCGGTGCGCGCATCACGTACCGCTCCGGAGACTTCGAACGCCACCGCACGATCGTCGGCGGCGGGAGTTACGCTTCGTCCTGCGACCCGCGAGTGATTCTGGGGCTGGGCTCGCGCGCGAAAATCGACTGGGTGGAAGTAAAATGGCCGCCGCCGAGCGCGCTCGTGCAACGGTTTGGAAACCCGCCGGTGGATCGCTACATCACAATCACGGAAGGCGAGCCGGGCTGGAAATGAAACTCACGGAGAGGACTCAGCGAATTTTCCGTGCGCGCGTACTCGCGCTCGTTGTCTTTGCGGCGCTTTGCATGTCGACGAGCGCGGGGGCGCAAAACCGGCGCGGAGGCGGCGGGAGAGGCGGAGATTCATCCGGTCAGGGCGATCCGGATATTCAGCTCGGCATCGATCTTACGCGCCAGGGAAAATTCGCCGAAGCGATCCGGCACTTTCTTGCTGCCCAGGCGCGCGTCGGTGACGACTTCGTTCTGGATTTCAATCTCTCTCTCTGTTATGTCGCGACGGGACAATTCAAGCCTGCGATCGCTCTACTGAATCATGTTCGCGCCGGCGGCCGTGACGCCACGGAAATCGAGAATCTGCTTGCACAGGCTTACATCGGCGATGGTCAGCAGGATCGCGCGTTCGAGGCGTTCCAGTCCGCCGTGCGAATCTCGCCGAAAGACGAGAAGCTGTACCTCTATATTGCCGATGCCTGCATGCAGAGCGGCAATTTCGACGCCGGATTGAAAATTGTCGAGACGGGCGTCAATCGCCTCCCTAAGTCCGCGCCGCTGCATCTCGATCGCGGCCTGTTTTTCGTTCAACTGGATCGCGTCGATGACGCGCAACGGGATTTGGTGGAGGCTGCGAAGCTCGCCCCGGGCAGCGACATCGCTTACATCGCGACGGCGCAGGCGGATTTGCTGAGCGGCGACGTTTCCGGCGCGGTGCAAGCGGGTCGCGAAGGCATTCGCAAGCCGCATCCGCATTTCATGTTGCCGGCGCTGTTTGGCGAGGCAGTTGTTCGCGCGGGTATCGATCCGCAACAACCTGAGTTTTCTGAAGCTGTCAGCGCCCTGGAAAAATCCACCGCCGAGCGCGGCGGCTATTCCAGTGCGCAACTCGCCCTGGCAAAACTCTACCTGCTGGAGAATCGTATCGAAGACGCGATCGCGAGGCTCAACATCGCCGGGCAACTCGAGCCCGATAATCCGGCGGTCTATTCGAATCTCGTGATCGCTTACCGCAAGCGAGGGGACGCCGCCCACGCGCAAGAAGCGGCGGCGATGCTCGCTCGGCTCAATGCGCTGCAAGCCCAAAAAATTGCAGACGCGAAAGGCGACACCAAGGCAGGCTACGCCGCCCGCACTCCGCATCAGTAAATTTCAAAGACGATGAAACCGACAAAAGACTGCGAGCGTTTCATGCGCATGAGACAAGAGAAAGTGCTTTCATTTTATGCAGCCAAACAGTGCGCGTACTTTATAAGGGCAGTCCTAGTGCTCGCCGCGTGTTCGCTCGCCGCGTTTGCACCTTCGATCGCCGCTCGCGCGAATTCGCAGCAGGCGCCGGCCCGCGAGGCAAAAATTGAGCCGATCACTCCGCCGGAAAACGACTTCTTCACCAAACAGCTCTCGTTTCACGGCATCCTGATTAAGGCGCCGAGCGTCGTTGACGACGCTGCGATGTACGCTCTCTACGATCGGATGGCCACCGAGACGGCGAATCTTCCCGTGGCCGTCACGAATCTCGCCGCCGCAGGCGCGGAGATCCATATCATTGGCCGCGATCAGGTCACCACCGATCTTCCCGAATGGCGCCACGACAAGCACGTTCCGCTCGATGAATACAACGGGCTCACGCGCGATCAGCGGACGCGCGGCATGGGCGGCCTGATTACATCCTGTGCCGAGGAGAATCTGCTCAATCTTCCCCAGGACCGCTACCGCGGCCGCGACATCTGCATGCACGAATTCGCGCACAATATCGAGGGAGCGGGCATGCAGCGCAGCGTGCGCGCTATGTTCGATAATCAGTATCAGGTCTCGAAATCGAAGGGCCTGTGGATCAATTCTTATGCCGGATCGAATCCCAACGAATATTTCGCCGAACTCACGATGTGGTATTTCGGCACTCACGGCGATCTGAATATGACCGGCCCCAAGCCGGAGAACGGCCCCGAAGGCCTGAAGAAATACGATCCCGACGCATACAAACTCTTCGACGATTTTTATTCCGGGAAAATTGCTATAGAAAAAGTCGAGCCGCGCCCGCGCCCGGCTGGAGGTTTTCGCCGCGAACCGCGTGACAGCCAGCCGGCGCGCGCACTCGTAGCGCGTCTCACTGCGTACAAAGTCGGCGAAACGAAGCTCGCGGACTTTTTCGCCGATGCGGGCATGGCTTCCGCTTCCGATACCGGTAAAAACGGGTGGCACGTGGCCGCACAAGACGCGGCGCCTCCCGCTACCAATACCGCAGAAGCCTCGTACAGCTTCCGAATCTTTTTCCGCAAATCAGAAACTGAGCAGGGCACGCAAGCCCAGCCGTCTGCGTCCGCGAACCCAGCGACGCCGAGCACAAATCCATCCGCGCAAAGTGCAAACACTACGCAGCCGCGTCCCAGCGTCGATCGCCTGGTCGCAGACCTCGAATTCAAATCGGGAGTTCTTAGCGCCTTCAAGTGGGACAACTAGAGCGCTGCCGAAAATTTAATTCGTACGCGGTGACGTCTTCTATTTCGCACGCACCAAGGGAAAATTCCTCTCCACCACTCCGCGCCCTTCCTGCACTGTGACGATGTGATCGGCATTCAGATTCCCAAGCTCGGTCTTCTCGCCGCTGGGCCACAGAATCTCGATGGAATCGATTTTCGTTCGCGCGCCCAGGCCAAAATGAAGCCGCGGATCCTGCGCTGACTGATAACTCATCCCGCCCTTTTTCTGGTCGTATTGCACCAAGTCTCCCGCGGTGACTTTCACCCGCGCGCCGATCGCGTCGCGATTCGATTTCGTTCCGATCAAGAAAATCTGCAGCCAGTGATTCGCGTTGCCGCCGTCATTCCTAAGCAGCTGCGCTGCCTCGCCGTTGTTGTTCACCAGGATGTCCAGATCGCCGTCGTTGTCAAAATCGCAGACGGCCGCACCCCGGCTTGCGCGCGGCAGCGCAAAATCCGCGCCCAGCCGATCGCTCACGTTCTCAAATGTTCCGCCGCCAATATTGCGGAACATCAGCTTCGGCTCGAGATATTTCGTCTGCCCGCCATATTTCTCGATGTTGTCGAGCACGTGCCCATTGGCCATGAAGAGATCCCGCGCGCCGTCGTTGTCGTAATCCATGAATCGCGCGCCGAATCCGCTCATATGGTAGGTCGCGTAGCCGATCCTGCTTTTGATTGTCGCGTCGTCAAAGCTGCCGTCGCCGTTATTCCGATAGAGCCGCGCGAGCTGGAGATCGAGATGCGTCACCGCGATGTCCATCCGGCCAGTGCCCGCGACGTCCGCCGCATCCACGCCCATCCCCGCTTCGGGCTGTCCGTCGCCGCTCACCGCGACCCCCGCGACGTACGCCACTTCCTCAAACGTTCCGTCGCGCTTATTCCGAAATAGAAAATTTGGCATCGAATCGTTCGCGATGAAAATGTCCTGCCAGCCGTCGTTGTCGTAATCGACCGTCACCACGCCGAGCCCATTCCCCGCCTTCGCGCCGATCCCCGATTGCTTGCTCACATCGGTAAAAGTCCCGTCGCCATTATTGTGAAAAAGCGCCGGCGCCACTCCATGGAAAACATCCGGGTGGCAATAGCTGCGCATTCCCGGCCCGCGGTCCCCGCAATAAAAATTCCGCTCCGGAGTCCAATCGACGTAATTCGCCACGATCAGGTCCAAGCGTCCGTCGTTGTCGTAATCAAACCACGCCGCGCTCGAGCCCCACTTCCGGCGGTTTTCCACTCCTGCTTTCGCCGTTACGTCCGTAAATGTCCCGTCGCCATTGTTGTGATAAAGGATGCAGCGCCCGTAGCCGAGCACGAACAAGTCGGGAAAGCCGTCGTTATCGTAATCGCCGACGGCGACGCCCATTCCAAACAGCCCTTCGGCGCCAACTCCGGCCTTCGCCGTCACGTCTGTAAATGTCCCGTCGCCGTTGTTCCTGTAGAGCGCGTTGCGCAGCGGCTGCTTCGGCGAATACACCTGCGTCGCCGCAGAATTCACGAGGTAGGCGTCATAGAGCCCGTTCTGATCGAAGTCCAGCCAAGCGCAGCCCGCGCCCATCGTTTCAATCAGGTATTTTTCTGGCGAGGCCGCATTGTCGTGGACAAAGCTGATTCCCGCCGCCTTCGCTACATCCACAAATGTGACCGCAGTCGCCGGGGCGGCCGGAATCCAGCGCGCCAGCGGGAGCGCGGCCAGTCCAGCCGAAGCGCGGTATAGAAACTCTCTCCGTTTCAAATCGACACAATGGCTGCGACGGCGGCGTGGGTTCCGCCTCGCGCCTCTCCTTCCCATGAAGAAAGCCTAGACCTTCTCATCCGGCCGCCCCTCCGGCAAGGGGTTTGTGTAAGCGCTCTCACTACTGTGGATAAAGTATTTTGGTTGTTGACATAGCCTCATCTGCGGGAGTAGGCTCCGCCAAGTTTAGGGGTGTGGGGGATTTGACCAGCGAATTGTAAGCGCTTGCATCGTCCGGCTCCGCCCAGCTTCACTTTCTCCCCCACGCGGATCCACGATGACGATTTTTTCGTTCGTTCCTGCGCGA
>DASTCZ010000218.1:0-12903 GCA_035710585.1 Candidatus Acidiferrales bacterium | reverse complement strand
CGCGACGGATTCTTCTACGAGGGCACTGGAATTGAAGGGCGCTCTTCGGTGCTCGTGATCGAGCCTGCGAGCGGAAAGATCATCAAGCATGTGGACCTTGGGCCGCAATATTTTGGCGAAGGTGTCGTCGATTGGGGCGACTACATTTACGAGTGGACGTGGAAATCGCACGTTTGCTTCGTGTACGAGCGCGCGACGCTGCGGCTGGTGAAGCAGTTCTCTTATGAGGGAGAAGGCTGGGGCATGACGCGCAACGAGTCGCAAATTATCACCAGCGACGGATCGTCAAAGCTGACGTTCCGCGACCCGAGCAGCTTTCAGCCTGTGCGGACAATTACCGTTCACGATGGAGCGAAGGAAATCACTCAGGTGAACGAGCTGGAATTCATCAAGGGCGAGGTTTATGCCAACGTGTGGCACTCGGACAGGATCGCGCGCATTTCGCCAAAGGATGGGCGCGTGATCGCGTGGATCGATCTGACCGGCCTTTTGCCCGCGAGCGAGAAAATCGACCGGGAGTCCGTGCTCAACGGGATCGCGTACGATGCAAAGCGCGACCGGCTATTTGTGACCGGAAAGCAGTGGCCGGCGGTGTTCGAGATCCGGATCGTTTCGACTCGCGCAATCCGGCACGCGCAATAAGCTTCCACGTATCACACACCATCGCTTCGTTACTCCTCTCCATGCTCCTCTTGACGAACAGGAGGATAAGGGTCTCTCCTACTGACGGTCAGGGGAAACATTTCGGCGGCATTCCGCGTATAAGGAAGCGAGGCAAAGAGAATGGGCGAAAACCCTTCAAGCGACGTGGTGCAAGGCACGCTGGACATGCTGATTCTGAAAACGCTCGAGATTGAGCCGATGCACGGGTACGGCATTTCGGTGCGGATCGAGCAGATGAGCCGGAACGTGTTTCGAGTGAACGCGGGGTCGCTATTTGTGGCGTTCAAGCGGCTGCAGCGCGAGGGGCTGATCAAAGGCGAATGGCAAACTTCGGAGAACAACCGGCAGGCGAAGTACTACTCGCTGACGGCGCGCGGCAGAAAGCAGCTGGAGCGCGAGGCGAAATCCTGGCACCGGCAAGCAGCGGCGATCGCGGAGATTTTGAAAGCGTAGCGAGCGGAGGCAATGGCCATGCTTCGAAATATCGCTGGGGGCCTGAAATCGCTGTTTCGCAGGCGCGAGGACGGACGCGAGTTGGGCCGGGAAGTGGAAAGCTTTCTGGAAATATCCGCGCGCGAAAAGATGAAGGCGGGGATGAGCCGCGCAGACGCGATGCGGGCGGCGCGGATGGAGATTGGAAGCGCGGACGTGGTGAAAGAAGAAGTGCGCGCGTGGGGCTGGGAGGCGCGCGTGGAAACGGTGTGGCAGGATTTGCGGTACGCTCTACGCTGCTTCCGAAATGCGCCGACGTTCGCCGCCACCGTGGTTTTGACGATCGGGCTCGCGCTGGGCCTGAATACCGTACTCTTTGCAGCCTTCAACGCCTATGTCCTGGCGCCGTTCTCCGTACAAGATCCGCATAGCCTTTACCGGGTTTGGTGGAACACGAAAAGCACGATAGGCCGAGGGATGTCGTGGAATGAGTTCCAACGGTTTCGTGAAGGCAATCCAGCATTTTCCGACGTCGTAGCGATTCAGCGCGCCAACGTGCGCGTACGAAACGACATGCTGATGGGAGAGCTCGTCTCCGGAAATTATTTCTCGATGCTGGGTGTGCCCGCCGAATTGGGCCGCACTCTCGTCCCGTCCGATGCCGAGGTGGCCGGCAGCAATGCCGTCATCGTCTTGAGCCACGATTGCTGGAAAGCAAAGTTCGGCCAAGATCGGTCCGTCATCGGCCGCAGAATTCCGCTCGATGGCCACCCGTTTGAAATCGTCGGCGTCGCCCGCCGCGGCTTCGGGGGTATCGCAAATTTGCCCCGGGACTTCTGGGCTCCAATGACAATGTCCAACCAGCTCCTGGATGGACCCGATCTCTTCGGACCTACGCATCCTCATCCGCTGGAACTGACGGGACGCTTGCATCCGGGGCTGAGTCCCGATCGAGGCCGCGCGGCCCTCTTAGTTTTTTCGAAGCAATTGACGGCGGATCGATCGGCACAGGACAAAGTGATCAGCGTCGGGTTCCGATCAAATGCGACATCGTTTCCACTCACAGCGGACGCGGTCGCAGTATTTGCCCCTGCATTCGTCGCCTTCGGGCTAGTTCTTCTTCTTGCCTGCACCAACGTAGCCAACATGATGCTGGCTCGTACGCTCGCCCGCCAGCGCGAGATTGGCGTGCGCCTGGCGCTGGGAGCTGCTCGTACGCGCCTGGTCCGCCAGCTGCTCACGGAAGGCCTCGTGCTGGCGCTGGGTTCGGCAGGATTTGGATTTGCAATGGCGTGGCTCAGCGCGAACTTTGGCATGCGCGCGTTCTTCGCCATTATTCCTCCGGAATTTGCCAAACAGGGCCGCGTCGCGGCTATTTCGCTCGACTGGCGAGTCTTCCTCTATATGTTGATTGCGGCGTGTGTTTCAGCGGTTGGATTCGCACTGGCTCCCGCTCTGCAGGCAACTCGCGGCGATCTAATTTCCGCGACTCGAGGCGAGTTTGCGGGCCGCCAGCGAGCGGGGCGGCTGCGCAACAGTTTGATCACTGCTCAAGTCGCAATCTGCGTCATGCTTTTGATCTGCTCCGGAATTTTATTGCGGGCAGGCCGCCGTGTAGAAGCAACTGACGTCGGCCTTGATGTCCGGAATGTCCTCGACATTGACGTCCGCGAAGGATTCCGCCCCAACGTCATTTCAGCTCTATCGTCCGATCCTGCGGTCGAATCCATTGACGCAGTGTGGCGCGCTCCGCTCTACGGAGATCTTCGAGGGATTTCAGTCGCAACCGAAAACTCCTCCAGTTTTGTGACTGCGGGCTACAACTTTGTTTCGCGGGAGCACTTTGACGTTTTTCGCATCACGCTCACGAATGGTCGCAATTTCACTGAAGACGAAGATCGCGCTGAGGCACCGGTTGTTATCGTCAGCGGATCCACCGCTCATAAATTTTGGCCCGGCTCCAATGCCATCGGTCAAACGCTGCGAATCCAGCCCCCGCCGCTCGATTCCCGGCCGGACAAGATTCCGCAATACGAGGCCGTTCGCGTGATCGGGGTTGCGCGTGACGTGGTCAACCACTCCGTACTGCTCGGGCCCGATCCTACGTGCATTTATTTCCCGACGAATGCGAACGCTACATTTATTCCGAAACTGCTCGTTCGCGTCCGTGGCAATATCGAGCTGGCCCGACGGTCCATCCAGAAACTGCTCGACGAGCACGCGCCGGGCGCCGCAAATCAGATTACGCCCATGGAAGAGGTGCTTGAGATTCAATATCTGCCATTCCGCCTATTTGCGTGGATCTCCGAAGCGCTGGGCGGACTTGCGCTGATTCTGACCCTCGCGGGGATCTATGGAGTGATTTCCTATCTGACGGCCCAACGCTGGCGTGAAATCGGGATTCGTCTCGCACTGGGCGC
Source organism: Candidatus Acidiferrales bacterium (assembly GCA_035710585.1). Taxonomy (GTDB): domain Bacteria; phylum Acidobacteriota; class Terriglobia; order Acidiferrales; family UBA7541; genus DASTCZ01. Next base: position 9,388 of record DASTCZ010000218.1, on the reverse strand, counting down.
GAGTTCCCGCGCCGTAGTCCGTCTCGTCCTTTCGCAATCAATCAGGCTGACGTGCCTTGGCCTTGCAATCGGCACATTGATCGCATTCGGGGTCATGCGGCTCGTCTCCGCCAAAATCGTGTTGCTTGCGTCGTTCGACCTTCGCGTTTATGGCTTAAGTATCGCCGTAGTTCTCCTGGCCGCAGCACTCGCCGGAGCGATCCCCGCGCGCCACGCGTCTCGATTCGATCCGATGTCTATTCTTCGTCATGAGTAAGGAACTGCGACAGCGTCGAATTGCCCTGAAAGCAGGAGCAAAGTGAGGAACGCGATGTCTATCCTTCGAAGCATAACCGGCGGGTTGAGGTCGCTCTTTCACGGGAAACGAGACAATCGCGAGATGGACCGCGAAGTATCGAGCTTTCTGGAAATATCCGCGCGCGAAAAGATGAAGGCGGGCATGAGCCGTGCGGACGCGATGCGCGCGGCGCGGATGGAGATCGGGAGCGCGGATATGGTGAAGGAAGAGTCGCGCGCGTGGGGGTGGGAATCACGGTTGGAGACGGTCTGGCAGGACTTGCGATATGCAGCGCGCGTGCTGGCAAAGAATCCGGGATTCGCGGCTGTAGCGGTGCTTTCGCTGGCGCTGGGAATCGGAGCGAACACAGCGATTTTCACGCTGATCGATTCGGTGCTGCTGAAAACTCTGCCGCTGAAAAACCCACATGAACTGGTGATCTTTGAATGGTGGATTCCGCCCGGTGCGGTAGAGCCGCGAATGTGGATGTCTGGAAATTCCTGGGACGAAGATGGGAAGAGTGTCGGGACGCCGCTTCCCTACCCCGCATTTGCGGCGATGCGCGCAAGCCAGCGGGGCGTGGCGGACATGTTTGCAATTTCGGACATGGGGCGTGCGAATCTGGTGGCGGATGGCACCGCCGATCTAACGCGCGCGGAAATGGCCACGGCGGGAATTTTCAATACGCTGGGACTGCACCCGGCGGCCGGAAGATTTTACGACGAGCAGGACGATCGCGCAGGCGCGTCGCCGGTGTGCGTGATCAGCTATGGATACTGGAAGCGACGATTCGGGGCAGACCCGAATATTTCCGGAAAGCAGATCACGCTCTCCGGCGTGCCTTTTGCGATTGCGGGTGTGATGCCGGGCGGGTTTGACGGAGTGCAAACCGGGGACCATGTCGATGTGTGGGCGCCGCTCGCATTGCAGTCGCTGATCGATCCAAACATGGATCCGAAGGTTTCGATGTTTGCAGCGGCGGACCATTGGTGGCTGATCGTGATGGGTAGGCTGAAGCCGGGCGTTTCGCGCGCTCAAGCAGAGACGCAGCTGAATGCAATATTCACTCCCGTGGCCACCGACGGGATTTCGGCGAGGCAAGCCGGTGACCACTACGCAATTCCCGCGCTTCAACTGGAAGGCGGAGCTCAAGGGCTTGGCCAGCTCAGCCGGACCTATTCGCGGCCGCTTTTCGTGCTGCTGGCGCTGGTGGGGCTTGTGCTGCTGATCGCGTGCGCGAACGTGGCGAATCTGCTGCTGGCGCGCGGGACAGCGCGGCAACGGGAAATTGGAGTGAGGCTTTCGCTGGGCGCATCGCGCTGGCGGCTGATGCGGCAATTGCTAACGGAAAGTTTGCTGCTGGCCGGAGTGGGCGGAGCGCTGGGCTACTTGCTGGCGACGTGGGGGAGCGGTGTGCTGGTGGCGATGATTTCGCCGAAGACAAGTCCGCTCGCGCTCGATATGTCGCTGGACGCGCGGGTGCTGGCGTTTTCGATCGGAATATGTATTTTAACGGCGCTGCTTTTCGGAATCGCTCCGGCTTGGCGCGCGGCGCGGACGGATTTGACGCCGGCATTGAGGCAAGGCTCGCCAGGAGCGGCGGGGTTGAAACTTGGCTGGGGCAAAACGCTGGTGGCGGCGCAGGTGGCGCTATCGCTGGTGCTTTTGTTTGGTGCGGCACTTTTTGTCCGGACACTGGTGAACATGCGGCACATCCAGGCGGGATTCGAAGCGGACCACGTGCTGCTTTTCGGATTGCATCCGAGCAGCGATTACAAGGAGCCGGCGCTGAAGGCGCTTTACGCGGAGGTACAGGAGCGGCTGACGACGTTGCCGGGAGTGATTTCGGCAACAGCTTCCTGGCATTTGATCGTGCATGACGGCGCACGCGGCGAGCGCGTGACGGTGCCGGGATACACAGTAAAGTCCGCCGAAGACCGGAGCTCGTACATCATGCCCGCGGGGCCGAATTTTTTCGCGACGATGCGAATTCCGATCTTGCGGGGACGAGACTTCAACGTGCGCGACACGGCAAATTCGCCGAAGGTGTATGTAATCAATGAGGCATTCGCGCGGAAATATTTCGGCGGACGCGATCCGCTCGGCGAGCGCATGGGCATGGGCGGCGAACATCCCGAAGCTGACGGACAAGTTATCGGAATCGTGCGCGACGCGAAATATGCGTCGCTGCGGAATGACGCTCCGCCGACCGTGTATCAACCTCTGCAGCAGGCGTTCGATATTCCGTACATGAACTACGAAGTGCACACGGCGGGCGATCCGCTGGAGATGGTGCCGACAGTGCGGGCGGCAGTCGCGTCGATCGATCCAAAGGTGCCGATTTACCGGATACAGACGGAGGAAAATCTGGTGGATGAGGCGCTGACGCAGGAGCGGCTGTTCGCGAAGCTGACGAGTTTTCTGGGCGGGCTGGCGTTGGTGCTGGCGTGCATCGGGTTGTACGGAACCCTGGCGTATGCAGTGGCGCGGCGGACGCGCGAGATCGGGATTCGCATGGCGCTGGGAGCAAAGCAGTTTGATGTGCTCGGCATGGTGTTGCGGGAGACGCTGGTGCTTATCGCCGTGGGAATTGCGGTCGGGGTGCCGGCCGCGCTGGGCGCGACGCGGCTTGCGTCGGGATTCATCGCGGATTTTCTATATGGGCTGAAGCCGACGGATGTGGCGAGCATCGTCGCGGCGGCGAGTCTTCTGGCCGCTGTGGCGCTGTGTGCGGGGGCGATTCCGGCGCGGCGCGCGGCGAAGGTCGATCCGTTGATCGCGCTGCGGTACGAGTGAAGGGAGGAGCCGGTGTCCATACTGAGAAGCTGTGTTGATGGGCTGAAATCGCTGTTTCACAGAGACGGGGACCATCGCGAATTGGACCGGGAAGTCGACAGTTTTCTGGAACTTTCCGCGCGCGAAAAAATGAAAAATGGCATGAGTCGCGCGGAGGCAGTGCGAGCGGCGCGCCTCGAGATCGGCAATGCCGAAGCAGTGAAAGAAGAAGTGCGCGGTTGGGGTTGGGAAGTTTGGATCGAAACCCTATTCCACGATGTGCGCTACGCGGCGCGATGTTTCCGCCGGGCGCCTTTATTTTCGGCGACTGTAATTCTCACCATCGGCCTAGCGCTCGGACTGAACACGATGGTTTTCACCGTCTTCAACGCATACGTGCTCGCGCCATTTTCCGTGCAGGATCCTTATAGCCTCTATTCGGTCACGTGGAACACGAAGGCAACCACAGGCCGCGGGTTTTCGTGGACCGAATTTCAAGATATTACGAAGAAAACGCCGGTGTTTTCGGACGCGATCGCGGTTCGCCGGGTAAGCGTGCGCGCGAACGGCGGCGAACTGGAAGGTCAATTGGTCTCGGGAAACTATTTCGCGATGCTCGGAGTCGCTCCTGTTCTCGGGCGGACGCTGATGCCGTCAGATGCGGAGTCGCCGGGCAGCAACCCCGTGATCGTGCTCAGTCATGCGGCTTGGTCGGCCAGGTTCGGGGGCGATCCGGCGGTTGTTGGACGGACGATTTCGATTCGCGGCCACGACTTTGAAATTATCGGCGTGACACGGAGCGGATTCGCGGGAATGTCGAATGCGCCAACGGATTTTTGGGCGCCGATCACGATGTATTCACAATTCGTTGATGGAGCAGACCCGTTTAAATCCGAGACATCGCATCCGCTCGAAGTAACCGTGCGGGTGAAGCCGAATTTCTCGATAGACCAGGCGCAGGCGGCGTTTTTGGTTTCGTCGAAACAGTTGACCGCCACACATCCGGCTGACGACAAAGTGATCGGAGTGGGAATGCAGTCGAGCGCGACGGTATTTCCGTTGACGGCGGAATCGATTGCCACTATCGCTCCTTCCGCTATTGCGTTTGGGCTGATTCTGCTGCTGGCGTGCGCGAACGTGGCCAACATGCTGCTCGCTCGCGCGATGGCACGACAGCGGGAGATTGGAGTGAGGCTGGCGCTTGGCGCCGAGCGCAAACGATTGGTGCGGCAACTCCTGACCGAAGGATTCCTCCTGGCGATTCCTTCTGCCTTGCTTGGTTTTGTGCTCGCGTGGGTTGCGTCAAAGCTCGGACCCAAGATGCTTTACGGGATGATGACCTCGGAGCTCGCGAAGAAAGTTCGATTTGAGGCGATCACGATTGACTGGCGCGTCTTCTGCTTCATTCTATTGGCGGCCGTGGTCGCAACAGTCGGGTTCGCGCTTGTGCCCGCATTGCAGGCCACACGAGGCAATCTGATCGCGGCGACGCGCGGGGAATTCATGCAGAAGCACCGCAGCGGGCGATTGCGCGGCGCGCTTGTGGTAACGCAGGTGGCGATTTGCGTGATGCTGCTGATTTCCGCGGGAATCTTTTTGCACGGCGGACAGAATGTTCAAGCGATCGACGTGCGGCTCGACCTCCACAACGTAATCGAAGTGATCACCCGCCAAGACGCGCGATTGAAGGTCTCGGAAATGCTGAAAGCGGACCGCTCGGTAGAGATGGAGGCGGTGGCATTGCGTGTTCCCTTTGACGCCGGAATTCGATGGATTTTGGTATCGCCGCAAAATGTCCGGACCGGAGCCTGGGTACAGTTCAATTCAGTGTCACCGGAATTTTTCGACGTTTTCCGCTTACCGCTTACGCGCGGCCGAAATTTTACGGAGACGGAGGCGCGCGAGGAGGCGCCGGTGGTAATCGTAAGCGAAGCGACGGCTCAGAAGTTATGGCCCGATAAGGATGCGGTCGGGCAGCTGCTACGTATCCGTCCGGCGTCGGACGCCGACAGAGCGAACGGGATATATACACCGGCATATACAAGCGCGACGGTCGTGGGAATCGCGCGCGATGCGGTGAGCGAGGGCGGCGACTTTTCGTTCGATCCGAGCTGCATTTATTTTCCGGGGACCGGCGTGGGACAAAACGGCTACTCGTTGCTCATCCGAGTACACGGAAACGCGGAACGCATGAAGCAGACGCTGGACGAGAAGCTTTCCGAGGCAATTCCCGGCGGAGTGACGCGGATGGACAAGATGGAAGACATCCTGCAATTGCAATATTTGCCGTGGCATGTCTTTTCGGGGATTACCGAGATTTTGGGAGCGATCGCGCTCGCCTTAACCGCGATAGGCATCTACGGCGTGATTGCGTACCTGGTGAGCGAGCGTTCGCGAGATATCGGCATTCGCATGGCGCTTGGTGCGTCGTCGGTGTCCGTGGTGCAGAGCGTGCTGGGGCAATCGTTGAAGCTGGCGGCCGCAGGCATGATCATCGGAGCGCCGATCGCGCTGGCCATCGCGCGATTGATGGCGTCGCACGTGTTCTTGAGAAACCACGCGCTCGCGGACGCGGCGCGCGGCTTCTCTGTATATCCGGCGAGCGCCGCGATCGTCATCGTCGCCACGATTTGCGCCGCGATTATCCCGGCGAGGAAAGCTAGCAAGCTGGATCCCATGTCGATCCTGCGGCACAACTGAGTTGCGGCGCATCTGACGGCTGATCCCCTTCCTCAATATCTGGGTGGCGAATGCGGTTTCTGGCGGCCCGAAAAAAAATTGCTTGACATATTCCTATATCGGAATATATTAAGGGCATGGCACGGGCGGCGACAACTTCAGACGCGTTCAACGCCGTGGCCGAGCCACGGCGGCGGGAGATTTTGCGGTTGCTGTCGGAGCATGAGCGGCCGGTGGGAGAAATCGTCATCCGGCTGCGGCTGAGCCAGCCTTCTGTCTCGAAGCATCTCAGCGTACTGCGGCAAGTGGGGCTGGTGCGCGCGCGGCGCGAACGGCGACAGATTCTCTACCGCACGGTACCGCAGGCGATCCGGCCGCTTCATGAATGGACGAAGACATTTGAGAAATATTGGAGTCATCAACTGAACCGTGTGAAAGAGCGTGCCGAGGCGAAAGCGTCGGGCATCCAAGCGAACACAATGAGGAGGAGCGATGATCGCGAAGACGGAGAACCTTGAAGACCTGATGTTGGACACCACGCAGGAAATCCACGTGGCGGCGCCGATCGATGTGACGTTTGATTCCCTGCTGGAGCAGCTCGGACCGCACAACGAGGTGAATGCTGGCCAACCGATGCCGATGAAGCTGGAGGCTTGGCCGGGCGGGCGCTGGTTCCGCGATTTGGGCGATGGGAACGGACACTTCTGGGCCAACGTACAAGCGATCAAACGGCCGGCGCTGATTGAATTCTGCGGACCGCTTTTCATGTCGTATCCGGTGGCGTCGAATGTCCAATACCGATTGAGCGAGGAACGCGGCGGTACCCTGATTAAGTTTCATCATTCCGCGTTTGGCTGGATCGATGACGAGCACCGCAAAGGCGTATCCTCGGGATGGGCCACGATCCACGAACGGGTGAGAAAAGCGGCGGAAGCAAAGAAGAAGTAACGAAAACGACCGGCGGCGGTTTATAGAAAGGATGGAGCTGCAGTTGGGTGGAGCGTCTCAATTCTTGAACTCGCCTCGCGAGACCGGGAAACCCCGGTACCGGTTCGCGGAAGCGCGGGAATTTTTGGCGCGGTATTTCAAGCCAACGCGAATGGTGGAAGCTCCGTCGCTACGAAAGCGCGCCGGACAAGATGTGTATCTCAAGCTCGAGAGCGAGTTGCCGACTGGCTCGTTCAAGGTGCGTGGCGCGCTCTACGCGCTTCACGCGAATTTGCAGCGGGGCAAACTGAGCGAGGTCGTGGCTTCGAGCACTGGCAATCACGGGGCGGCGGTGGCGTATGCGGCGCAAGTGTTGGGCGTGAAGGCGCGAATTTTCCTGCCGGAGAAAAACAATCCGGTGAAGCGCGAAAAGATCGCGCAGTTGGGCGCGGAGATTGTGGAAGAGGGCGCGATCGATTTGGCGGCGGCTTACGTTGCGGCGTTGGAATACGCGCGGGCGACGGGCGCGTTCTTTCTGAATGACGCCACCGATCCCGACTTGCCAGCGGGACCGGGCACGATTGGGCTCGAAATCATCGACGAGCTACCTGAGACGGCGGTGATTTACGTTCCCATGGGTGACACGGCCCTGATTCGCGGCGTCGCGGCGGCGGCTAAGCAAGCGTCCAAAAAGGTGAGGATCGTCGGAGTGCAGAGCAGGAATGCGCCTTCTTATTTTCTTTCGTGGAAAGCGGGACGCGCGATCTCGACCAGGACCTGCGACACGATTGCAGATGGCCTGGCGACACGAACCCCGGTGCCTGCGAACGTCGGAGCGATTCGGGAATTGGTCGATGACGTGATTCTGGTGAGCGAACAGGACTTGCTCGATGCGATCGCGAAGCTCGCTTTGGAAGAACGTGTCGTGGCGGAGCCCGCTGGAGCAGCAGCGACCGCGGCTTTCTTGAAATCGGGAGAGCAAGCAAGTCCCGCAGTGCTTCTGGTCACGGGAGCCAATGTTGAGAGAAGCGTCTTGCAGCGCGCGATTGGAACCGAGGGCGAAAGATAGTGCGGGCTTTGGACAACGGCGCCTGTTGAAGCGCGGATTAATTGATCGAGTTCGGGCTCAGCCCAGCTTGAGCCAGAAAAAGAAACAATACTTCAAAGGAGAGACAGAGATGGATTCGAAACCGACGTATGAGCAGGCGCAACTTCATTTGCAGGTTTTCGACATGCGGCGCGAGGCAAAACTCCGCGAAGCGCGGGACTGGTTCGCGAAGAACTATTTCATTCAGAACTTCGAGGAAGCGTTCAAGCAATTCGGTCCCGGTTCGCAATTCGGAACGTACTCGATGATGGTGGCGGGTTATTGGGACCAGACCTGCGCGCTATTGAACTACGGGCTGCTGCACGAGGAGCTTTTCTTTTCGACGACCGGCGAGTTTTACATGGTGTGGGACCGGCTGAAGCCGATGGTCGAAGGCGCGCGGAAGACTTTCTCCAACAAGGATTTTCTCGGGAATTTGGAGAAGGCAGCGAAGCGATACGAGCAGTGGATCGAATCGCGCAATCCAGGCCACCTGGAGGCGATGCGTCAGTTGATGAGCCAGATGCGTCCGCAGGCAGCAGGCACAGCGGCACGCGCGAGCTAGCCACAACATTCGTTAACGTCAAGACGGGCCCGTGCGTGCGACCTAGAATTTCGATCTGCGCCGCGGGCCCGATTTGTTTCCGGCATTTCCTCGCCTTAAGGACTGCCCTCCAGGACAGTAACTCTCCAAGACAGTTCTATTCACCGCTGCGCTTCGTTTCGCCAACCTAGACTGGGGCTAAATACGGAGGAACGAACAATGACCTTCCATTCGAGGGCCATGCGAGCAGTGCCGGCACTGCTGCTTGCGTTTGGATGTGTGGCCGGAGCTTCTGCGCAATCATTAGATCCCGCGAAGCCAGCGGCTTCGCAAAAGGGATTCACGTGGATTGAATCTTACGAAGGCAGCGGCGATTCGTCGGGGTGGATTTCGGACGTGAATTCGACTGCCGGATACAATTTCGGCGAGCACTTCGGCGTTTATTTCGGCGTGCCCTACTACCTGTTTCATCCTTCCACTACGAAAACCGGACTGACGGCCGCCAGTGGGCTCGGCAATCCTTATCTCGGTTTCAACGTCTCGAAGAAATCGAGCCTCGTGAATTTCAGCACCGGAATCAACGCGTCGGCGCCGATTTCCAGTTCCAAAAAAGACGGCCTGAGCACCGGCCGCGTCACCTTTGACTGGTCGAATCATTTCGATCACGACTTCGGATGGGTGAAGCCCTTTGCGACCTTTGGAGTGGCGAACTCAGTGCCGGATACTCGCTACTTCTTCCGCCCCTTCACTTCATTAGGAAAACTGGCGCACTTCGAGATCGGACCGGAATTCGATCTCGGAGACAAGTTCAGCGTGACGATTTCGGGATATGCGATCACGCCGTGGGGAACACAGAAGACATTTGAGCGCGGAAACAGCGGGCCGGGCGGCGGTGAGAAAACCGGAACCGCATCACTAACCCGGGACAACGGCATGAACCTGGGATTCGACTATAACTTGACGCGCACCATCGACGCATACGCCGGATACAGCCGCAGCACGGCGCTCTCGGCGAATACGTTTTCGGTTGGCGTGAGCTTCAATATTGCCGAAGCGCTGAAGCCGCGAGTCCGATAAACCACCCGCGAATCTTAGATCA
>DASTCZ010000217.1:0-8553 GCA_035710585.1 Candidatus Acidiferrales bacterium | reverse complement strand
TGCGATCCGCTGGAGCCGACCGTGCTGCCCACTCCGGCGCGGCCCGAAAATCCGCAAATTCTCGCGGCGTGGAAGGCTCTGTGGGGCTACGCCTATAACGACCGCAGCGAGGCGCACATTCGCGAGATGCTGCAGGTGAAGGCGCGCATCAAGCAGGAGCAAGGCGACAACTACTCCGCGTGGGTGCTTAGCAAGCTAAAAATCGAAACGGAATTTGCCAATCGCATCGCGCTCGGGCGCGGACTAGTCGTGCCGCACTTCCGCTGGGTTCCGTTTGACGATGCTTTGCTCGTCCCGTTTCCCAGCGCCTCGCTTGCAAACGAAACTCCGGACCGCAAGTTTTTCTACGGCCGGGAATCGATGCTTCTGGATCGCTATCGCAGCGAACTCGGAGTCACATCGCTGCCGGCGACGCTTCGCGAATACACGTCTCGCGTTGTCACGCCGGAACTGGAACACCAAAAGCAGAATGGCGCGGTCGCCATCAAGTTTGAAGCCGCGTATTTGCGCTCGCTCGATTTCGAGCCCGAAAGCGAAGAAGACGCCGCGGCCATTTACGCGAAATATGTGCGCGACGGCACGCCGTCGAAAGTCGAGTACCTTCATCTGCAGGATTATTTGTTCCGCTTCATCGCGGCCGAGGCGGGGAAGCTCAGCCTGCCAGTTCACATTCATACCGGCGCTGGCTGCGGCGGCTATTTTGAGATGCGTGGCGCAAATCCGATTCTGCTCGAATCCGTGTTTGATGATCCGGCTCTGCGCAAGACCAATTTCGTCTTGCTTCATGGCGGGGCCGGCGCGTATTCGGATCTCGTAGCCGTGTTGCTGATGAAGCCGAACGTGTATACGGACTTATCGGAGCAAACTTGGGCAACTTCGCCGCGGCATCTTGCTGGCGTGCTGCGCTACTGGCTCGAATGGTATCCGGAGAAAGTTCTGTTTGGAACGGACCTGTACCCGGGAGCGAACGAATTCGATTGGGAAGAAATTGGGTGGCAGACGAGTCAGACAGGCCGCGAAGCGCTGGCGATCGCGCTCACAGGCATGATGGCAGATGGCGAAATCTCGCGCACGCGCGCAGCCGAGATTGCGCGCATGGTTCTGCGCGGAAACGCGGCGAGGCTCTACAATTTAACGGACGCTAAATAGCAAGGCGTTCGAAGTTCGTTTCGGCTTCACGAATGGATTGTCACCAGGCGGGATTGAATTCCCATCGCGTGGATATCGCAGTGCATACGATTCCTCGCGCCCATGCGCCCGCATCGGAGGTCTCAATGCCAAAACCAAAACAAGACGATGCAGCTCCGCACACGGGGCGCCCGCAAATCCCCGGTTATGGGATCAGCAGGAGCAAAACCGGCATGTTGCCGTGGAAGTGGGCTGAGAAAATGCTCGCGGAGTCTCGCGAATACTGGATCATGACTGTGAGGCCCGACGGCCGGCCACACGCCATGATCATTTGGGGTGTGTGGTTTGACGGCGCGTTTTGGTTCGGCACCGGCGCAAAGACGCAAAAGGCGCGCAACTTGGCGAAAAATCCAAATTGTGTCGTATGCACACAGAATGCCGCCGAGGCGGTCATCCTCGAAGGCGTTGCCGAGTTGGTTTCAGACCCAGCCATGCAGCGGAAATTAAAGCCCGAATCGCTCCGCAAATACGGAATGAGCGGAGGCGGCGGTTCTGAGCCCGTCTACCGCGTGCGGCCCGCGCGTGCTTTTGGTTTTGTCGAGAAGACCTTTCCGAAAACCGCCACGCGCTGGACATTCGATTAGCGGAGGCCCATCCGACGCTTGGCCCCTGCGCTAATCAGCTCGGATTCGTTTACTGCCGCTCGCCCTTTTCGATAAACGCCGCAATGTTGTCGTGCAGCATCGCGCGGCTTTTGTCATCCAGGTACATCATGTGGCCCGCAGGGTAATACTTCATCCAGATGTTTTTCTGCAGGTCTGCGGGCAAGCCAAGATGCGTCACAGTGAAATCCATCGCGTAAAACGGGGTCGCGAAATCGAAGTAGCCGTTTTCCACTTCCACGATGAGCTTCGGATTCGTGATCATCGCCTGCGTCAAATCGCCCTGGACATTTGGTGCGCCAGGAAATCCGCCGCCACCGCCGCCGCGTCCGCCCTGCACGCGAGTCCAGTTCCAGTTTCCGCCGCCGCTTGAATTGTGATACACGCGGTCTTGCCCGAATTTCAGCTCGTCGTGATTGTAGGCATTCAGCAGCGCCGTGAATGCGCCGCCGACGGCCGGTCCTTCCGGATCGCCCTGCGAATTCTCCGAGAGCAGGTCGCGCGTATAGCCCGAAAACCGCGCGTCAATGCGCCCGGTCGTCAAACCGCGGCTGCGCTGTAGTTCCACGTTGAATTGTCCGAGCGTCACGCGAAGATTCGCCTTGATGAAATAGTCTTCGCTGATGCCCGTGAAATACGAAAGCTTCTTCGCGACAGCGTCGCGTTCGGCCGCACCCAGACGCGAGCCCTTGAAGAGCGCCGCGGAATAATCTCCGGCGGCATAGTCCTCCGCTTCCTTCACCCACGCGTCGAGGCTCGTTGGCCGGTTCTTGAGAGTTTTGTGATACCACGCGACCGCAGCGTAGCTCGGCAAATAGTAAACATACACGCGATCGTCGCCCGAGCCGAACGTGATGGATGAAAGGTCGAGCACGGAGGAAATCAGCGCGATTCCGTTCAAGTGCATGTTGTAGAAATTCTGCAGATAATTTCCGAGAGCCGCCGAGCGGAACGTTCCGTAGCTTTCGCCGATCAAGAATTTCGGAGAATTCCAGCGGTCGTTGCGATTGATGTAGGTCTCGACGAACTGCCCGAACGCGGCCATGTCTTCATCGATGCCGTAAAAATCGCGATTCTGCGAATGCCCCACAGCGTGGCTGTAGCCGGTTCCCATCGCGTCGATGAACACCAGATCGGTTTTGTCGAGCAGGCTCTCGGTGTTATCCACCAGCTTGTACGGCGCCGGCGGAGTGAACCCCGCGTCCACAGTCGAAGCGCGGCGTGGGCCAAACGCGCCCATGTGCAGCCACATCGTCGCGGAGCCAGGGCCGCCGTTGTAGAGAAACGAAATCGGCCGCGTGCTCAGATCCTTCACGTCGCTGCGCGTGTACGCGACCGAATAGATCAGACCGGTCGGGTCGCCCGCGTCATTTTTCAACATCGTGGTGCTCGCCGTGGCTTTGTAGGGAATCGTCTGGCTGCCGAGATGGATCGTGTGTTCGGTGACGGAGACTTCTTCCTTGCTTGTGTCCGGTGCCGCCGCGTTTGCGCCGGCCGCATTCTGCGCGCCCCCGCGGCCGCCCTGACGGCCGCCCTCCTGCTCCTGCTGCGCGCGCACAACTCCGAAGGAACCGGCGCCCAATAGCATCGCCAGCGCCGCAAAACCACACCAAGCTTTTCTCATCGCCGCTCCCTCAGCCCAAATTTTGCCGTTAATTTCCGAGCGCGCGGATTCTATTCGCCGCGCCGCGCAGAGTCAAAAAAATAGCCATCAATCGCCTCGGTCAGAGGCACTCCTACCGTCAAATTCTGCCGGCCAGATTCGTTGCGCTAAACTATCTCCGTGCGAATCGAACTGTGGCGAAAACTCCGCGACTTCATCGAGCGAGCGCTCATCGTGGTGCTCGTCGCCGGCGCGCTCGCATATCTCGGAGACTGGATTTCCTTTCGCTACAGGCAGGCCCAGGCGAAGCCTGGATCGCCGCTGGAAGACGTGACGATTCAGCGCGTATATGCGGTCCTGCAAAAAAACGGAAAAAACAGCTACACGCTCGCGCCTCCGCAGACGATCACGTGCGGCCACACCATTTTTCCGCACGGTGGATATTCACCGTGCTGGTATGTGCGGAGCTTAGACGGAAAGCCGATCCAGATGTAAATGGGCAGACAGGAATGTCTGCATCATCACTATTTTCCCTTCGCCGTCACTTCCTTGATTTTGGCCCAGGCTTTTTCGCGCGCGGTGTTGTTGGCGGCGTTGGTGTTAGTCGGGTCATCGCCGAACCGCATGAAGCCGTGCTGCGCGCCGTCGTAGGTCACCGGCTCGTAAAATTTTCCAGCGGCCTTCATGTCCTCGGTTGCTTTGGGAATCATTGCTCCGATGCGCGAATCCTGTCCGGCATAAAACCCGTAAATATTGGCGTTGATGCGCGCCATGTCCGCGGCAGCGGGCGGCCCTCCGTAAAACGAGAATACCGCCTGTAGATCAGATCGGTTCGTCGCGAAGCGGAAGGTCTGTCCGCCGCCCCAGCAGAATCCTGTGGAATAGAGTTTGCCGTTGGAGGAGGGCAGCTTCAATGCGTAATCGGCAGCGGCATTTAGATCGGCAGTAATTTGATCGGGAGGCAACTTGCCGATCGCCGCGCCGACTTCCGTTTGTCCTCCGGTGAACGATTTCGTGCCGCCGCCATTCGGTCCCGCGCCCGAAAGCAGATCGGGCGCGATAGCGATGTAGCCGGCCGCAGCGAATTCATCGGCCGCTTCCTGCACCCAATCGCTCATGCCGAAGATTTCGTGGATGACGACAATGACGGGAGTCTTTCCCGAAGCTTCGGGATACACGACAAATGCGTCCACCGAGCGGCCATCGTGCTTCAACGTGATCATCTCGCGGTGGCGCGGCGATTTTTCCAGTTGGGCTTTGGCCCAATCCTGCGCGAATGCCGCCGGTGCCGCCAGCAGCGCCGCCATTGCCATTAAAATTGTCCGTTTCATTTTTCCCTCAGTCTGTCGGACAGACATTCCTGTCTGTCTGCTTCTATTCTCGGGCGCGCCCAAAGTAGCACAGGCGTGACTGAGGGCGGTAGGCCCGTCAACCTCAATCAGGCGTATCGGAACGCAGCCTGCTGACATTCTGGAGGGCAAACATCCGCTCGCGAATCACAAGACTTAAACGTAGGCTGCCTAATGGCAGGTAGGCGCCGCGGCCTGCCCGCCGTGGCGGGCCCTCAGCGTGGCATTTCGGAGCTTCGTGCACCACCCAACGAGGAGTCTGATCGCAGCGGTGACCTACTCGCTCCGGCACGCGCCTCCTCGCATCGAATGTACACGGCGATCCTGCAGCTGCGATCCACGTCCGGTAATGCGCAGCTATTCACTTTTGAATCGGAGGAAATTATATGCAGAAGAATTTTTGCGCAGGGATTTGTGTAGTTGCGATGCTGACCTTTGGTAGCGGAATCGCTCTGGCTGAGCAAGATCGGGAGCAGTCTCGAACCAGTCGAAACCAGGAGGCGCACACGCAGTTCGACGATCACGACAAGCAAGTGACAACCGATTGGTACAGCCAGCATCGGAATAACGCGCCGGCCGGATTCCGTGACCGTGACCGGCTTTCCGCAGACGAAGAATCCCGCCTCCAGCCCGGCGCACAACTCGATTCCGATTTGCGGCGCAAGGAGCATGCCGTACCGAGAGACTTGGGACGCCAGCTTCCGCCACCACCGCGGAACCACAAATATGTCGCCATCGGTGTCCACATAGCGCTGGTGGACAACACCAACCACGTCAAAGACGTGATTCACCTGCACCAATAGCAACGCACGAATTCGCAGAGCGGCTGGAGTCCGGCGATCCTCCGCACCAGCGTGAGGGGTGTGTCCGCGCCCGCGGTAAAGGCCTCTATTTCTTAGCGATTGACATGCCCGGCAAAGTAGTGCACCGTAACAGTGCAGTCCTTCCATCTACGCTGATCAGTTTCCCGCATCGCCCGCGCCAGTAAGAATCGAGAACAAGGATGATTTCTCCCCGCACCAGCGACAGGATTCGCGTCATCTTGGCCGATGATTCGGACGCGACACGCCGCATCGTGCGATCAGTTTTGCAGGAAGACCCCGGAATTCAAGTGATTGGCGAGACACAGAGCAGCTCGAACGTCTGCATACTGCTGGCGTTAAGGCCAGACGTTGCCGTGGTCGATTTACACATGCTAGATCGAGAGATGATCTCCGTGCTTGCGAACACGGACCCGAAAACCTGCATTCTGGCAATGAGTGCGCTGGTCAGCGCCGAGTCGATGGAATTGGCTCAAACGTTTGGAATCGATGAAGTGCTCGAAAAGTGTGATCTGAGCACGACCTTAGTGCCAGCCGTCAAGAATGCGTTCGGCGTTCGAGATCGCGGACAGAGTTTGAACGCGCCGGAGGCGTCCTTAAGCGAGATCATCGGTAGCCTTAACTTGTCAGGAAGAATCGACCCGGCGAACTGATCAGTGGCACTGGGCTGAAATCCGCACCAACCAGGTCGTACCGGAGAAGGAGGTGGATCAATGGCTGGCAAATATGTGGGCCGCATTCCCCGCGAAGGGGATCGCGTCATGACGCCGAAAACTCAGGGCATGTATTCCATCGTTAAGCTTCATCCAATCCTTCAAACTGCAGAGGTGAGGCTCACCAACGGGAGCGGCCCGGTGATCTCAGACATACCGTGGACTCTGCTGACGTTTGTGGACAACAAGTTTTAGGGCAGGGCTTGTCCTGAGCGTTCGCGCTGGGTGCGATTGGATCGTCAGGCCAGATGCTGGTGAATAGCATTGTCGATCGGAAACGCTTCGCTCATGGCAGCGATCTCCTGTTGTGCAGCGAGATAAACCGCCATATCGTCGAGCGCCTCGCGAAACTCGTCCTGCGTTCGTGCCGCAGAAATGCGGAGCGCTAACTCATCAAACCGATCCATACAGGACTGCGTAATTCGGTCGTCCATCGCGGCGCCTCCACCAGCAGAGTGCGTTGCAGAGATGCTGCGGGCTGAGCCTACTTAGGGCAAGGATCTCGACACAACGATTAGATGGCAAAAGGGCTTCGATGGAGCGCATGGCGAGGGCAAAAAGTCTTCGTTCTAGTCTCGCGGACAGGGTTTGAATCCAAAGCGCACGATGAGACCGCGATTCCGTTCTGGGCCCGATGGATCGCTAACGGCGGGCTCTCTCGTCGAAAGTCGCGGAAAGGGTAAGCTCTTGTACTAACCCAGGTCTCAGTGTTTCAAGGTATTCCAAGCATCGCCGTCAGCTTCTAAGCTTCTGGGAGAGATTCCATTGCCAATCCGCGTCCTAATTGCCGACGACAATGAATTGCTGCGAATCGGAGTTCGAACGCTCATTGAGCTCAACCGCGATTGGGTGATTTGCGGAGAGGCCTCCGACGGCGACGAGGCCATTGCCAAAGCTCTCGCGCTTGCGCCCGATGTGGTGGTTCTTGATCTCTCGATGCCCATGCTGAACGGCTTTCGGGCAGCCGAGGAAATTCGTCGTGCATCGCCTTCGACGAAGATCATCTTCTTGAGTGTGCACGATGTTCCGGCGACGGCCAGCGCAGCCGGCGCCGACGCGTTTGTCTCAAAGGCTTCGCCTGCGGAACTTTTGATCTCTACGATAGAACGCGTGTCGAAGAAGCCCACCGCGCTGCGCGGAAGCTGACCGCTATCCGAGCACGCTGGGCGGCCTGTCGCCAGAATAGGCCCTCCAATCCAGCCACAATCGTTGAAGCCTCGACGCGAGCCGACGCGAAAATAGGGCCGGAAAGATAAATTCTGTAACGATACCAAGTAATGATAGGCTCCGCGCAAACGGACATGCGCGGAACGCTAATCTCACTCGCCAGCCTTTTGATTTTTTCCGCAGCGATCGCGCTGCTGGCGCAGGATGAATCCGCGCCGCAAGAGATCGTATGGGCGAGCCGTCCGTATTCGCCGGAAGAAGCGGCCACCCCCCAAATCCGCGTACAATCGAACCTGGTGGAAGTATCGGCGGTAGTGCTCGATCGGCACGATCGGCCGGTTCCGGACCTGAAAAAATCCGATTTTCTGCTGTTTGCGGACGGCAAGCCTCAGGAGATTACGAATTTTTCCGTACAGACGGCGCCCACGCAAACGACAGCCCCGCGGGCAGGAGCTTCGAATCACGCCGGCGCACTGGCTGAGGCGGAATTCCAGCCGCGGTCCATTGCGCTTTTCTTCGACGATGTGAACGCTCGATTTCCGAACGTGAGCCTGCGATTTGCACGGGAAGCCGCGATGAAATTCGTGCGCAAAGGCCTCGATCCGGCCGAGAAAATCGGAATTTTTACGGCGTCTGGAACATTGCAGCTCGACTTCACAGACAACGTTGAGCAGCTCTATTCGACGCTCGATAAATTGAGGGTCTTCCAAAGGATCCCAGACCAAGGAATGATGGCGTGTCCGCCAGAGTCTCAATACCAAGCCTGGGTGATCGTGCACATTGGCGGCATGACGAACGAATTGAAGGCAGCGATGGATGCGGCGCGCGATTGTTGCGGTGGTGCGACCGAATCGTGCGCCCGGACGGAAGCAGAAGGTATAACGACAATTGCTGAAGATTTTTCGCTCGGCACAATGAAAGCGATCCCGTATGTAATTCGCGCGCTGGCGCGTAGGCCGGGGAGCCGGGTGTTGCTGCTGACGTCGTCAGGATTCCTGACGCAATCTTTCGCGCAGGAGCGCGAAAAGGTGATCGAGGCGGCGATTCGCGGAGGCGTGGTGATCAATTCGCTCGACACGCGCGGCGTGGTCTTCGACGACCGCTTTGGCA
>DASTCZ010000216.1:0-2374 GCA_035710585.1 Candidatus Acidiferrales bacterium | reverse complement strand
AACCCTCGCGGAAACTATCTCACACTTGCCGCGCTCTTCGCAGCATCGGACGAATCCGCGAATCTCATTCCCGCATTTCGCGTCGCGCGCGTGGACCCCATCCGCGCCCTCCGCGCGGAATAGCGCCGCGGCGCGGGGACTTGGAAGCAAGTCGGCAACGAACTTCCCCTTATGCTCAAGCGCGCCGCAAAACCCTAATCTCGCTGAGAGCATTCAGGCCTTCAGAAAGGCCGCCGCGGCGGTGATGAATTCCGGCCATTTCGCGCCGATTACCGGACCGTGTCCGGCGTTTGGCAGGATCCAGAGCGAGGAGTTGGGAATCGCGCGGTACAATTCGAGCGAAAGCGCAACCGGATAAAGTGGATCGCGATCGCCCTGGACGATCATCGTTTGCGCCCGGATTTTTGCGAGATCGGCTGGCGTGAAGTTCAGGTCGTCGCGGCTTTCGGCGAATGCCGTCGTGCTGGCGATCAACGCTTGAACCTGCTCTTCACCCGATGGATGACGATGCCGCAGAATCTTGAGTTGATCTTCCGGCACAGTTTCAGCGTACTTCCGCAAGATTTCGCGCGCTTCAGGAGGGAAGTAGGGAGTCGCGCTGACTAGCACCATTGCGCGGATGCAATCGGGCCGCTTCGTCGCCATGTGCAGCAACGCGTTGCCGCCCGCGCTGATGCCCACGGCCTTGCACGCGGGGATTTTCAGATGATCGAGCAGGGCGAGCAAATCCTGCGCAGCGTCCTCGTGGCGAAAGTGCTTCCTCAAAATCCCGGAGCGGCCGTGGCCGCGCAAGTCAGGAATGATGAACTGAAAGCCGCTGCCCCATTTTTCAAGCGACGGAATCCAGTCCTGGCTGGTGCCGGAAAATCCGTGTAGCAACAAGAGCGGTTCACCTGCGCCGTGGATTTCGAAATAAATCTCTTGGTCGTTGATCACCGCAGTACAGCCGGGCGATTCGGACAAGTTCATTCGGTCCTCCCCGTTGTCAGATGAAGTTTGCGGGCACAAAAAAATCGCCCACGCGTCTTGCGTGGGCGATCGATTTGCCAAAGCCAGAATAACCAGCGCAACTCGGCGAGTCAATCAGCATCTAAAAATCAGATCGAGCCGGCTGGAAAGCGTGACATCGCGCCGCCGCCGAATCACAATAGCCGCAGTACGAATGCATTCCCACGCACAACACGATTATTTGCCCGCTGCCGGAAGCGATTGGGCGCTTCCGTTCTACGATCTCGTCACCACTTTGCTCGGCGCCAATCGCGCCCGCAATGAACTGCTCGCGCTGATGGATTTGAAGCCCGGCAATCGCCTGCTCGACATCGGCTGCGGCACAGGAACTTTCGCAGTGCAGCTGAAGCAAGGATTCCCAACCGTCGAAATCACCGGACTCGATCCCGATCCGAAGGCGCTCGCTCGCGCACAGCGAAAGGCTTCGCGCTCAAAGCTCGCTGTGAAATTCGATCTCGGCTATTCCGATCAGCTTCCTTACGACGCTCGTTCACTCGATCACGTCAGTTCGTCGTTTATGTTTCATCACCTCAAGCGCGAACAGAAAGAGCCCACTCTGCGCGAAGTGCTTCGCGTGCTGAAACCTGGCGGCGATTTGGCCTTCGTCGATCTCGCCGGCCCGCAGCCCGGCGCAAAGCAAGGACTCACTCCGCATGTTCACTCCAAAGAGCAGATGGAAGACAATCGCGAGCACCGCGTGATCCAGTTGATGCGCTCGGCTGGATTCGCAGACGCGAAGCTGGTGAAACGCGGAACGTTTTGCTTCGGCCTGCTGCACGTGATCTATTGCCACGCGATCGCGGCCTGATCCGGTCCTGCGCTCGCGCTGCGCTGTAAAGGTAGATTCGCTCGATCGCTCGCGAATCACGTTTCCAGATATTTCTGCAGCGGCCCCCAATAATGGTCGTACCAGCCTTGATTCAAGTGACGGAATCCGCCCTCGGGGAATCCCGTGTGATCGAGCACCACGTGCGTCAGGTTCACTCCGCCGCTCATCTCGAGTTTCGCGATTGAGTAAACTCCCGCGGGCCAGCTCGCCGAGCGCCACGCCTGCACGATCCGCTGATTCGGCGCCAACTCGACGTTGCGCCCAAGAATCATTCCGCCGAAGAGCGAAAAATGCGCGCCGTCTTGCGCGCGTACCTCGGCCGGCATTTTGGTGAAAGCGCCAAATTGCGCGGAATCGAGCAGCGCTTCAGCGCCTTTGCTCTGTGCTTCGGCCATCTGCTGTTGCTGCCGCGCAAAAAGCGTTTTCGCGCTCGCGGCAAATCCGCCGATGGCGATCGCCGCGCCGGAAATCAGCCGCCGCCGCGAAATCATTCGCGCGCTCGCCGTGCCTTTGCTGTTCGCAGTCATTCCTGCCTCC
>DASTCZ010000215.1:0-2941 GCA_035710585.1 Candidatus Acidiferrales bacterium | reverse complement strand
GCGGCCGGTAGGCGAATCCTGGCTCCGCGACTGAGTAAAATTTCCGAGATCTTCGTATCGCCGAGCAAAGCCGCCTGGTCGAGCGACGTAAACGCAGACTCGTCGAGCGATTCGATATTCGCGCCGAGATCGAGCAACGCCATGACAGATTCGACCCGTTTTTTGATGACGGCCAAATGCAGCGGATAGCGGCGCTTGTTTGTCATCTCCATCCGGCGTTCAATTTCGCCCGGCGTTTTTCGAACTATTTCGCGGATCGCGTCAACAGCGCCGGTCGCAACGGCGGAAAACACATTGTGGCGCGCGCCGTGCGCGAGAAGATATTTCACGATCTTCGAGTCGGCTTTGATCGCTTCCCAAGCCGTCAACCAGCCAAGCACTCCGAGTTCGTGGTAATCGCCTTCGCCGACTGGATCGGCGCCGTGCTCGACCAGCAGCCTGATGATTCCGAACTGCTGCTTCTCTGCTGCGAAGTGCAGCGGATAGGCGTAATCGCCCTCGCAACGGATATTCGGATTTGCACCGCGATCCAGCAGCAGTTTCACGGCGTCCTGCCGCGCTCCAAATACGGCGAAGTGCAGCGCGGTGCGCACTCCGGGCCCACCTCGCTCGTCGATGATTTGCGGATACGCGTCGAGCAGTTCTATTGTGCGCGTCAAATCGCCGCTACCTACTGCATCGCGCAATGCTTTCGCCAACTCCTCAGTTGAAAGATCGGGCTTTCGCGACAACACGTGCGACTTCAGCTTGGCCCAGCTCGAAAACCCATACTCCTTGGCGATCACGAGCTGTGCATCGTTCAGTGCGAATTGTGACTCCTTCACTTTGGCTGCCGTGGCTCCGCGCCAATCCGGATGATGCTCTCGTATTCGCGCAATTACGGCGGAATCGCCGGAATGGTGGCCTTTGACAACCGCTTTGGCTTGCTTTTTCAACTGCTCGAGGTTCGGACGCGGCGGGAGCTGCTTCTTCATGGAGATCTCCTCTCGATTAGCGCCTGTGTCCGCTTAAGCAGGCTGAAAGAAGATCTAGTTTCTCAACCGAAAATTCGAAGGTGGGCTTAGCCCTTTCCGCGGACCGGATGCGCCCTGCGCGCCGGGAATGAACGTAAACGATTCATTCGCCACAAGTCAATGCCACTGGGAGGGTACTCGCCTTATCAACTTGCTCGCGCTGCGTTCTGCGTGTACATGTATCGACTCGTAGGCCACCAGTCCGTTCTCATTCTTACGGTGAATTAATCACTTCAGAACCTTCTTGTGCTAGGATGCCGCCACTTTAAACGGAGGAAACCATGCCCCTCGGACGCGCATTTGCAGATCCCGACATTACCCCCGCGGATTTCAGCAGCTTCAGCAAGCAGGAGATCTCCGCGGACTCAGCCGCGAAAGCGATCGAGCAACTCGAACCTATTCCTCCCGTCAGAAACACCGTTCCGATGGACCTTTCGTCGGTGATCGGCGCGACGGCGACGCAAGCGATTCAGAACGCGGGCAAGATCACATTCCACACCGTTGGCGACACAGGCGGGATTCACAGTCCCCAATTCCAATTTGCCGTTGCGGAAGCGATGGCGGGCGACGTCAGCAGTGGCGCCGCGTTTTGGTATCACCTCGGCGACGTGGTGTATTACTTTGGTCAGGAGCAATATTATTTCGAGCAGTTTTTCGATCCATACCGCAATTACAACGCGCCAATCTTCGCGATTCCTGGAAATCACGACGGCGCCGTGTTTGCGGGAGAGGGCGCAAATTCGCTGGATGCATTCGTCGCGAATTTTTGCGCCGCGCAGCCGGCGCGCACGATCGATAGCCAGGGCGCCGTGCGCACAACAATGGATCAGCCAGGCGTCTATTTCACGCTGAATGCTCCCTTTGTGAAGTTTATCGGGCTGTATTCGAATACTTCCGAAGGCGGAACCGAAGGCGTGATTTCAGGGCCGACTGTCGGCGATGCGCAGCTGGTCTTTTTGCAGCAACAGCTCACGGCGGCGAAGGCGGAGCGCGCCGCGGGGCAAAACCGCGCGCTCATCATTGCTACGCATCACCCTCCGTTCACTGGGAGTCCTCAGCACGTTCCGAGCCCGACGATGCTCAAGCAAATTGATCAGGTGTGCGCAGCCGTCGGGATTCAGCCGGATTTGCACATGTCAGGGCATTCGCACCTGTACGAACGGTACACGCGTACGGTGAACGGCAAGCAGATTCCCTACCTCGTAGCGGGTATGGGAGGCTTTTACAATTTGATCGGGCTGAAGTCCGGGAAACGTCCGCCCGCTCCGCAGGCACCTATGTCCGGCACCGATGCGAGCAATAATCCTCTAAAGCTCGAGGTGTACAATGACAAGAATTTCGGTTTCGCGCGACTGAGTGTGACGCCGACTGAGATCACCGGTGTATTCGTGACCGTCGATCCCGCTACCGGGAAGACAGGCACAGGCGACAGCTTCACGCTCGATCTGACGAACTACACGGTGTCGAACAAGGTCGCGAAGTCGGGCACGAAGTCCGCGGCACCCAAGAAGACGCCGACGACTAGCAAGTCGGGAACTTCAGGACGACGCTCGTGATTTCGGAACGGAGCACTGCTACTTAGCGGCGATCCACGCGTCCGAGCCCGCGAGCTTGACAGCGACGTCAGAAAAGAAGATTCGCACCGGTTTGCCGTCCGCCGTTCCGCGATGATCCATGGCGACGAGTAGCGGGCCGGCTTTCTTGTAGTCCGTCCACGCTACAGTTACGAGGCTCGGCTTCTTATCGCCGCCGCGATGATAGACCATCGCCTCGACACGATCGTTGGGTCCGACGTAGAGGTCCCACGTGTCGCCTGGAGTGAAGCCGCCGGCTTCGGGTGGATACTTGACGACCACCTTTTTTGCCCTGCCATTCCCTATCGGCAGTTTTTGCATGCCCTGATCAAGCACGTTCGCGCTGGTGTCCCA
>DASTCZ010000214.1:0-14005 GCA_035710585.1 Candidatus Acidiferrales bacterium | reverse complement strand
GCCGGTCTTCGCATCGATCGCCGTCGCGCTGTGGCTGTCGCCATTCATCGTGAACACACGGTTCGTCGAGGGATCAAATACGATGCAATCCGCGTCGTCCTGCGCCTTTGCCATGCCCAGGACTTTCAGCGTCTTCAAATCGAAGATCGTCACCTGTGCGAGCGTGCCGTCGCTGATAAATCCGCGGCCGAGGTCCGGAGCGATCGCCACTCCGTGTTGCCGCTTGAATCCGGGGATGTAGCCGATCAGCTCGCCCGAATCCGCATTGATTACTTCCACAGCAGTGCCGCGCGAAAGGTACACGCGCCGCGCATCCGGGTCCACAGTCACGTAGTCGAAGTATTCGCTGGTGCTGCCGGGAGCCGCGCCGAATTTGTAAGTTTGCAAAAGATGGTAGCCGCTATCGGGCCGCGCAATCGCAACCGCTCCGGACAATACAAGCGCTGCCGCCGCGGTCGCCGCTGCGAAAATGCACGAGATAGAGAGTTTCATCATGATCTCCGCCGGAAAAGCATTCCGGATCTCACACGAGTCTGCCGCGAAGTAGATTAAGGGTTGATTAGGGCAAGTTTCAGACTCTTCAGCCGCACCCAATTTCCATTTCCCGGAAATTGTTTGCACTTAATCAAAACCTCCGCGCTGGTCTTGCTGAATTCACAAAAAGTTTTCCGAATTTTAACGAATGGCCGCGCGCCATATGTAATCGTCTCCGCTCTTCTCAGAGGGAGAAAAATGAAAACACGGCTGATACCGGTCGCGGCGCTCGCTGTAACCTCGCTCGCGGCCATTGCACTTCTTTCGGTAGGTAGCGGCGCGGTGCGCAGCGATGAGGAATCGTTCGAGTTTCGTCCCGAAACTCTCGTCCTCAGTCGCAGTGTTTATGAAGGAACAGCTTCGACCGTGACAGTTGGCCAGACGCTTCCTCCCGGTTGCGCCGCCAAGACCGTGGCCGTGCCGCTCATTGCCGGTGGCACGACCAACGTAAAGGTCACTTGCGGTGCTGCAGTCTCCGACGGCGAATATCCGAACCTGAACAATTCCAATAATGTCTGGAATAACGACGGACCCGACGCAAGTTTCGGGGTCACCTCTCCAATTTTCCTGGATAACATCACTGAAGATGGCGACCCGTTGGGCACCCTTCCGATTCCAACTAACCTTGTGGTCACCAGCTTCAGCTCGAAATCCGAACTCGCGCTCAATCTGGCCGACGACGGCCGCACGATCACATTTGTCGGATATCACGGCGGGCCGGGATTTGTCACCGGACCGAACCAGCTGGACGTCTCGAACTCGAATACCCCGGGCGTCGTAGATCCGACGAATCCCGTGCAATCGAGCTATTTCCGCGCGGTTATCGAAGTCGATTCGCGCGGCCACATCATGCGTACCGACGGCAACGCGTACAGCGGAAACAATGGCCGCGCCGCCGGCAAAGCCAACGGCAATTACTATATGGCGGGCAACGACAATAACGGCGGACTTTCAAAGACTCAGCTCACCACGACGCAGGTTGGGATCAATCTGATCACCTCCACGGGCAACGAATTTCTTGTGCCTGGCCAGAATCCTCCAACGCCGCCGAATATCAATATGATCGGCGATTTCGAGGTCACCCAACTGGGTGAGGGATTCCCGCCGGATAAAGCAGGGAAGGACAACAATTTCCGCGGCCTGAGAATCTTCAACAACACTCTATTCGTGACGAAGGGCAGCGGCGGCAACGGCGTGAACACCGTGTACCAGGTCGGCGACGGAGGTACGTTGCCGACTCCGGCCAATGCGCCAGGCAGCAATTTGAAAAATGTGCCAATCACGATTCTGCCCGGATTCCCGACGAATCTCGCCAGCGGCCTCGACGCGGCTGGAAACCCGAGCGGGATTCCTGTCCAGTTCCCCTTTGGCATCTTCTTCGCGAACGATCACACGTTGTACGTTTGCGACGAGGGCGATGGCACGCTCGTCGAGCCACGCGAAGTCAACGGCCAAATGAACGTCGCCTCAGACGCAGCGCTCGCCACCGCCGGCCTGCAGAAATGGACTCTTTCGAATGCGGACGGCAAGTGGCACATGATCTACGTGCTCCAAAACGGGCTGAATATCGGCGTCCCGTACAGCGTCGAGGATTATCCTGAATCGCTGAACCCGGCCACCGGCGGCTGCAGGAATCTTGCAGGACGGACCGACGGAAACGGCAACGTTGTGCTCTTCGCCGTGACTTCAACCATCAGCGCAAACGGAGATCAAGGTGCCGACCCGAACAAACTCGTTCGCGTGGTCGACCATCTCGGCAGCACCACGCTGCCAACGGCGAACGGAAACGGTCAGGGCGAGAAGTGGGGAGTGTTTACGACCATCCGCGCCGCGAAAGCAGGAGAAGTGCTGCGCGGAGTTGCATTCGCTCCCAAAGAGCACGGCAATAACTAGCTGGTTCTAGACATCTCATTACCTGGCGCGAGCCTCGCTGCAAAGCGGGGCTCGCTGCCTACCATCTTCAAGGCCCGCCATCGGGTTTATTGTTTTGCGTTTGCGAATCGCGCTTCTCCGTGTTAACTACACGCACATGATTGATAATTTAGCGTTTCGCCCGCTCTCGCGCCGCGCTACCCTTGTGCCCGTCGGAGGTGAAGATGGCCGCTGCACTGGTGCGTAACGTCGATCACGATCACTCCCACATGTCTTCGGACCACACGCTGGAGCGGGAAGTCATCGCTTGCAGCGACGGCTGCGAAATCTCTTACACGCTCTATTATTCCGGCGACGAAAATTATTCCGCGGGCGGCGAAAGAAACGTTGACGCCATGCTTCGCGGCGCTTCTCAGAAGCTCAACCACGAGCATCCCTATCACGAAACGCCCACGTTTCTGTGGCGCGGCCGCGAACTCGGCTGGAAGAGCACCGGCCCCAAAGCCGCCAGCGCTTCACAATAACGCCGGTTCTTCCACCGCAAAATGGAGCCACAAGTGCGCGAAGGGGAGTCACCCGTTGCGTAGCCGGTGTTATTTATACTAGGCCGACAGTCCTTCCTCTGAGGGGAAATCCAGTTCGTGCCACCGAAGCTGATTCTTCACGCTGATTGGGGCGCCAATCCATCGAAACGATGGTTTTGCAAGGCAGTGCGAATCTCGGCAGATTCATACACCGCAGGGCCTGCACTCCCAATGGGCAACCATCGCAAGCTGATTGCGGATGTGCGACGGGAGCTTTTCGCCGAAGATTGTGCAGTCGTAGGCTTCGATTTTCCCATTGGCGTGCCGCAATCCTTCGCCGCGATTCATGCGGTCACGAACTTTAAAGCGCTACTTCTTGAACTCGGGAGGGGAGACTGGACGAGATTTTACGACGTCGCTACGAACCCCGACGAGATTTCGTCCCGTCGGCCGTTTTATCCAAACGCGCCGGGGAACAAGAAACAGGCGCACCTCTTGAACGGGCTCGGAATGCAATCTATCAATGACTTGCGTCGCCGCTGCGAGGAGAAATACGAAGGGAGGCGCGCCGCGTGCCCGTTGTTCTGGACGCTGGGCGCAAACCAAGCTGGAAAAGGAGCCATCACCGGTTGGCGCGATGTGATTTCGCCCGCGATCCGTGACGATCGCGACGTCGTCCTGTGGCCGTTTGATGGGGACCTCGCCGAACTAATGCGGCCAAGAAAGATAGTAATCGCGGAGACCTATCCAGCGGAGTTTTACGGATGGCTGTTCAGCGCTCCGCTAATGGGCAAGGGGAAGGTCGGGGTTCGCAAAACAGCTGGTTCCGAGCTCGTGAGATGGGCCGAGAGAAACTCGGTGCTGCTGACTGATGAACTCCGCCAACAGATCGAAAATGGATTCCCAGAAGGAGATGATGCGTTTGACGCGGTGGTCGGGCTATTGGGAATGGTGGAAGTCGTGAGCGGACGGAGGAGTGCATCGGAGCCGCGAAATCGCAAGACTCGAAATGTCGAGGGCTGGATCCTCGGACAGAAGGCTGGCGCAGATGTCCCGTGATGAGTCGGCGTCATCGCGGATTTGACTGCGAGGCGAGCCGAAGCGTGCGGATGTCCAAAAACATCCGCTGTGGCCGCGATTCTGGACCCCCTTCGATGGGAATAAATCCGTAACGAACATACCACGCCTTCCTTTCCTGGTAGGCGTCCGTGATGATGTACCGGATCCCAACGTCCTCGGCAACGCGAAGCGAGATTCTTAACGCTTCCGAGAGGAGCGAATGCCCGAGGCCCTTCCCCGTGAATCTCCGATCCACTGCAAGCCTGGCCAGCAGAATCATTGGCAAATCGTAAGGTGGCAGCCCCCGGACGTATTTTGGGGGCAGCGAATCGCGCGGCGCGCTCGCAGTCGCGAGCGTGAAGTACCCAAGAACGACCCGAGGCGCGGCTTCGTCAACCGCCACGTAGGTTACACCGATTGCGCTCTTCTGCTGATTTACCCACGCATGGCGTTTCAGATAGTTGTTGAGTGGCGTATCGCTGCAATCGAAGCTGCTCGCGTCGTCTGATTCTGCGAGGCGCCGGATGATTACGGCCACTCAGCCTCGCAGAGCGCGGATCAGAAGATCGGTGGGTGCCGCAGGTTCACGAGACGCCAACTCCGCGATGCTTTCGAGTTCTTTAGCAGACCATTGGATATCAGCGCGCGGCAGAGCTAGCCCCGGCGCGACACGTTCGAGCCGGGGGAATAAGAGTTCCTTCCGCTCGCCGGAATCTGCTTCGCTAAAGATGCGGCGACCGCGTTTGCGTTCGCGAACCGCCCACCGAAACAGCGCCACAGCGTCAGCGAGAAAATCGGAGTTGCTGCTGAGCTGCAACTCCTCCTTCAAGCTGCGAACCATACTGTCTTCAGCTTCAGCGAGATCGGCTTGAAATTTTCGCTTGTGAAGTCGCGTTGATGATTTCGCGGCGTCCTTTTTTCCAATCGTTTTGGCCTTCAGCAAATAACGATCCTCCCAGAAGCATACAATTCTACTCTATTGCAGAGTATAAAGCGAGTGAGTATAGATTTGACCTACGGAATATTCGTCAGCGCCGGGGTCCGGCCCGCCGCGACTTGCGCCTTGATCGCGTTGTACTGCGCCTGCGTCAAGGCAGCAGTCCTGGCGCTTCCAGCAGCGAAGACCACCGTTACCGGAGCCGTGTAGGTGGTTCCGGCACTCGATGCCGTCGATCCGAACGACACGGAGCCATCAATCAGATCGAGCTCAGACATTCCTTTCGTTGCGTCCGTCCGAAATATGAACTCCGTTCCGCGAATTCCAATCGTGCCGACTGGAGTTTCGATATTTACGTCTGGATCTGCCTTTTTCCCGATCAGCCCGCTCACGTATTGGAACGCGCCCTCTAGATAAGAGTACAGCGCTCTATTCGAAGACGAATTGTACGGATCGTAGACGTAGTTATCGACGAGAAGCTTCGAGTTTTCGGACACTGTCAACGTCGTCTCGTCTTGGAAGAGCACATTTGCGCGGCTGTTTGGTCCGGTTTGAATCGTGTCGTTCATTCCGACCGTATCTCCCACGTTGAGCTGCGATGTCGAACCGTCGGGATGCTTTACGGTTACGCTCCCGGATGCTTGCATCACGGACCCGACGCACACTTGCCCGGTCTTCGCGCTCGTGCCGCTCATGCACCCGGTCTGAGTCAGCACAGGCACGGGAACCAAATCCTGCGCGCCCGTTCCGACCGGGTATCCGATCTTGCTCGCAGCAGCCGTCGTCGCCGCTGGAACGATGCGAATCTCCATCGTGTTATTTCCCGCCATGTTCCCGCCCACGATTGTGTAGCGCATGTACACCTGGTTCGGCACGCGCACGGTCCACGGCCCGTTTTGCGCCTTCGTCGGCATAATC
This sequence comes from Candidatus Acidiferrales bacterium, assembly GCA_035710585.1. GTDB lineage: Bacteria > Acidobacteriota > Terriglobia > Acidiferrales > UBA7541 > DASTCZ01. The sequence goes on along the minus strand of DASTCZ010000214.1, from coordinate 8,161 downwards.
ACGCCCGTATCTTGCCCCTGAAAAAGCACCTGCTCGCGGATTTGATCCGTGGTATTTGCGCGCTGAAGAGCCGCGCGCTGCCGCTCGGCGCTCAATGCGAGCTGGCCCGATTTCCCCATGCCCGCCAATAGCGTATCGAGCGGCGGAAGCTTCGTGCCTTTCGACATGCTCGCGTATGAGTCTTGCAGGTTCGAAAAGAAATCGCCGTCCAACTGGTTTTTGTAATCCGGAATCACGCCATCGATCACAGTCTGGTACATCTTAGGCATCTGCGAATACCGCAGCCCGGATTGGATCGCCCACGAGACCGCCTGCAATTGTTGCGGCGGCCGGCCCTGCAAATTTCCGCGCCACAGCAGGTTCGTGATCGCACCTGCTGCCTTCCCCTGAATCGGAGCCAGCTCGTAAGCCGTTCCCGCTCCGGGACGGTGTACGGAATACTCCGTGCAATACGCAAAGATTTGAATGATGTAGTCGCCCGGAGGCTGTGGTTGATCGAGTTGCGCCGCGTTGAGCGTGAGCGCAAGCGGATGAAACGGTCGCCCGGGCAGCGTGGCGACCGTCGGATACGTCGAATTCGCATCGAGCGTCAGCGGCAGCTGATTATCGAGGATCGAGCCCATCGATTTCGTCAGGGCTTCCGTCTTCACCTTGGTCTCTTCGGCCGCGGCATCTTTTTTCAGTATGTCCAACGGGTTCTGTGCCGCTGCGAACCCGCACGCGAGCAGCACCAGCAGGCCCGCACAAGCGGCCACGCGCCGCCTGCTTGCTGCGCCGTTTGATCGAACATCTTCCGCGTCCCCGAGGCCGCGTTCTTGAGTATTCCGACGGATATCCATCGCTGAGCTCCTTCGCGCCTGACGGCAGCACCCCGAGGTGCCCGTCGGCTGGGTGGGCGCTCCGGGCAACCGCGGGATATCGCCGTTCAATGGCGACGCTAACCGAAGGCTGTTCAGGTGTCCTGACGGAAGTCTGAAGAAGTCTTAAGAAAGAATGCGGCTAGATTGACCAGCCACTACGCCCAATCCAGTAGTGCAGGGCTGATTCGTATTGCGGATTCCAACTGGCTAAATCTTCAAAAAGCACCAATCCTTCGAGTAAGGAACGCGCGACATCCGGTATCCCGACTTGAGGCCCGTCACCACGTGGTCGCTCCAGTTAAAACCGCAACCGTGCTCCGGGTCGTATAGCCCCGGCTCCTCCGAAAAACACATCCCGCGCTTCAGCACAGTCGTATCGCCCAACGCCATGTACGGCGGCTGATGTCCCTCTGAGCCTTCTCCGTGCGCCGGTCGGTGATAGATATAGTCCGCGCAGCCCTGATCGATCTGGTACTTGTGAATCGCGTAAGCGATGCTGGAGCAGGTCGCGCCCTCCTTCTGCATCTCCACCTGCATGTCGCAGGTGTGCTTGCTCACTTCCCAGAGCTTCACCATGTGCGGATCAAAGTTGCCGCCTGAATCCGCGATGATTCCAGCGCGATAATTTTCGCCGCCGTGTCCGCCGATGTACGAATCGCCCTCAATCTGAAACGCCAACCCGCGATCGATCTTGTGAAAAATCGGCTGGTTAGGATGCGGGTAAGCGGTCATCGGCCCGACGCGCACCTGCACGCCGATGTCGCTTCCTACGCCGTGATGCGAGGCGTTGTTCGCCAGATCGAGTTCCGAGAGAAGCGTGTCCATGATCCACAGCGTCGTCGCTGCACCTACTTCGTAATCTGTCGTGCCGCGGCCATACGTGAGCATGTAGTCGCGCGCGTAGGCGTGCGCCCGGTCGAAATACGTGTACGCCCGCCGGCACAGCGCCAGCTCTTCGGGCGTCTTCATGATGCGCATATCCAGCGCGACGTCGCCGATGTTCACGAACTGGAAGCCCGGAAAGATCTGTTTCGCGATCACCATTTCCCCGACGCTGAAATCGCCGTCGAAACCGATCTTTTTTCCTTGCACTCCGTGCTTTTTGATTCCTTCCAGCATGAACTTGAAGAGATCGACGGTCTTTCCCTCCGTCAGTTTTCCTTCTTCAGGAAATCCGCCCTCGGAGTGCTTGTAATCGAAATACATCGCGCCGTCGCCATACCACCAGCCCTTCACCAGGTTGCGGTCGATTGCGGGGTACAGATACCAAGGGTCGGCGTCGTTTTTGTTCATAAACGTCGCCTGCGGACGTTCCGTGGTCGTGTGCCAGTAACCGGTCATGTAAATCACGTTCAGCGGATCCCGGAGAAGAAAACATTCCACGCCTCGCTCGGCCAGCCGGTCCTTGAAGATTTTCACTTGCCGCTTGTTCCATTCCAGCGGGAGTCGGTCATAGGTTGCAGGCTGCGGCGGGCCTTCTTCACCGGGAGTGGGTCCAAGAAGCTTGCTCTGGCTGGGTCCCTTGGCGCGCTCTTTGCAGAATTCCGTCAGCGACATAATATTTACGGTCGACTGCGCTTGGACGCCAGCATCTGGTTCCGGGCTCGCCTGCATTCCCGCCACGCGGTCCATCCGCTTCAGCAGCCCGCTTCCAAGCAGGGCAAAGCCGCCAGACTTCAATAGGTCGCGCCGGTTCGTCTTCACGGGTCCTCCGCGATTGTGGTTTGAGCTTATTCCGCGGACGGTAGCACAAATCTCAGCTGCCGTGGGGTACGGAGTCAGGCCGTGAAAGAGGGAAAACGTGTCAGCGAAGCTTGCGCCACGTGCGAGCGAAAGCCGCTGACCGCAGGGTGGCTACGGTCGAGCGGCCTCGCTCCCGGGCCGGGCTCAGATGAAAAACTGTCCAGTCATTGAATGGCCTTCAAGATCGTGGCCACAAGTGAGTTCACGTTCGAGATCAGCACCACGTTTTTCGAGTCGAGTAGCCAGCCGATGGCCGTATCCGTCGTTGGGCTGGTAAACGTGATGACCATCCGTCCATTCGCGTCGATCGTGTACGTTCCCATTCCCGACTGTCCGGGCACCAGGCAATTGGTTGCGCAACCGTTACCCGTGCTTCCGTCCAATTTCCCGCTGAAACTTGCCGGGCTAGTTTGCACCCCGGGCGTGCTCAACGAGCCCACGAGCTGCGGCGAGCTTATAGACGCGGGGTGATCAGTTCCGAATATGTACGTACCCGCGAAAGTACCATCGACGAATCCGCCTGCCGGTGCGGTCTGCGGCCCGAAATCTCCGACGAGAACCGTCCCCGGGCTTGGCGCTAAAGCTTGCGTCCCTTCCACGATAAATCCCGCATTCGGCGCATACATCGCCACCGAGAAGGGAGCTGAAATGCCTCCGAATGCGGTGCTGTTGCCGACTGTGATGGTTCCCATGCCGTTCGCACCGATGCTGAGCGACCCATTCGGGATTCCGTGTGTTCCCGTTGCCTCGACTCCAGCTTGCCGGATTTCGTCCATATCAAACGTCACGGCTCCAGACTGGTTCACGATTAATCCGACGGCCGTATCCGTAAACGCGTGAGTGGAACTTAAATCCGCGCCGGTCATCTGGAACACGGCTTTCGTAACCGATGAATTGCTGAATGGGCCGCCAGACTGCGGAATCGCTTCGCCATTGTTCAGCGAATGTCCGTTGTTGTCCGGCGCGTCGTTGGATTGGAAGAAAATGCGGCCCGTAGCGCCCATGTAATACGCATAGTTAAGGGTCAGTGGGCAGGGCGCCGTGGCGCAGATTCCCGGGAAATTCGGGAAGTTGAACACTGCAAGCCCGCCGCCGAGCGCGTCCGGAACGCCGAATACTGCGGTAAACGCCACGCTGTCAATGTTTGCTTGTGTCCCTGTTCCGCCGTTGGTCGCTGCGACATTCACAGTGCCGGCGGAAGCGGTGCCGCTGCCGAACACAATCGTGTTGATGATTCCCACGCCGGCAGATCTGCGGTAGTCGTCGCCCGCGCCGTTCGGGTTGTAGCCCGTGAAAGCAAACGCAACCGGAGCGTTCGTCGAAGTAACTTGCACCTGTTTCTCGAAGTAACCCGCATCGCGCGTGCCGGGATTCGTACTCGGATTCAAATCGTCGAACTGCATGAAGCGTCCGCCACTGCCGTCGGCTTTCACCGCGATCGACAAGATGATTTCGTTTCCGGCTGGCGGCTGCCAGATCATCATTCCGCGCAGATCATTGCCCAGGTTGTAGCAGCCGAAGAATTGCTGCGGTATTGGAGCTTTCTGCACTGAACCGGTGCCGACCATCACCGAGCCGAAGGTGGCGTGGACAAGACCGATGTTCCCGGCGCCGTCAGCGCGCCATGCGCCCGCAAGCTGGAACGGTCCCTGGAGTCCGTTGCTAAGATCATTCCAACCGTTTGCTTGGCCCGCAAACATACCGTTGAGCAACGATTCCTTGCCGAGCGTCGGTAACGGACAGTTTGGAATGGTATTGTTTGGATTGACGGTTGTCGGATCGCTGGCGCTCGCATTTGCGGCACCGCCGCCGGAGACATTCGCCTGATTCGTGATGCTTGCTGGCGCTGTGTTCTGAACGTTTACCGTCACCGTAATCGCGTCATAGCTAGCACCTGCTGCCAGAGCATCGCTCCGCGTGCACGTAAGCGTCGCTACAGTGCACGACCACAGTGAGCCCGTTCCTCCCGCCATACCTGTGACGGTCAACGAGCCCGGAGGCGCTTCGGTAACGGTCACTGCGCCGCTCGTCGCGACACTGCCCGTATTGCTGACCGTTAATGTGTAGATCGCGCCCGTCTGCGCCTGCGTGAAATTTCCCGTGTGCTGTTTCTTGATCGCGAGTACGGGCGCCGGCGGCGTCACTGTCACCGTATCCGTCGAAGATTTTCCCGTCGTACCGGTGTCAAGAGTCGCTGTCACGCTTGCTGTATTGCTGATGCTTGACGGAGCTGTAGTCGCCACCGTCACCGTCAGCGTCAAAGACGTGGCCGCCACGCCCGAATTCAATGCTGCTGCCAACGTACACGTCACCACTTGTCCCGCTGCCGTGCAGGACCACGCCCCGCCCGTCCCTGCGCCCGCCGTTCCACTCGTAAACGAGGCAAATGTGAGCCCTGCCGGAAGCATGTCCGTGACCTTCACGCCATTTCCGGGGCCCGCTCCGGCATTCGTCACCGCGATCGTGTATTGCGCTTGCGTTCCCGCCACGAAAGCAGAGCCCACGTGCCGCTTCGTGACGGTTATGTTCGGAGGAGGCGTGACATTGATGCTCAAGGTGTAAGTTTGCTGGCCGTTGTTTGAGTTTCCGGCATTCGAAACCAGAGGTTGCGTTGCGAAGCTGACCGCATTCGCTGCCGCGTTCAATACTATGGTCAACGTCGCCGCCGTCCCTCCGGCCGCGACCGATGAATTCGTCGTGCAACTCACGTTGGTTGCCGTGCTGGCGCTGCAGTCCCAACCCGTTCCGCCGCTGCCATTCGCGACAAACGTCACGCCCGTTGACGTCCCGTTGTTGAAGAGCAGCGAGAACGTGACCGTCGTCGCACCCGATGAAGCCAGGTTGCCCAGATTATCCACGATGAGCGTCACCTGTCCGCTCGACCCGCCGGTAATCGCGAACGTCGTCGTGCTGCTGGGCGAAAATCCCAGACCGGTCTGCGGCGTTCCTCCCCCGCCTCCGTTTCCTCCTCCTCCGCCGTGCCCGCCGCCAAAACACCCAGAAAGTACCGCTGCCACACAAATTAGGAATGCAGACAAAGTTTTCGTCATCGGTTTCCCCACGGCGGCGCGAAATGAGAGGGCGCCTTTTAGTCATGAAGTGGAGAAACCTCGCGAAACGTATCAGCCAGATTTCGCAACTATGCGATTTCTTAACTTCCTGCCGCGAAATCCGCGTTCGGGGTTAGAATCCGCCCACTGGCTCATAATTCAGAGGGTCCTTCCAGGAGCGTGGGGTGGCCGCGCCGTCCGATGCCGAATTGGTAGCAAAAATTCAGGGTGGGCACGCCGATTCGGAAGCCGCTCTGTTTGAGCGCTATTCCGCGCGCGTGTACTACATCGCGCTTCGAGACACGCGTTCGCGGCAAGATGCTGAAGACGTGCGGTCAGAAACTTTTCTCCGAGTACTCCAATCAATTCGCGGGAATCAAGTACGCTCCCCGGAAGCCCTCGCGGCCTTCATCCTCGGCACAAGCCGCAACGTCCTAAAGGAATTGTTCCTGCGCCGCAAGCGCGCCGGCATGCAGGAGCCTCCCGAAGCCGCCGACACCGCCGTGCCTTCGCACGAAAAAGATTTTCTCGATACCGAAACTAAAGCCGCCATCGCACAAACCATCGAGCGCCTACGCCCCCGCGAGAAAGCTCTTTTGCGGATGCATTTCTATGAAGAGCTGCCCACGCCCGAAATCGCCCGCCGCACCGGGATCGCCCCCGAGCGCGTGCGCCTCGTGAAATCGCGCGCGCTGAAGCGCTTCCGGGAGTTTTATGCGCGCATGACTCGTGCACAGGGTGCAAAGAAAATTGATACAACCAGAAGGGAAAGAATCACTTCTCTATGATGCATTCCAGAATTGAAGACGAAGAAATCGTCGAACGCTACGCTCGAAACCAGCTCTCGCCCGAAGAGCGGCTGGAGTTCGAAGAGCATTTCTTCGCCTGTGATGAATGTTTCGCGCGCCTCCAGGATACCGAGCGGTTCATCGCCGGTATTCGAGATGCAGCCGAGCATGGTGCGCTTAGGGGGGACCTTCTCGGTGCCGAAGCGCGCCCAGGCGGCTGGCTGATTCCCGCATTCGTTGCGGCCGTCGCCCTCACCCTGGTTTTGGCCGCCGTCACGGCTTGGCTCTCGTTCGCCGAAATTCCCGGCCTGCGCCGCCAGATCGCGCAGACCTCCGCCGGCGTGCGTGCGCAAAGTGAAGCAAACGCAAGTCTCGCCGCAGAAGCCGGAAAAGTGAATGCCGCCGAAGCGAATGTCCCGCTCGTGATGCTCCAATCCACTCGTGAAATCAGCGGCGCCGCAATGGAAACGAAGGTGCCCGCATCCGCGCAGCAAGTCATCCTTTGGTTCGAACTTCCAGCCGGAAAATCAGCCGAGTACCGAGTCACAATTGCAGGCGAGAAGGGAAACACCGTCGAAACGATCGATCACTTGGCGCGTAATTCTTACGGTGCGTTGGCCGCGAGCATCCCCTCGCAGACGCTGCCGCCGGGCGAATACGTAATCCGCGTAAATTTGCAGACTTCGCCGTCCACGCTCGTCGGCGAGTATCGGCTGAAGATCATCAAGCCCTGATTTTGCCGATTGTGTGAGATGATCCCGCCTCGGGCGTGAAGACGAAACTCCTCCTCTCGGGTCTCGCCGTCTACTTCGTCGCCGCCGTGTTGTCCGTTGCCGCGAGCCACGGCGCCGCGGTTCCTACGCAATTCTGCGAAGCGTTTCGCTGGATTGGCCTGGCGCTGTTGCTTGGCTACGCGTGGACGCGCGGTTCGCTCACCCCGTGGATTTTGGTCAGCATGCTGCTGGGCGCGGAGCTGGGCTACGACTTTCCAGCGTTCGCGACTCACCTCCGCATCCTGAGCCAGATTTTTCTCCAACTCATACGCGTCATCATCGCGCCGCTGCTATTTGCGACGCTCGTTAGCGGCATTGCGGGCCACGCCGACTTGAAAAAAGTCGGCCGCATGGGCGTGAAGGCGATTGTTTATTTCGAAGTTGTCACCACGCTCGCACTTTTCATCGGGCTCACGGCGATTAATTGGAGTAAGTGCGGCGTTGGCGTCGCGCTTCCGCCCGCCGCAGCAGGCTCGGCGCCGATCGCAGCTACTCGGCCCACCGCCGCAGATATCATCCTGCACATCTTTCCGGAAAATATCGCCAAATCCGTCGCGGAAAATCAGGTGCTCCAGGTCGTCGTCTTCAGCATGATCTTCGGAATTGCACTTGCGATGGTGCATGGTGAAAAGCGCAAGCCGATGCTCTCGTTTACCGAGAGCCTGGCCGAAGTGATGTTCAAGTTCACGAACATCGTCATGCTCTTCGCTCCGTTCGGCATTGCCGGCGCGATTGCCTACACCATCGCCAACACCGGATTCGGAGTTCTCTACAACCTCGGCCAGCTCGTCGCCACTTTCTACGTTGCGCTCGTTGTGTTTGTGCTCGGAGTTTTGCTGCCGACCGCGTTGATCGCGCGCGTGCCCATTCGCGCTTTCGTGCGCGCGGTGGCCGAGCCTGCAACGATTGCGTTCAGCACCACCAGTTCCGAAGCTGCGCTGCCTCGC
>DASTCZ010000213.1:0-11943 GCA_035710585.1 Candidatus Acidiferrales bacterium | reverse complement strand
TTCAGCGAACAAGATCTCGATCTGCTCAACCAGGTTGCCGGGCAAGTCGCCATCGCAGTCGAAAACGCGCTTGCGTTCCGCGAGATCGCCGAACTCAAGAATCGGCTCGCCGAAGAAAAACTTTACCTCGAAGACGAAATCCGCACCGAGATGAACTTCGAGGAGATCGTAGGAGAAAGCGCGCCGCTGATGGCTCTCCTTAAGCAAGTGGAGACCGTCGCGCCCACCGAATCGACGGTGCTGATCCAGGGAGAAACCGGCACGGGCAAGGAATTGATCGCCCGCGCGATCCACAATCTTAGCGGCAGGCGCGAACGTACATTCGTAAAGGTCAACTGCGCGGCGATTCCATTGGGGCTTCTGGAGTCTGAACTTTTCGGGCACGAAAGAGGCGCGTTTACTGGCGCCATCGCGCAGAAGATCGGCCGGTTTGAACTCGCCGCCGGCGGCACGCTCTTTCTCGACGAGGTCGGCGATATTCCGCTCGAGCTGCAGCCGAAACTTCTCCGCGTGTTACAGGAGCAGGAATTCGAACGTCTGGGAGGGACGCGAACGATTCATGTGGACATCCGCCTTGTCGCCGCGACGAACCGCGATCTGTCTGACATGGTCGCCGAAAAGTTATTCCGAAATGACCTTTATTACCGCCTCAACGTCTTCCCGCTTCAAATGCCCGCTCTTCGCGAACGGAAGGAAGACATTCCGCTCCTCGTCCGCTACTTCGCTCAGCATTATTCCCGCAGAATGAACAAGCAGATCGAAACAATTCCGTCGAGGACTATGGATGCTCTCGTGAATTACCGGTGGCCGGGAAATATTCGCGAGCTCGAAAATCTCATCGAGCGAGCAGTGATCCTTTCGCGCGGCGGAGTATTAAAGGTGCCGCTGGCGGAATTGCGCGATGTGCCGGAGCCCGCGCCGCCAAACACCCAAACGATGGAAGAGGCCGAGCGCGACCACATTCTCAGGACATTGCGCGAGACGCGCTGGATTCTGTCCGGTCCGGCGGGGGCCGCGGTCCGGCTGGGTATGAAGAGGACAACCTTGCAATCCCGGATGAGAAAGCTCGGAATCGATCGCCCGTCATAGGAAGACCTCCCTCGTAAGTCGCATTCCTTAGCTAATAAAGCCTCTCCCGCCTCTTGCGCCGCCTATGCCGAAATATCGGCATGTGCCGACATTTCGGCAGATAAGGTGCTGTCCGACATATCTCAGAGGCTGTGGTATTAGGTGTAAATTACTGTAAATGTTGAGTTTATGTTTTAACGTAATCTTCATGCGACTTGGCTTCAGGAATGCGGTAATCCCGCCTAGACCTTAGCCGAACCATGCTCAAGATTACAATCAAACACGAAGGCACTCGCTCCACATTGGAGCTCGAGGGCCGGCTTTCGGGCCCGTGGGTGGCGGAGCTGGAGCGCACGTGGGAGACCGAGCACGGCCATTTTGAGCAGGTGTGCGTTGAGCTCAGAAGCGTGAGCTTCGTCGATTCCGACGGGAAGGCGTTACTCAAAAAACTTCATGCATCGGGGACGACGATTTCCGGGCATGGGTGTCTGACGCGAGCCATCATCTCGGACGTTACCGGCGGAGTCACCACTTCGGGATGCTGGGGAAGCGGCTCAAAAACGAAGCTGGTCGCTGCGATTATTGGCCTTTTTGTGAGCGGCTGGGCTGTGCATGCGCAGGCAAACGTTCCGCTCCGGCTCACGATGCACGACGCGGTTTCTCTCGCCCTTAAGCAGAACCCGCAGACAGTGATTGCTGCGCTCCAATCGAAATCCGTGTCGCAGGATCAAATTTTGGCGCGGGCGGCTCTGATGCCGCAGGCGGATTTGGCGGTAGCGGAGACGCGGCAGCGCGAAAATCTCGAGGCGCTCTTCGGCCAGCCTTTTCCCGGACTGCCCCAGCACATCGGACCATTCGAGGTGTTTGCGGCCGGTCCGCAAATCAGCGTTCCCGTCATCAACGTCTCGAATTGGCGCACGTACCAAGCCTCGCGCGAAGACACCACGGCCGCCAAACACCAGGAGCAGGCCAGTCGCGAAGAGGTAGCGCTCGCAGTGGCGTCGCAATACCTCCTCGCTTTGCGGGCCGGCGCAGACGTGACCGCCTCGCAATCGCGGGTCGATCTCGCTCAAGCGCTCTTCGATCAAGCCAACGACCGCCAAAAGAGCGGAGCCGGAACCGGCATCGACACGCTTCGCGCGCAAGTGGAATTGCAAAACGAAAAGCAGCGGTTACTCGCTTCGCAGACGTCGCGCGACGTAGCGGTGTTTGGCCTCATCCGCATCTTGAGCTTGGACCCGCAGCAATCCGTCGAACTGGCCGACGAGATGAACTTCTTTGAAACGCCGCAGATCACGGTCGAAGACAGCCTTGCGCGCGCGTATCAAGAGCGGCCGGAGCTCAAGCAGCTGCAATCCAATTTGCACGCTGCGGAACTTCGCAAGCGCGCCGCCTACGACGAGCATCTTCCGACGCTCGCTGCCAATGGCTTTTGGGATTACGAAGGCACCCGTCCAAATAACGGCATCCCTGCCTATCAATATCAGGCGGCGGTAAACGTCCCCATCTTCACGGGTGGACGGATCCACGCGGAGACCGTGAAAGCCGATCTGGAAGTCCAGCGCATTCAGCAACTGCAACGCGACACGCGTGACGAAGTCGCGCTTGAGGTGAAAAGCGCATTCGCGCAACTCGAATCGGCGCGCTCGCAAGTCGAAGTCGCGAATCAAGGATTGAAACTGGCGCAAGAAGTTTTGACGCAGGCTCGCGACCGGTTCGCCGCCGGCGTCGCGGACAACATCGAGGTCGTACAGGCGCAGGACGCCCTGGCGCGCGCCAACGACAACCAGATCGAGGCGCTCTATCAATACAACCAGCAACGGGCGCAGCTCGCGCGTGCCACGGGCCAGATGGAAACGATGTATGCGAAGTGAGGACGAGTAATGGCTTCGAGAATTCGGGAAACGGAGATTGATTTGCGCGACGATCCACGAAGCCGGACCGTGACGGCGGAGCCTGAAAAAGAAGCTCCGGCCGAGACGAACGAAGGCGCGGCGAAAGCCGAGCAGCGTGGCCACGTCGAGCTTCCCGACCGCGAAGAGAAGCGGTCGCCCGTGTGGCAAAGGCAAGGCGCGCGGCGATGGATTTTCGGTGGTGCGCTGGTCCTGGCCGCTCTCAGCGTCCTCCTATTCCTGCACTACCACTGGCGCGAATCGACCGACGACGCTCAAGTGGACGGCCACCTCGACCAAGTGTCTTCGAAGGTCTCGGGAAACGTGGTGTCCGTACTGGTGGACGACAACCAGGCAGTAAGAGCCGGGCAGGTGCTTGTGAAGATCGATTCGCGTGACTACCAGGCCAGGGTCGATCAGATGAAGGCGGCGCTTGCTCTCGCGCAAGCCCAGGAAGCAGGCGCGAACGTAAACGTGCCGCTCACTTCCGAGACCACACAGAGCGGCGAGTCCAGCGCCTCCGCCAACCTCAGCAGCACTCGTGCAGACCAGACGCGCGCACAAGCGGCGTACCAAAAAGCCTCGACGGCGGATTTAAGTTATGCGCGCGCGGAATTGGACAAGCAGCAGGCGAACTATACGAAGGCGCACAGCGATCTGGAAAGGATGCGGCCGCTGGTCGAAAAGGCCGAAATCTCCCAGCAGCAATTCGACGCTTTCGTCGCCGCCGATAAGGCGGCAAAGGGAGATGTTGACGCCGCAACTCAACAGCTGGCGCAGGCCGAACAAAACGCTGCGATGGCCAAGGCCCAGCTCGAATCCGCGGACGCAAAGGTCTCGCAAGCGCAAGCGGGAGTTCGGCAAGCGCAGGCAAACCAGAAACAAGTAAGCGTCCGCCAGGCGGATGCGAAAGCGGCTTCCGCGACAGTGCAAAAGGCGCAGGCGGATCTCGACGCCGCGCTCCTGCAGCTCAGCTACACGACGGTCGTCGCTCCAGTGGACGGAGTCGTCACCAACAAGACCGTGCAAGTCGGGCAGGTTCTGCAACCCGGCGAAAGTTTGATGGTCGTCGTGCCGCTCAACGAAATCTGGGTCACCGCGAATTTCAAGGAGACCCAGCTCGCCAAAGTCCGGCAAGGACAGCGAGCGGAAGTACACGTGGACATGTACGGGCAGAGCTTTTCCGGACATGTGGATTCCATCGCGGGGGCGACGGGTTCGAAGCTGAGCTTGCTGCCGCCGGAAAACGCAACCGGCAACTTTGTGAAGGTAGTGCAACGCATACCCGTGAAAATCGTGCTCGATCCGATTCCGGCCGACAAGGCGATCCTCCGGCCGGGGATGAACGTGGACGCGACGATCTTTACACGCTGAACGCGAATTCTTTGGGGGGACTAATGTCCGCGATAGCTGCAGCTCTTTCGAACCTGGATGAAGGCCGGCTTGTCCGTCGCGCCATACGCGGAGACATGACAGCCTTGGATGCACTTTTTGCACGTCACAACCGCGCACTGTATCAGACGGCGCTCCGCGTGTTGGGAAATGCCGAAGACGCCGAAGACGCTCTTCAGGAAGGCTTGCTTTCGGCTTACCGCAACCTTCCGCGATTTGAGGGCCGCTCGCAATTCTCCACCTGGCTCACGCGCATCGTGATTAATGCGGCGCTGATGCGGCTGCGCAGCCGACGTTCGCGGCCGGCTGTGTCGCTGGAGAATTGGACGGACGAGGAGCACAACAGCCTGCCTCCGGAGGAACGCTTTGCCGCCGAAGGTCCCAGCCCGGAAGACGTGGCTGTGGGGCATGAGCTTCGGGATTTGCTCGAAGAAAATCTCGGTGAACTTTCGCCGCTGCTGCGCTCCGCATTCCTTCTGCGGGAAGGCCAGGGCTTATCGACTTCCGAAGCTGCGCGCAAACTCGGCGTTTCTGAAAACACGCTCAAGGCGCGTCTGTGGCGCGCACGGCAGCAGCTTGCAGAACGGCTGGCACCGGCTCTCGGATTGCGGCGCAATGGAACTCGGGGCGCCCAGGCCGCACCCGAATTTGCATTTGCTGGCGGCGATTAATTGACGCACATCGACGACGGGTGGATTTCGACTTCGCCTAACACTTGACGTCCGTCTCTAGCGGCGCGTCGTAATCCACTCCGTCAACCTCAAACCCGAATAGCCGTCGGAAATCGCGCTGAAAATCTCCAAACGCTGTAATCGCACGCAGATTCTCCGTAGTCACATTCGGCCAAAGCATCGAAACATCCGCTTGAACGTCGGCGCGCAGTTCTCGGTCGTCCAGGCGAATTCGCCCGGCGTCGTCAACATCCTCCGCCGCGCCAGCAATCAAGTGGTCAAAGAAGAGCCGGCCCATCTGCTCGATCGGACCTTCGTCAAGCTTCCGCGCCCGCAGCGCCAGCGGCAGCAGACTTAGGTACAAAGGCACGACGGGTATCGCTGCCGAGGCTTGCGTCACCACTGCCTTGTTCACCGAAATGCACGCGCGGCCGCTGATCGTCGAGGAGAGCCGCGAATTCAGTCGATACGCGGTCACGTCGAGATCGTGCTTCGCCTGGCCGATCGTTCCGTCCTTATAGATCGGCCACGTGATGGCAGGTCCGATGTAGGAATACGCGACCGTTCGCGCGCCTTCAGCCAACAAATCAGCCTCGAGTAGCGCTTCAATCCAGCGGTTCCAATCGTCGCCGCCCATCACGGCGACCGTGTCCGCGATTTCGCGCTCGCTAGCCGGCTCGAGCGTTACCGGCACCACTTTTTCAGCGTCCAGTTCGATCGTCCGGCTCGTAAATGGAGCGCCCACCGGCTTTAGCGCGGAATTGAAAACTTCTCCTGTATCAGGGTGAGTCCGCCGCGGTGAAGCAAGGCTGTAAATGACCAAATCGATTTGCCCGAAGTCGCGCCGAATCAGTTCGATCGTCTGCCGCTTGCAGTCATTCGAAAATGCATCGCCGTTAATGCTCCCAGCCGGAAGATTGTCGCGCTGCGCAAATTCGTGAAACGCCGCCGTGTTGTAATAGCCGGCCGTTGCCGTCTTACTTCCTTCCGGCGGCCGCTCAAAAAAAACTCCAATTGTGCCTGCTCCAAAACCCCAGGCCGCCGCGATGCGCGAGGCCAGCCCGTAGCCCGTGCTCGCACCGATCACGAGGGCACTCCGCATCCCCGCCGACCGCTCTGGTTTCGCCGCTTTAATCGTTGCGATTTGCTGCGCTACATTTAAGCGGCACCCTTCCGGGTGAGCGTTGATGCAAATGAAGCCGCGGGAGCGGCGCTTGATTACTTGTGCCGGCATCTATGAATGAAACGTAAATTATCCGTGCGTCGCGGAAATGTCCAGCCACGCGCAGCGTCGCGGGTCAGAAGCCAAACTTCGCCAGCAGCGCCTCTCGATTCTGCCGCAAGTCTTTGCCGGTTACCGCATGAGACGGGAAGGGAACGCCCTCCGGCGCCAGCCCGAGCCACAAGGCGCGATTGAATCGATTCGTATCCAGATCGTCTTCCACGCTGAAATCCTGCCCGCGTGAATGCGCCGCCCACCACGCTGCCGTGTGACGCGGCCGAACCGGTAATGCTGACGCTGCGTCGCTCGCACCCGGCTGAACAGGAGGGAGCGGCAGCTGGGTGGCTCGAAGCATCATCGGAACGCGCGCGGTGTAGTCCCATGCTTTGTATTCCGAGGTGAAGCAGTCGGCCATCGGAGCCGCTGCAGCGTCGTTCAGGCCCATTCGTCCCATTCCCAGAACTTCCTCGATCGTTCGGATCATATTGACGGTGCTGTACGGACTGGAAACGAGGGCGCCTTGCTTTACATACGCGCCCATCACGAATGCGACCGTGCGATGCGCATCAACGTGATCCGGGCCGTTCTGCGCGTCATCTTCGATCACAAAAATCACCGTGTCTTTTGCATAGGGGCTGTGCGACACCTTTTCAACGATCAGCCCAAGCGCGTAATCGTTGTCAGCCATTTGCGTCTCGACGGTATTCACTCCGTCGGTGCCGTTGCCAAAATCGCCGAAGTGGTCGTTCGGCAGCCGTATCGTCTCGAGCGAAGGCAAATTGTTTGCGGTAACGTACGCGTCGAACTCGCGTTCCCATTCCTTGAAGCGCCAGAAGTCGGGCAGCTTAAGGCTGAAGCCTGCGTAGTACGTATCCGTTTTTCCTACCAACTCTGGATTCGCTGGGAAGGCGACTTCCACGTGCTGCTCGTACGGATTGCGCACGAGCTTGATATAGCCCGGCGTTCCCGGGCGCGAATCCGCTCGCGTCGTGTCCACAAACCAGCCGTAATTTCGCAGCGTCAGCCCAGCTCGCAACGCGGCATCCCACAAATAGCCTTTTCCGCGTTCCCCGCGCGGTCCGTCGGGCGCGATGTAGTTGGCAGTGCCGGGCAAAAGGTCCGGATCATCCGGAAGTTTCGGATCGGACTGTCGCCGCGCCTCCGGTGAATCCACTCCCACGTTGATCCAGCGGTTTGCGCCTTCGAAGTCGTAGCTCAGGCCGCGCGTCGCATAATTCACGCGAATCGTTTTTTCCAGCGCATCCGTCGCGCGAGCAGTCGTGCTCCAGTTCCAGCCGTCGCCGCTCACTTCGCCGCTCGCCATGATGTTGTCGAGCGTCACGAATTGCCGCGCCAACGCATGATGATTCGGAGAAAGTTTGTCGGGAAGAATCGTCAGCGATGGATCTCCATTGCCTTTTTCGAGATCGCCGAACACTTCGTCGTACGAGCGGTTCTCCTTAATGATGTAGATCGCGTGGTGAATTTTCCCCCGAAGATCTCTCATGAGCTCCGCGGCCGCATTACTCGCGCTGATTTCACCCCAGCGATTGTTCTCGGCAACTCGAGCCGTGAGCGCCTTCAGGTCTGTCGCGCTGGGTATCGGGATAGTGAGCAGCCCGCCGCGAATCATCTGCAAAATGTACTGATTCTGTGCGTGGCAGTGATCGAGCGCGTCGCGATCGCTCGAAGTCGAGTTCCGGCAACCCCCTGGATTGGGACCGGCTGGAAGTGTTTTGCCGCTCGTGACGTAAATTGCCGAACCGCTTCGATTCGTAGCGACATCCGTGGGATACCAGCCCGTGGGAATCAGGCCCGCCACTTCTGCAGGCCGCCCCTCCGCTCCAATGTGCACCACAGCGACGGCGTTCGCGCCGCCCAAGGTCACATAAGCCGTGCGCTCATCGGGAGAAAGCGCAACATCGTTCGGGCTGCTGCCGCTGAAGCCGCCCAGTTGAGAGGCGATTTCCGCGGGCGCGGTAACATCGACCTCCGCCAGAAGCTCGTTCCGTGCTGTGTCGATCACGCCTAGCGTGTCGCTGTTGTCTTCCGCGACATAAAGCCGCGTCTGCGCGCGATTCAGCGTCATCTTATTCGCTTCGCCTCGCACCGCAATGCGCGCCGCGATCGCGGGCTTCGGCCCGAGATCGATCACGACGATCTCTCGGTCTCGCACGCTCGAAACATAAGCGCGCGAATTCCCGCGCACGCAAACCCAGTACGGAAACTCTCCTCCGGGTTTTCCGCGCTGCGCCGGGTCGGTCTTCCCGGGGCGAAGATCGAGTTCCGCGCTCACCGCCCTCGAATCGCGATCTACTAAAGAAACCGAGTCGTTCTCGAAATTCGCGACCACAAGCCGCGAGCCATCAGCAGTCACCGCGATTCCGGCCGCCAACGGTTTCACGTTGATTCCGAGTCCTGTTTTGTGCCCGAGCACGATCGGAGTGTCGGTCTCCGTCCATCGCCCGTTCTTCAGGCCGAACGTATGGACCGAATCATCCATGCCGCCGGCGACGTAGAACTCGTTTCCGCTTGGCGACCACACGATGCCGCCGAACGCATTTGGAACGGGTATCGCTTGCGATTGGCGCGGCGAACTTCCGGTGACGTCAAACACGAAAATCCATTCGGTCGATGCGCCGCGATCGACCTTTCCGTCGGCGCCGTACCATTGGTTGTAGCCGCTCGTTAGCACGAGCAGAGTCGATCCGTCCGGACTGAGCGCCGTAGTCATCGCGTCGCCTGCGATGCGATCTGGGTGCGCCGGAGTCCCCGGCTTCAAAATCTCGAGCCGCGATCCCGGCGCCGCGGTTGGCGTGATCATTTGGCTGCTCGGCAGCCGCTTCGGGGTTTCGGGCTGCTGCTGCGCTCTGCGCGGTCCGGCCGCAGCAGAGAGAGTGAGAAAGCCCGCAACCACACCTGCGCAGAGACCTGAACTGATCCGCACTGAAAATTTTCCTCCGAACGAACTCAAGACGAACGTAAGGCGAGAGAGCCTAGCACAAAAAGATGAGGGCGAAATTAAGCCGCCGCTGCAAATTTCGACTTACAAGCCGGATTCTTACGCCTGAGCGGTCGTGAACGCCAGCGTCAGCAGCGTCTTTTGCTCGAGTTCGTGCGCCTTCGGGGAGCCGGTCGCTGGGCTCGCGCTCGCCGAACGCTTCACGGAGCGCACCGGACGCTCGCTTCCCACGATCCGCCGCAGCCGCGGTATCACGTAGAACAGCGCCCCCATGTTCGCAGGCTCTTCCTGTACCCAAACGATCTCACCGGAATGCTTCGAAAGTTCCGAGACGAGCTCTTGCTCCGGGAGAGGATAAACCTGGTCGAGAAAGAGTATCGCCGTCGAGCTGTCTTTCCTTCGTCGCCGCTCGGCGCGCAGTTCGTGTCCGATTTTTCCTGAGCAGATCAGCACTCGGCTCCCCGCCTTCACTTCCGTATCCGGAACCACGGGCTCGAATCGCGGCTTCGACAAATCCGCAAACGGTGAACTCGCGTCCGGATTCCTGAGCATGCTCTTCGGAGTCATCACCACGAGAGGTTTCCGCCATTTCCGCAGCGCTTGCCTTCGCAACAGATGAAAATATTGCGCCGCCGTCGAAGGCTGGCACACCTGAATATTGTCCTCTGCGCAAAGCTGCAAAAATCGCTCCAGCCGCGCGCTCGAATGCTCCGGGCCCTGACCTTCATATCCGTGCGGCAGCAGTAGCACCACTCCGGCTGGCAAGTCCCACTTGTCCTCCGCCGCGCTGATGAACTGATCGACGATGACTTGCGCGCCGTTCACGAAATCGCCGAACTGCGCTTCCCACATCACCAGCGCTTCCGGATAATCCCGGCTGAATCCGTACTCAAATCCGAGCACTCCGGCTTCACTAAGCGTGGAATTTAGTATTTGGCAGAAGGGCTCGCCGTCTGCGACGTGCTCCAGCGGCACATATTCGGCTTCATTTTCAACGTCAACCAACGCCGCGTGCCGCTGATTAAACGTCCCGCGCTTCGAATCCTGCCCCGACAATCGAATCGGCGTCCCGTCGCGAAGTAGTGAGCCAAACGCGAGCGCTTCCCCATAACCAAAATCCACGGGCCGTTTTCCATCGCCCATTTCTCCACGCTGCTCCAGCAGCTTCTTGATTTTCGGGTGCACATGAAATCCGGCCGGAGCGCTCACAAGTTTTTGCGATACTTCGTGAAGAATTTCGCCGGGCACTCCCGTGTCCACTTCGTATTCCCGGCTATAGCGGCCTCGCTTGTAAGCCGACCAATACTCCGGCAGTTTCCTCAACTTCGGAATCGCCTTCAGCTCCGACGCGCTCTTCTGCGCCTGCTCATACTCTCCGCGGACCCTTTCGACGATAGGCGACGCGTCAGCACCCACTTGTTGCGCATAGATTTGCCACAACTGCGGATGCGACTTGATCTTTTTATAGAGCAGCGGCTGCGTGATCGTCGGGTCATCTACTTCACTGTGCCCGTGGCGCCGATACCCGATCACGTCAACCACCACGTCGCTTCCGAATTGATTGCGGTACTCCAGCGCCAGCCGCCCCACCCTTACCACCGCGTCCGGGTCCTCCCCATTCACGTGAAAGATCGGAATTGGCAACCGCTTCGCCGCGTCGGCGGCAAACCGCGTCGATTGCAGCTCCGCAGGCGGCGTCGTAAACCCGATGAGATTATTTGCGATGATGTGTACCGTCCCACCGATATCGAACCCTTCGACCTTCGAAAGATTCAGCACTTCCGAGAGCACGCCCTGCCCCGCAAACGCGCCGTCTCCATGAATCACAATCGGCACAATGCTCGTGTAGCTTTTTTCGCCGAGACGTGTTTGCTTCGCGCGCGCGCGCCCCGCAACTATCGGATCGACCGCCTCCAAATGACTCGGGTTCGACACCAGATGGATCTCAATCGATCGTCCGTCCGGCGCCGAGTACGTACCCGTCGCACCGACGTGATATTTTACGTCTCCCGAACCCAGCACGCTGCGCGGGTCCACATCTTCAAATCCCGCGACAATATCCCGCGCGTGTTTTCCAGCGATGTGCGTCATCACATTCAACCGGCCGCGATGGCTCATCCCGATCACGGTTTCGCGCGCACCCGCATCCATCGACGCGGCCAAAATTTCGTCGAGCAGCGGAATCAGCGCCGTCAGCCCTTCGAGCGAAAATCTCTTCGTTCCCAGGTACCGCGTCTGCAGCACCTGCTCAAAAATGTCCGCCTGCACCAATCGTTCGAGAATCCGCGCACGATCCGGCTCGCTCGCCGCCGCTTCCATCCGCTCCGCCACCCAACTGCGGTTCGCGGCGTCCGGCATGTGCATGAACTCCACGCCGATCGTGCCGCAATAAATTCGCCGTGCCCGTTCCGCTTCATCGCCTTCGAGGCGGAGCTCGGGATGTTCGAGCGGCTTGAAAAATCCCAGCGGATCCAGCGTTGCCTCGAAATATCCCCATCGCCGGAACGCATCGAGCACCGCGGCGTTGTCCGCGCCCGAGTCAGCGAGCAGCACGTCCGGCGTCTTAGAGGTTTTTGCCATTCCTGTAGGTTCCAAGCTACGCAGAATTCGATTCTAGCAAAGCGCGCCGGGATTCGCGGCCTCCGGGCCAATGTGGCCGAATCGCGCGCGTGCAGCATTAACGCAAAAGCTTCCGCCCCCACGCAATTCGCACGAAAATGTGTTCGTGCCGCTCGC
>DASTCZ010000212.1:0-10238 GCA_035710585.1 Candidatus Acidiferrales bacterium | reverse complement strand
CTACCGTCGTACTTTCGTGGCACGAGAGCTTCGGCGAACTCGGCATTTTCTGCTACCTTGTTAGCCAGCAGATGTTCGCCAGCCTGCGGCCCTCCGCGATTGCCGAACCTGCGCTGGCATGCTCGATTCCATCAAGCACCTCCTGCACACCCTTTACGACGTCCAGGGACTAATCCGCTGGGGCGGGATTCTCGGCGTCTGCACCATCGTCTTCATCGAAACGGGCTTCTTCGTCGGCTTTTTCCTCCCCGGAGATTCGCTGCTGGTCACTGCAGGTATCTTCGCCGCCGCGCATTTGCTCGACCTGAAGACGCTTTTCGCCCTCAGTGCGCTCTGCGCCATTGCTGGTGATCAGGTGGGTTACTGGATCGGCCGCAGCGCGGGGCCGGCGCTTTTCAAGCGCGAAAACTCTCTCATTTTCAAGCGCCGCCATCTCGATCGCGCGCACGCCTTCTATGAAAAATACGGCGGCAAAACGGTCATCCTCGCACGCTACGTCCCCATCATTCGCACGTTCTGCCCGCCAGTCGCGGGTGCCGCGGGCATGCCCTACACGCGCTATTTTGGCTATGACGTGATCGGTGGGCTACTCTGGGTGGGCACAATGGAATTCGGCGGCTATTTCCTCGGCAGCCTGGTTCCCAATATCGACAAGCGCATCCACTACGTCATCGCTGTCGTCGTCTTTCTGTCGCTCTTACCCGCCATCATCGGCTGGTGGAACGAACGCCGCAAAAGCCATCACTCTGCCCACACCCCGAATGTAGGGGCGGAGCTCGCCTCCGCCCGCCGCGCGCCGAGAGAACCCTCACCCGAGCGCGACTAACGTTCGCTGTACGTGGCGTAGGCCTGCCCGCCGTAGCTTGGCTGCGGGTAGACATGGCGGGCCTACCGCTTTCTGCTTTCCGCCTGGAGTTTACGCGCCGTGGCGGGCCTTCCACCGACCGGACTCAGTCCTTCTCCCACACCACGATCCAAACGCCCTAGTGCCCCGAGTTCCCGCTGGGCACTTCGAGATACCCAACGATTTCATCCTTCCCAACTTTTGTCGCGATCAATTCGAGCGGCGGCGAACCAGGAGAAACCATTACCTGAACCACTTCAAAAAGGACCCGGTCTTTCATCTGCACGCATGAGTTCTGAACGTATACACACAAGGTGTAGCGGCGGCTCTTCTGATTCGCGCTTTGCAGCGAAAGCTGGAGAGGCCCCACCGGTTCGGGCGTTGAGCTGCGGCGCAGCTCAAAAGTAAGAGTGGTGCGCTCTCCTCGCGCCAGAAACCGGTGCAACTCATCCTGATTTTGGAGGATCTGTCCGTGCTGTGCGCCGAGTTCGCCAGCGACTTCCGCGAGCCGGTTCGTGGTCGCTTGCCACGCTTCGCGATTGGAGCTGGATTCCGCTTGCAGCGCTCCCATTCCTTGCTGAAGTTTTGCGAGCGCCTCCGCCGAAGCCGGGTCCGCGCTCGATGGTTGAGCCGTCCCGGGCTGCGCCTGTAACGCCGAAGGAGGCGAGACTTTGATCTGATTCCGCGGAGCGCGCGGGATCGCTGCTTGGCTCGAGGCGGCCGCTTCCGGTTCTTTCACATCCGTCGAACTCTTGGCCGGCTCGGCTTTCCGGCGCTTTTCCAGCTCCGAGAGCCGCTTGTCGAGGCCGTTTAATTGTTGCTGGATCTGTGCGAGGTTTTGACTATCCACGCTAACGGGCTGCGCGCCACCTCCTCCGAAATATCTGGAGCCAAAAAATCCAAGCGACGCGGCCCCGCAAAGCAAAATGACGACGACCACCGCGACTTTCAACCCGTTCGAGCCGGACTCCGGCGATCCTGAACCCATCGCCGCTGCTCTCAGTCGATCGATCTCAGATTCTGGCTCAGACATCGTGTGCTCCCTCGCCGCGAATCATGTCCACGCCCCGGTCACCGCACCGAGATTTTGGCTGGATAGCGGATTGTCAGTGTGAGCGTGAGCTGTTGCGTCTCGTTTGGCAGTAAACCAACGAGACGCTCGCCGAATTCCCCACGCTGGCCGCGCATCTCCACCTTATGCTTTCCCGGCGAAAGGGTTACCAGTTGCGGCGCGCGGCCGACAAACATTCCATCGATATAGATCATTGCGTCGGCGGGCGCAGACTTCAGCATCAGCTTTGCCGCGTCTTTTCCAGCTCCTTGCTCGAGCGCTTTTCGGTTCGTTTCCGCCAACACCGAATCCCGCAAGACCGCTGGGTCCTGAGTTGTGTTTTCTTCCACAGACTGTGACGTTGGAACGAGCGGCGCCCCAGTCACCGTCACAAAATTTGTCGCCGAAGATGGGCTCGCCGCTGGATTCACCGAGATGCTCGCTGGATAGCGAAGTGTCAGTGTCAGCGCGACCTCTTCCGTTTCATTCGGCGAAAGGTCGATCAGCCGCTCGCCGAATTCCTCGCTCTGCCCGTGCATCTCAACCTTGTGCTTTCCCGGACGAATAATCAGCAGGAGCGGCGTATCTCCCACGTTCATTCCATCGATATAGATCGTCGCTTGGCTGGGTACCGACCGCAGCAGCAACTTCGCCGCGTCTTTTCCGGCCCCTGCCTCAAGAGCTTTCCGGTTTGTCTCAGCTATGGACGGACCCACGCGAACCGGGGAATCGGTCGGCTTGCTCTGCGTCGGAGGACCTTGCACGGACGAGGGGAGCGCGTGTGTTGCTTGACGAGCGATACTTGAAGAATTCGAGGCAGCCGCGACGGTCTCAACTTCGGCTTGTGCGCGCGATGCAGATGCCACCACACACGAGATCAAAAGCAGTGCGCCAAACCTGCAAGCGCATCTCCATAAGTTCTCTCGCGACCCAAGTTTAGCCATACCTGCGGCTTTCGCGCTTCTTCTCTCTGCCTTGCCAATGACCATAGGCCCATCCCCATTTCGTGTCAATCTCCGTCCTCGCAGTTGCGACCACACAGATTCAGGCTCCCGTAGCCGATTTTCAGGAGGTGGGGACTTCCAGTCCCCACGTTCACGTGACAAAGAATGGGGGCTTTAGCCCCTGAAGGCCAAGCCTGCGCCGGGTGCCCATGAAACTGAATTCCCGTTCACCGCATCTGTGCTAGGCGTCCGCGGAGCGGTTCCGCGACATCGCTCGAGCTGATCTGGAGGAGCCGCATGGCATCTCTGCTTGACGTTGCTTTTTCGCTCCGAATTCTTCGTAAACATTGGAAGCTCGCATCGATCGCGGTGTTCTCCCTGGCCATCGCCATGGCCGTGGCTGTCCTCGGTCTCAGCATCGCCAATGCGTTGCTTCTCCGGCCGCCCGCGGTGCCGACCCCCTCTCGCCTGATGGCCATTTCTTCCGATACACCGCGCGATTTGAATCAGGGATTTTCTTACCCGGATTATGTTTATTATCGCGATCACAACAGCTCGTTTACAGACATCGCCGCCTTTCCAGAATCCATCAGCTTCAACCCGCTCTCGATCGACGACCACACCATCACTGCTCTGACCAACCCTGTCTCCGATAATTTTTTCTCCGCGCTCGGCCTACAACCGTTTCTCGGCCGCTTTTTCTCGCGCGGTGATGACGACGCCGCAACCCTCGACGCCGTGCTGAGTTATGCCTTCTGGCAAAAACTAGGTTCCGATCGAAACATCATCGGAAAAACCATCACGCGAAATTCATTTCAGCTGACCGTGATTGGCGTCGCGCCGAGGGGTTTCAACGGCATCATTTTTAGCGTCGCCACGAGTGTGTGGTACCCACTTTCAAGCAGTGCGAAAATGGAGCACCAGCCCGATACGTGGCGGACTGACCGTGCTACCGGGCAACATATTTCGCTCGTTGGCCGCTTGAAACCCGGCGTATCCCAACCGCAAGCCGCCGCGGACCTGCGGCTCCTCTCGAGCCAGCTGGCCACCGCTTATCCGGAGACGTACCGCGACCACATCGCCGTCGTTGGCACGTTTTCGATGCTTCCACCCGACGCAGTCTACGGCGGCAGAATTATCTCCGCGATACTTCTCGCTGTTGTCGCGCTCGTTCTCTTCGCCGCCTGCTCCAATGTCGCCAATCTTCTTCTCGCGCTGGCAAACGTGCGCCGCCAGGAAATCCTGATTCGCTCCGCGCTGGGCGCCACTCGCTTCAGGCTGGCCCAGCAGCTTCTGATCGATAGCGCGTTTCTGGCCACCGGCGGGGGCGTGTTCGGATATCTCCTCACCTGGTACGCGTTGCGGCGCCTCACGCACTATCAACCCTTTTTCCCAGGCTTCGGCAGGATTCCGATCGTCCTCGATTTCCATCCGGACCTGACGGTTGTCGCGCTCACAGCATTCGTCGTGTTCGCCGTCGCCTTTTTCACCGGCCTCGTTCCAGGTCTTTATGCGTCCACCCCGAATCTCGCCGGAGCGCTAAGCGGTGAACTCGCCGTCGGCGGAACTCGCAAACATCGCCTGCGCAGCGCCCTTGTCGCGATCCAGGTAGGCGTGTGTACCCTCGTCCTGATCGGCGTCGGCCTTTGCGTTCGAAGCCTCCGCGCAATGAGCCACGTGAATCTCGGTTTTGCCGCCCGCAATATCGCCACAATCGATGTCGGTCTCGATGCCAGTGTCTACACGGAAGAACGTGGCCGCGCGATTTACACGCAAATTCGTCAGGCATTCTTGCAAGTACACGGCGTAGAGAGCGTCAGTGTCGCGAGTACGTTTCCGCTTCAGTCGGGCGATGGGGATCTGCAGCGCGTGCAATTGGAAGGCGCGGCGCCCGATGACCAGCACACGGAAGAGGTCTTGCATGGCGTGGCCGACGGAAACTACTTTGCCACTCTTCAAGTGCCGCTTCTCGCGGGCGCCAGTTTTTCTGACCGCGAATCGCCCAAAGATCCCCTGGTTGTGATTATCAATCAGATGATGGCGAAGAAATTCTGGCCCAATCAAAATCCGGTCGGCCAAAAAATTCGCATCCTCGACGCAAAGAAGGTGGCCACCGTGATCGGCGTCGTTGGCGACGTCAAGCAGACAGATCTCGACGAGGCGAACAAGCCGTTCATGTACTACTCGCTGAGCCAGCAGTATCAGCCGTCTTCACAGGTCATCGTGCGCACGCAAGGTAAGCCGGATCAATGGTTCACGCCGCTCTACGACGCAATTCACAATCTCGATCCGAATCTCGGCTTTCTCTTCATGACCCTCGATAATTGGGTCGATCTTTCGTTGTACGTCGCATGGGTCACGCTGGTCTGCGCGGGCGCGATAGGATCGCTCGCCGCCGTGCTTGCTGCAGTAGGCCTGTATGGCGCTGTTTTTTATTCGGTCAGCGAACGCCGCCGCGAATTTGGCATACGCACAGCGCTGGGCGCGCACCCTGCGGATTTGTGGCGCATGATCCTTCGCCAGACCGGCCAGCTCACTGCCATCGGCGTCGCCGCGGGACTCGCCGCAGGCATTGGCGCCACCGCCGTCATTCGAACGATGCTATTCGGCGTACAGCCGATCGAATGGCTTGTGCTCTTCGCCGTCGCTTCCGCGATGGCCGCGATGACAGCTGCTTCGGCTTACTCCGCCGCGCGTCCCTGGCTTCGCGCTGATCCAATGGAGGCTGTCCGCCACACCTAGATGTATACTCAAGCCAACCGCAGCGCCTTGTAAACCGTCGGATCCATCCTCACTCTCAGCTGCGCTGCAAATCTGAAGGCTCCCACGTAGGAGAACAAAATGAAAGCTGCAGCAAGTTTTCTGGTCGTTTTATTGCTTGCAGTTTCGCTGTCCGCGATCCCGGCTGGCCCGGCTTGGCGGATGAAAGCTGATTACGTCGAGGCATGTAGTTGCGATCTGTTCTGCCCCTGTTACTTCAACAAACACGCTCAGCACCCCTACTGCAATTTCAATATGGCGGTCGTGGTGCGCGAAGGACATTCTGGCGATATAAACCTCACCGGCGCGAAGTATTGGCTGACCGGAGATCTGGGCGACAAGTGGGGTACGGAGAAGAAGGGCAAGTGGGTACAGGTCACTTTCGATCCGGCCACCACAAAGGCTCAGCGCGATGCGCTCGCACCCATGATTTTGAAGACCTATGGGCTTGAGTGGGGCGAAATAAAGGTCAGCGAAGGCCCCATCGAAATCTCGCGCAATGGAGACGTCGTCGAGGCGAAACTTTCCGGTGGAAAGACCGCCTACATGAAACTCCAGAAAGAGCCGGGCTCAGACGGCACCGGTGTCGTTCTAAAGAACGTCGATTATTTTGGCGCTGCGTCCAATGAGGGCTTCCAGATGTACAAGACCGTGGACCATCGTTCGGGATTCGAGGCACACGAATTCCAATTCTCCGGAACGAATGCGTTCCTCATCACCATCGTTTCACAGGAAGGTGGCAGTAAGAAGACTGGCATGTAACTTTACCTCGGGGCGGTGCCATCTGCACCGCCCCGCTGCAATAACGATCGACTCCTCGCCTCTCGTGGGACAGTCACTCTTGCCTGCCCAGACGCAGGAAGGGGCTGTACGGTTTCGCTTCTGCCTTGTGTAGCCTGTCTGCCGCCTGCCTGCCGGTAGGCAGGGCAGGCAGGCGCCACCCTTTCGCGTTGGCAGTTTATCCGCCGCGGTGGACGTCCCGATGTGCGATCTCTGCACCCCGATGTTTTCAATCGGGGCGTTTCGTCGGCAAGGGTGGAGATCCTGGGGTTCTAAGGTTTAAACGTAGCGCCGCGGGCTACAGCGCGGCAGTTTTTGTCCTTCCGCCTACCGCGATCTCGCCTTCCTCAGCCATTTCTTGACAACCATCGAGACCGTTTTTGCGCTGATGTTCTTCTTCACGCAGTAATCGGACTCGAACCAACGCACGAGGTCCTTCGTTCCTTTGCTCGTGTTGCACGCCTCGCAGCACAGCACAATGTTCGCCGCAGAAGCCGGGCCATCATTGTCGATGTGCTCCCATGTCGCTTTATTTGCCGGGACGCCTCGCGAGCGCGGAAATCGCCTCATCACTACGCGGCAATACACGCATAGCCTATCTCGCGCTTTGACTCTTTCCTCGAGCCCTCGGGGGATCCCCCATCTATTCATTCTATCGACTCATCGCATCTACCCGCCGGCTGCCCCATGCCTGCCCGCGTGGCGCAGACATTCCTTTGCGCAGACCGCGGCGTGGGAACAACTGAAGAAACTGTCTCAAGAGCATCCGTCAAAATGGCGCGCTTCTCAAAGGCCCACGTGCGGCGCACGGGTAGTCAGACGATATTACGTTTGGCTAACCACGGAATATTGTATTGTTCCATTATTATGTATGAACGCCTTGAAGGCTCATGGCCAAAGGTTAAGCGGGCCAAAGAGCACATCTCTGACCTGCACCAAATGCTTATCGCTTTCGCCGCCTCGGAATTCTACACTGCGAGGATTGAGCATGATGCGGAGCGAAGGATAAACACTCTCTGCTTCGACATCGACAACTCCAAATTCCCGACTGAGGATTCGTCCCTTCTCATCGGAGATGCCGTCCAGAACCTGAGGGGGGCGCTTGACCATCTTTGGTATCAAGTAGTATTGGCCTGCGGCGGTACTCCAACGAATTGGACTAGATTCCCGTTTGACGATTCGCGGGATGCACTGTCAGCCAGGCTCAAGGAAGCTCTGGAAAAGCAACGTATCACGTTGCCAGTGGTCGAGCTTATGCTGTCCTCGATAGTGCCCTACAAAAACGGAAACCCCACCCTGTGTGGATTGAACGAGCTTGGAATTATGGACAGGCATCAGATGTTCGTCCCAGTTCTCAAGATGATGAGTATTCGCGATCTTCGCCTTGAAGACCAAGTGGGCCGCCAGCTCGACTGTGTGGACTACATTCTCGACGATTCTTCCCGCGTTCGATTGCACGAGGCAGACGACATGGTTGTGCAGGTAAAGAACAAAGGCCGTGCGGCAGCGACGATATTTTTCGACATAGGAGCGCCGTTCGAGGGGGAGCCCGTTCTCTCAACCTTGCGACGAGTCACCGAAGAAGTCTCGCGCACTATTGAGGCATTCAATTTGCTCATCACTAAAAGTCCTGAGTAGACTTCTGAGCACAAAGCAGCCGGGTGTCCCAGGTTTGTCCCGTCGGGCGAACATCGTGCCTTTTATCTTCGGAATAGTTTCTAAATCTCAATCTCGAAATCTCATCTGGCCCTTTAGACTTTGTTCCCGATTTCCGACCGCCAGTTCGAACAGGCACCCACAGGAAAAATCTTTCCTATTTACTTTATAACAAGAGTATGCCACTCTAACCTCCTCAGACCGGACGTACCTCGCGAGGCCAATTGTCGCATTCGAGAAAGCGAGAATTCTGCCCGTGTGCCTGCTCTGCCTGTCCGGCCGGCCTCTGCCGCCCCGTAATCGCGCCCTAGGTCAGTGTTCCATCCCCAAACGCTCAACTCTCGCTCGCCCCGAAATGCGAGGGGACCCTAGAGGCTTGCCAAGCTTTGCATTCGTTGCACTTCCGCTCTCAACTCTAAACTGTCAACTCTCGACTTTTTCGCTCCCCTATCTCCTTTGTTTGCAACAGAGTTGTAGAACTTTGGAGCTTATGTGCCCCATTTTCATAAACTTAACCAAAAACAGGTGGGGGCCACACCCCCGGAGGGAGCGGGGTTGGGATCAACGGACTTTGCATGTGTAGCGCCGTCCCTTATAGGGCGGCAGATTTGAAGTTTCGATGACGGGGATAAAGGCATGCCGGTCTTCCCGACAAAGAGCGGTGGGACGTCCGCCGCGATGGTAGGCAGGCTACGAGGAATCAACAACCTACGCACTCTTGTCGAGATTCGACTGGATTATCGTCGAGCCGAAGACACTGAGGAGGGACGTCGGTAGTCCCGACGAATGTGTACCGAGTCTTGGGCGCAAATCGCTCAGTAGATGCTTCTTTAGAATCAATAACTTACGCACTGATGTACGAGTAACGTGATTTTAAGTGCTTTATTTTGATATTGATGACTAAAAATCGTAGGGGGGACTCGCAGACAGCTAAATAACCGAGCCAAGACTGCTTTTGCAGGCGGAGGCTCTTCAGAAAGAGTCGCGAGGCGCAGAGATTATTTCGACGATTTCGCCGCTTGCGTTTGCTTGGGCAAGGCAATCGCGAGGCGGTTCTTTTCCGCGGAGAGAAAGGCCGTCATCTCGTCCACGGCTTTGATCAGGCTTTCGTGATCGGACGCTTGTCTGATCCGCTCCGCAAGGAGCGAAAACTTATCCTTGAGGGCTTCCATCGTGGCACCTCCGCCGCAGTTGATCGGGATGGGGACGCGGTAAGTATACGCTTACACGTAAGGAAGCAAAGAGGAAAAATTCGCACCGGCTTTCGCGTCACTCAATTTCGGCGCAAGCGGGACACCAGCTAGGAGGCAGGCTTCTACCGCTCGATTCGTCAAACTCGTGCGATAGTTGAAATGGCGACGCAGTAATGGCCGTGGAGGACCTCGATGGATTCGCGCGAAGAAGGACTGCTGAATGCTTTGCTCGATTCGTGGGACCGCAACAATCGCATCGTCGTAAATCTGGCGCGCGCGGTTCCGGAGCGCGGTCTCGCGGCGCGAGCGATGGTCGGAAGCCCGAGCGTCGCGGAGATGCTCTCGCATATTCACTACGTCCGGCTCGTGTTTGTTTCCGAGGATGCGCCCGAATTCGCCAAAGAAGTTCCGGACGAATGGACGGCGGAACGCGAGCGCGAGCGGATCATTCAGTTGCTGGACGAAAGCGCCGCCGTCGTGCGCAACGCGGTGAAAGGCCGCCTTGCAGCCGGAAGGCAAATGGACATGCACTTCGATCATCCGATCCTGATGCTTCAGCAGCTGATCTGGCACGAGGGCTACCACCACGGGCAGATCAAGCTGGCGTTAAAGGCGGCGGGCTGCGCGCTCAGCAACCAGGAAATCGGTCCGCTCACCTGGCGCGTCTGGATGAATAAGACGCCGGGCAAACCGGCGCCGAGGTGAAATCGGTTTTGTCAGGGCACCGGCGTGGCGAAGAAAGGAGGTCTTTTAGCGAGCGGGAAACGGTTTCCGAGGGATTTTGGCGTCGCTCATCGCGGCATTGTAAACGACCGCGGCGGTCACGGCTGCTGACTGCTTCAGATCATCGAGCAGCAAGTGATCGTAGACGTCCATGTTTGTGTGCGCCGTGCGCGTGCCGAATTCCATGAAGTCGCGGAGGAATTGAAAGCCCGGCAGACCGATCTCGTCAAACGAAGAATGATCGGCGCCGATGCTGCGGATGCTGGTGGTCGCGGCGCCTAGATCGG
>DASTCZ010000211.1:0-4602 GCA_035710585.1 Candidatus Acidiferrales bacterium | reverse complement strand
AGCGTCGATCAGCTCGTCGAAATGAAAATTCACGGCGCGTCTCCGGATTACATTCGCGAACTGCACGATCTCGGTTACACGCAGCTCACCGCGAGCCAAATCGTCGAGATGCGAATTCACGGAGTCAGCTCCGATTACATCCACGAGATGCGCGAACTCGGTTACGACCGGCCCACAACCGAAACGCTGGTCAATTTGCGGATTCACGGTGTGACGCCCGAGTACGTTCGCGAATTGAAAGATCTTGGCTACGACAAGATTCCTCTCGAGAAACTCGTCGAAATGCGGATTCACGGCGTCAACGGCAACTTCATTCGCGACGTGCAATCGCATGGAATCAAAAACGCCACGGTCGATGATTTGATTGACATGAGAATTCACGGCGGCTGGCGCCGCACCTCGATGGATTAGATATAGAACAGATTCCAGCTGCGAGATTTCTGGCTCAGAATTGCGGAAGTGCCCAAGTAGTTTCGGTTGTCGGCAGTGCAGATGGATGATGCGCGAGCGATAGTTAGCCGCGCAGTCGAGCGATCGCCCAGCGAGCATGCTCGCCGATCAGCGCATCGCTGGAGGCGGCGAGGCGGGTAAGCAACGTCAGGATTCGCGAGTAGCTCGGCGAATCCGGATTGAGTTGGGAATTTCCCAGCGCGACGCAGGCGTTGCGAATCAAGCCTCTCCACTTAGCGCGCTTGATCGGGCTGCCGCGAAAAGTCTCGCGAAATTGCTTTTCGTTCAGCGAAGCGAGCCATTCCAAATCCGGCGCAAATAAATTCTCGCGCGGCTGAAACGATTTCTCCTCGCTCGCCGGCGAATTGCGATTCCACGGACAAACATCCTGACAAATATCGCAGCCGAAAACTTGCCGGCCGATTTGCGCGCGCAGCTCTTCAGGAATCGCGCCGCGCAGCTCGATCGTAAGATACGAAATACATTTCCGCGCATCGAGTAAATAAGGTTCGACGATCGCATTCGTCGGACACGCGTCAATGCAAAGCGTGCATTGTCCGCACAAATCCGCCGCTGGAAGATTGGCCGCGTCGCGCGTGGTTGTTTGTGCTTCCGCTCTTGGAAATCCAGCTGTGCGGGCACTTGCGGCGCCGCTCGCGCTTTCCACATCGCTAGCTGAAGTTGGCGCAAGTTCGAGCGTCGTCAGAATCACGCCGAGAAAAAGCCACGAGCCAAGATCGCGATTGATGAGCAAAGTGTTTTTCGCCAGCCAGCCAAGTCCGGCGTGAAGCGCTGCGACGCGTTCGAGAATCGGTCCCGTATCGACGTACCATTTCGCAGAGACTTCACTGCCGAACTCTGCGCGGATCGCTGCGGTTAGCGACTCGAGTTTCGCGCCAAGGACTTCGTGATAATCGTCGCCCCACGCATAACGCGAGATCCAGCCGCGCGGCGCATCGCCATTTCCGGCTGCGGCCGTGCCCGCAGCTGCCTCGATGGAATAAGGTTTCGTGGTGTTGTAATTCAACGCGCAGACGATCACGCTGCGCGCGCCAGGCATCGCGGCATCAATTGAGTTCCGCCGCGCGTCGTGCAGGTATTTCATTTCTCCCGCGTGCCCGCGATCGAGCCATTCCGGCAAACGTGCGAGTTCCGGCCAATCTTCAGCGGATGCAACGCCGCACAAATCGAAGCCCTCGCGGCGAGCGCGTTCGAGAATCCAATCCGTTTTATCGGCTGAACTCACGCCGCAATTATCGCTCGACTCGCTTTGTGCGCGCGCTTCCTTTGTGTATTCTGGCCGTCCGCTGCGAAAGCGATCATGGCAAAGAGACCGCGACCAATCGTCTTGACGATTCTCGATGGATGGGGATTTCGCGCGGAGACGAAAGGAAACGCGATCGCGCTGGCGCGCAAACCGAATTACGACCGGCTGCTGCGCGAATTTCCCAATACGCTCATTCACACTTCCGGTCCTTATGTGGGACTGCCGGAAGGCCAAATGGGAAACAGCGAAGTCGGCCATCTGAACATCGGCGCGGGCCGCATCGTGTACATGGACATCACGCGGCTCGATCTGATGATTCAGAGCAGTGAATTCTTCCGGAATCCCGTGCTGCTCGACGCGATGAAGCGCGGGCGCGAGCGGCAACTTCACTTGATGGGATTGCTCAGCGATGGCGGCGTGCATTCGCACATCGAGCATCTTTTCGCCTTGCTGCGCATGGCGCGCGAGCAAAATGTCGGGCGCGTTTTCGTCCACTGCTTCATGGATGGCCGTGACACGCCTCCGCACAGCGGCGCAGGCTTCATCGAGCAGCTCCAGCAGAAGATGCGCGAATTCGGTGCGCGGAAAATCGCAAGCGTAACCGGGCGCTATTACGCGATGGACCGCGACAATCGCTGGGAGCGCATCGAGCGCGCATATCGCGCCATGGTTCACGGAGACGCTGCGTGGAAATCGCCGGACCCTACGGCGGCAGTGAAGGCCAGCTACGAACGCGGTGTGACCGACGAATTCATCGAGCCGATCGTGATCACGCGTGGTGAAAAGGGCGGGCGAGACTCGAATGATCCGGTTGGATTGATTCGCGACGAGGACGCAGTGATCTTTTTCAATTTT
This sequence comes from Candidatus Acidiferrales bacterium, assembly GCA_035710585.1. Taxonomy (GTDB): domain Bacteria; phylum Acidobacteriota; class Terriglobia; order Acidiferrales; family UBA7541; genus DASTCZ01. Next base: position 2,030 of record DASTCZ010000211.1, on the reverse strand, counting down.
CGCGCAGACCGGGCGAGGCAGATCAGCCGCGCGCTGGCGCAGCCGGATTTCAAGGAGCTTCCGGATCCGCAGAGGCCGAAGAATCTTTGCTTCGTGGGGATGACGCAGTACGACAAGACTTTTTCGTGGCTGCGTTATCTTTTGGCGCAGGAAAAGCTGGAGCACATTTTGGCGCAGATCTTCGCAGAACTGAATTTCCGGAACCTGCGCGTCGCGGAGACGGAAAAGTACGCGCACGTGACGTATTTCTTCAACGGCGGCGTGGAAAAACCGTTCCCCGGTGAAGAAAGAGTGCTGGTGCCATCGCCGAAGGTGGCGACTTACGATCTGAAACCGGAAATGAGCGCTGCGGGAGTCGCCGAGGCGGTGACGAAGGCGATTCGCAAGGGCGAATTCGACGCCATCATCATGAATTTCGCGAACGCGGACATGGTGGGGCATTCGGGCAAACTCGAAGCGACGATCAAAGCCGTGGAGACTGTAGACACGTGCCTCGGCGAGATTCGTGGCGCGATGCACGATGTTGGCGACACGGTTTGGCTGATCACGGCGGACCACGGAAACGCGGAGACGATGATCGATCCGGTGACGGGCGGGCCGCACACGTATCACACGACGAACCCCGTGCCGCTGATTCTAGTGTCAAACGATTCCGACGTTCGCCTTCATGCGAACGGATCGTTGCGCGATATTGCCCCGACGATGCTCGGCGCTCTGCAACTGCAGGAGCCGAAGGAAATGACCGGCCGGGATTTGAGAGTCACGCGCTGAAAGATCTTCACGCGCAGAACAATGGCTGACAGCGCACAAACTGCATTTGGTATGCCGAAGCCTGAAGACAGCAAGATTGTATTCTGCGTGAAGTTTTCGTTTGACCTATGGAGTATTCCCGTGTCGCTGGTCGCAGCCGTCCGCGCCCGCTGGCCGCAGATGCGGCTAGCGCACGTGGAAGATTACGGCAAGCTGCCATCCGAGCTGCCCGACGCGGATATTTTCGTGGGATTCATGCTCACGCCGGAACAACTTGTGGCGGCGCGGCGGCTGAAATGGATGCACATCACCGCTGCGGGAGTTTCGCAGATGATGCGGCCGGACGTGCGCGCACGCGGAATCGTAATCACGAATGCGCGCGGCGTTCATGCCACGCCGATGGCCGAACATGCGATGGGAATGCTGGTGGCGCTTGCGCACAAATTTCCGGAGGCGACGCGCGCGCAAATCGCTCACCGTTGGGCGCAAGAGGAGCTGTGGAACACCGCGCCGCGATTGAGCGAGCTGCGCGGAAGAGTTTTGCTGCTGGTCGGGCTCGGTGCCGTGGGAAGCGAAATCGCGCGATACGCAAAGGCATTCGGAATGCACGTGTGGGCTGTGACGCGATCGGGCAGCGGCGATTCGCAGCTAGCGGAGCGACTTTTTCCAGTCAGCGATCTGGATCGCGCTCTTTCCGAGGCCGATTACGCAGTGGTCGCCGCGCCGGATACACCCGAGACGCGCGCGATGATCGGCACAAAACAATTTGAGGCGATGAAGCCTTCTGCTTACTTGATTAATCTCTCGCGCGGCTCATTGGTGGACGAAGCCGCACTGGCTGATGCGCTGCAGAAGCGACGCATCGCCGGCGCAGCGATCGACGTAACCGAGAAGGAGCCGCTGCCGCCGGAAAGTCCACTATGGGATTTGGAGAACCTCTTTGTCACGCCGCACACGAGCGCCGCGACAGAAGAGCTTTGGGAGCGACAGACCGAACTGCTTATCGAGAATTTAGAGCGGTGGTTCGTTGGGCGCGAACTGCTCAACCTGGTCGATCAGAGCCGCGGATATTAGTCCCGCCAACGCGGTGCTGTGAAAATTCGGATAAGCCCGCAGCGGTTCTGGCTTTCCAACTTCAATCGCCGACGCCGCCCTTCGGAGCCGTATAACCTTCGCGGTTGTAGACGACGAATTTCACTTTTTTGCCCTTCTGATCGAGGACGGTCAACGGACCGCCATCGGGCGCGACGAGTTCCACTTTAATTTTGTGGTATTTGCCG
>DASTCZ010000210.1:0-8319 GCA_035710585.1 Candidatus Acidiferrales bacterium | reverse complement strand
TGGCCTTCTGGTCGCCATGGCTCTTCTGGCTGGCGATCATCGGCGGCGGCCCGCAGATTTCGCGCATGTTGCATCCTTGGTTCGGGCTCGTTTGGGTTTGCGCAGTGTTGTACATGTACGCGCTTTGGGCTTCGCAGATGCGCACGACGGAGGTCGATAAGGCGTGGTGGCGATCGCTGCGGCATTACGTGCGCAATGAAGACGAGATGATGCCTCCCGCGGGCCGCTACAACGCTGGGCAGAAGATGCTGTTCTGGGGATTTTTCTATTGCGGGCTGCTGCTGCTCCTGACAGGGCTGGTTCTCTGGTTCCCAGAATCGATTCCGTGGAGCTGGCGGTATCTCCGCTATTTCGCCGTGATCATTCACGCCTCGACGGCGCTGATCACCATTGGCCTGTTCATGATTCACATTTACATGAGCGTATTCGCCGAGCGTGGAGCGTTTGGCTCCGTCATCCGCGGAGACGTATCGCAGGAATTCGCCGAGCGCTACCATCCCGGCTGGTATAAAGAGGTTGTCGGCTCGTCGCCAGCGCCTCGTCGATGAACCTGTTTCCTTCCGAAAAACCTGATTACCGTGCACGGATCGAGCGCGCGCGGCTTTTGTCCGCCCGATATCCTTTTGCCGCGGAAGTTCTTCGCTTCTATGAAGGCGTTGCGAAATTTCAGGGCGAACTTTTCGAACAATTGAACTCGCGCTCGAGCGCTCCTGCCGCGACCACAGAACCCGGGAAGTTGCGCTCGCAGCATCGGCCCAAGTCGCCTCGACAACATTTTGTGGCGCTGCTGAAATTACTTGAAAAATTCGCGCCATCGCCGATCCGGCACGCCGCGGCGCGGCTCGCCAAAATAGAATCCAGCGAATTCGACATGAGGTTTGCCTCGTGCTGGTCGGGAGGACGCGCCAACTCCGATTCTGATGCCGCTGCGGAGCAGGATCGCATCGTCGAAGACCTAATCTTCCGGATCTTCCTTCAGCCCGAGGCCGAATTCTTCGCTTCGAGCATGGAAATCCACGAACTGGGTTCGTCGGGACGCACCTGCCCGCGATGCGAATCCCTGCCGCTGCTTGGAGTCTTGCGCCCCGAGTCGGACGGCGCCAAGCGCTTCCTGATGTGCTCCTTCTGTCTTCAGGAATGGGAATCGCGCCGGATTTTCTGCGCATCTTGCGGAGAAGAGGACGAGAAAAAGCTTCCCGTCTATGTCGCGGAACAATTTCCGCAGATTCGAGTGGAATGTTGCGACACCTGCAAATTCTTCCTCCGCACCGTCGATTTATTGAAAGAGGGCCACGCTGAACCGCTCGTCGATGATCTAGCCGCCATTCCACTCACCTTATGGGCGCACGAGCACAGTTATTCACGCATCGCGCCAAATCTTCTCGGCTCGTAATTCTGTCGCGTTCCAAGGGTTCACCCCGCCAGTTCGTCAAGAACGGCAATCGCTCGTCGCTGCCAATCCGCAATGGAATACGAAGCGCCTGTGAGTGCATTTTGTAGGTTGACGGCATGACAATATAATCCGCCGCGGAGGCGAAAGTTGTCCGGTGACAGCCCCGGCCTTCAAAGCCGGCGATCCGTACCTTCGCGGTGCGGGTGGTGGGTTCGACTCCCACACGCTTCCGCCACACTCGCTTTCCACGCGCCTTGTTATGAACGGTCGCGGAGAACGGGAAGCGTGTAGCGCGCTCCCCGCTGGCTCCGCGATGAGGTGGGATGTCTACATCAGCTTCTGCAGGTTCCTACCATCCAGTTTTGGCGCGCGCCCGTGCGCGAATTGCGATCCGCCCGAGTCGAACGAGAGCTTGGGCAGGAATTGCGGAACGCTTCGCGCCTTCGTCGCGGCTTCGAAACCGGACGCCACCTTGATGAGTTTTGGCTCGCTGAACGCCGTTCCCATAAAGCTGATCCCCACGGGCATCCCAAAATAATTGCCCATCGGGACGTTGATGATCGGGTATCCGGCGATCGCGCAGGGCGTCGTGCTGCCGAACACGAAGTGATCTCCGTTAAGAAGATCCGTGGTCCAACCCGGCCCGCCGCTGGGGGCGATGATGGCGTCCAGATTGAACTGTTGCAGCACCGCGTCGATCCCTTGAGCTCTGCCGAGTTGCTGATCGAGCGCGAGCGCCGCGATGTACGCTGGATCGCTCAGTCCGTCCGTGCCCTCGGCCGCCTCAAAGATCTCCTGGCCGAAGAATTTCAGCTCCGTGCTCGCGTGCGCAGAATTGAACGCGATCGCATCGGCGAGCGTTTTGATGGGCACACCGGTGCGCGCGGAGAGATACGCAGCCAGATCGACCTTGAAATCGAACAAGAGAACTGTGAATTCTCCTGACGCAGAATTAATCTGATCGATCGACGGAATGTCCGCCGGATCGATAACGGTCGCTCCGGCTGCCTTGATCGCGGTGATCGCATCCTCGAAGATGGAATCCACTTCCGCCTTGGGAAACGAAAGCCCTTCACGAGCGACTCCGATGCGCGCGCCCTTCAATCCGTTGACGTCGAGAAACTGGGTGTAGTCTGCGTGGAATTTTCCGGCGCTGGCCGCTGTTGCGGGATCGCGAGGATCAACTCCCACCAGCGCTCCAAGGACCGCAGCAGCGTCGCCAACCGTTCTAGCATGGGGCCCGACCGTATCCTGATTGTGGGAAATCGGAACGACGCCCGCGCGGCTGGTAAGTCCGACGGTTGGCTTGATTCCGACGACGCCATTGTTATTCGCCGGTGAGATGATGCTGCCGTCGGTCTCGGTTCCGAGCGATACGGAGGTGAAATTCGCGGACACCGATGCGGCGGACCCGGAACTCGATCCCGAAGGATTGCGATCGATCGCATAGGGGTTATTGCATTGGCCGCCGATGCCGGACCATCCGCTGGAAGAAAAGAACGACCGGAAATTTGCCCATTCGCTCAGGTTTGTTTTGCCCAGAATCACGGCGCCGGCCGCGCGCAAGCGAGCTGCGACGGTGGAATCCTGCGCGGGTGGGGTTCCGATCAGCGCCATCGAGCCTGCTGTCGTCTGCATCTTGTCCGCGGTATCGATGTTGGCCTTCAGCAATACGGGAATGCCGTGCAACGGGCCGCGAACGTGATGATTGGCGCGTTCCTGATCGAGAGATCGTGCGATATCAAGTGCGTCCGGATTCAATTCCAGTATTGCATTGACGGTGGGTCCACTCTGGTCGAGAGCCGCGATCCGCCGCTGATAGATCTTTACGATTTCCTGCGATGTAAGCCGTCCCGAAGCCATTGCGGCTTGCAGGTCGATGATGGTGGCCTCTTCGATTTCACTGGGTGCATCAGGAACCGGCGTCGCCGCGACTCGCGATGGGGCGAGCGCCTCGCTGCCCGCCGCGAGCGTGCCGATCGATGCCGCAGCGCCGGCTGCCGCGCCGAGACGAATGAAATCACGTCGGTCGAAGCCGTTTGTTTCCTTGTTCTGATTCTCCGCGGAACGCGAGCGAAGCCTGTCGAGCAAGTCTTCGACTCGTCTGCGGACATTTCGAATGTGCTTGGATTCCGACATCGAAAGTTCCTCCTCTGTAGGATCTTTACTAGCCGGTGGACTGTGAATCCGAACTGCTGGGATGAACTGCCGTGGCATCTGGCAGGGAGGGATGCCGTTGGCGGGGAATCTAGCGCAACTTAGAATCAAATGCCAGAGGAATACGGTCTCCCGAGGCCATCTGTTTATTTGGATGGCCGGCGAACTTTTTTTCGTTCGGGACGTCTATTTTTTAGCGCTGATAGTGTGAGAACTGACGCCAAAGCGTGAGAGGTGCCGGTGACAGCAGCTCCAGATTCTGTGGAACGTCTTGCGAAGGTCTCGCAAACATCTCCAGCATCATTTTTTGAAGCCTTAAGTCAGGACTTCACCTTCGGTTTGCGTCAGCTCCGCCGCAGCCCCGGATTTGCGGCGGTCGCGATACTGACGCTGGCGCTCGGCATCGGCGCGAACTCCGCGATCTTCACACTGCTCAACACCGTGATGCTGACGCGGCTTCCCGTAGCGCATCCTGAACGCTTGGTAGTTCTGAATTGGAATTCCCATTCAAACGGACCTTTCGTCTGGAATAGCTCAAGCTCCTATGGCGGCTGTGAAACGAAGGATGCAGGCAGCGGACGTTCCAATTGCTCATTCTCGTATCCCGTGTTCGATGAAATTCGTTCTCATGCTCACTCGTTTAAAGGAGTGGCCGCCTATGCCGGCGGATTCGGCGTGCAGCTCGATCGCAACGGGCACGCGACGCGAGCGAGCGGTCAGTACGTCAGCGGAGAATTTTTCTCGGTTCTTGGCATGCGCCCTCTTCTGGGCCGCACCCTGCTTCCGTCAGACGACAAGCCCGGCGCCGCGCCCGCCGTCATGCTCGAATACAACTATTGGCGGAATCAATTCGGCGCCGATCCATCGGTCGTAGGGCAGAGCATCGATCTGAGCGGCGTCCCGTTCGCGATCGTCGGAGTGGCGCCGCCGGAATTCTTCGGCATCGCGCCGGGATCGCGCACAAATCTATGGGCGCCTATTCATACGCGCGATCTGCGCGGCAAACCCGATCCCGATCGTCACGGCGAGCGGTCGATCTGGCTCTACATCATCGCGCGATTGCAGGACGGCGTTTCGCTCCAGCAGGCGCAAGCCGAATCCGACGCGATGTTCCGCGCCAGCCTTTCCAACGCGCTCTCCTCCATCAAACCTGAGGAGCGTGTGGATTCGCGCAGCAAGAAATCGATCGACACCAATCTAAGCATCTCCATTACGAGCGCGGCGCGCGGGCTCTCGAATCTGCGGACCCGCTTCTCGACGCAGCTCATGCTCCTTATGGGAGTTACTGGACTTGTTTTACTCATCGCCTGCGCGAACATTGCGAACCTGCTGTTTGCGCGCGCTTCGACCCGGCGGAAGGAAATCGCCGTGCGCCTTGCCATCGGCGCCGGGCGAGGCCGCTTGCTCCGCCAATTGTTTACGGAAAGCTTGCTGCTCGCGCTGCTCGGTTGTGCCGCAGGCCTTCTGGTTTCCTATTGGGCCAGCAGAGCGATTGTGTTGATCGTATTCCGGCACGCGTCGGCGCCGCTGATCGCGACTTTTCGCCCTGGCCTGCCGGTCTTCGCATTCGGCGCGGCCGTCGCAGTAATTGCAGCTATCGCTTTTGGACTCGTGCCCGCGTTAACAAGCACGCGCGTCTCGCCCGGTGCCACCCTGAAAGCCGCTAGTGGAAGCGCTTCCGACGCCGAGCGCCGCAATCGGTTGGGTCGGGCTCTTGTTGCGGCAGAAGTAGCGATAGCTCTTGTCCTCATCATCGGCGCGGGACTCTTCCTCCGCACTTTAATTCACCTCGAAACGCTGAATCCAGGATTCAGGGCGGACAAGCTTCTCACCGTCTCGATTTCTACGACTGCCGCGCGCATTCCCGACGATCGCGTCGGGCCGCTGGTCGCTGAACTGAATAGGCGCATCGCGGCACTCCCGGGCGTCGCCGACACAACCTGGTCAAGCGATCTGCTAGCTGTGGGCGATCTTTGGACGACGGGAGTCAGTCTTCAAGAGCGGCCCGATTTGAACGATCTCGGTTCACAAGCGATTGCCGTCGGCCCCGGCTTTTTCGACACGCTCCAGATTCCGCTCGTCGCCGGTCGCACGATCGAGGCAGCTGATTGCAAAACGGACGCGACCTCGATCTGGGTGAATCAAGCCTTCGTGAATCGTTTTGTGAACGGCGCAAATGTCTTGGGCATGCACATCGTTCGCAATAAGAAGGCTGCCGAAATCGTGGGCATCGTCGGCAACACGAAATTTGAGGACATGAAGAGCGAATTGCGCCCCGCGATCTTCATTCCCAATCCTGGCGGTGATGGTTACTTCCAGATTCGTACCGCCGCCAATCCCGCAAGCTTGGAAAATGCTGTGCGCGGTGTTTTTTCGGACGTGTCGCCGAACACGCCGATCATCACCTTGCAGACGCTGCGAGAGTCGATGAACGATAATCTCGCGTCAGAAAACGCTATGGCGCGGCTTTCCTCAGCGTTTGGATTGCTCGCACTGCTCCTTGCGGCGATTGGAGTTTACGGCGTGCTCGCTTACTCCGTAGCGCGGCGCACGAGTGAGATTGCCATCCGCATGTCATTGGGAGCGATGCCTGCAAACATCTTGCGCCAGATACTTTCCGAAGGCCTCAGGCCCGCACTGCTTGGCGCACTCGTCGGTCTGCTCGGCTCCTGGGGTTTAACGCGACTTGTCGCGCAATTTCTCTACGGCGTGAAAGCGTTGGATGCCGTCACATTTGCCGCGGCCACACTCGCCCTTCTCTTGATCGCGGCCGTCGCGTGTTTCGTGCCCGCGCGCCGAGCCATGCGAGTCGCGCCCATGGTCGCGCTGCGCTACGAATAGCGCTCATTCCAGCTGAAAAACGGCTGCTCTTGCGCGTTGACGCTCGCCGCCGCTCGTGCTTAAATCCTCGCGATTTGACTCCCCTCAAATCGCATCCACACTCATTCGGTAACAACGGTCGCTAAGTGATCGGACAGACGATCTCGCATTACCGGATTCTCGAAATGCTTGGTGGCGGCGGAATGGGCGTCGTCTACCGCGCCGAAGACACTCGCCTGGGCCGCCAGGTCGCGCTGAAATTTCTTCCTGACGCGTTGTCACAGGACACTCTCGCCGTCGAACGCTTTGAGCGCGAATCCCGCGCCGCTTCCGCGCTGAATCACCCCAACATTTGCACGATCTACGACATCGGCCAGGAAAACGGCCGCCACTTCATCGTCATGGAGTTGATGGAAGGGAAGACGCTCAAGCATCTGATTGAAGGCCAGCCGCTCGAATTCGATCTTCTGCTGAATCTCGGCGTTGAAATCGCCGACGCGCTCGATGCGGCACACGCCAAGGGCATAATCCATCGCGACATCAAGCCGGCAAATATTTTCGTCACCACGCGCGGCCACGCAAAAATACTCGACTTCGGTCTGGCTAAGGTTTCGACGCGCGATGGCGCGGCGCCTTCCGGGCCGACCGCCGCATCCATCGGAGCTCAGAGAACTCTGACCACGCCTCCCGAATTGCTCACCAGCCCCGGCTCGACGATCGGCACCGTGGCCTTCATGTCTCCCGAGCAAGCTCGCGGAAAAGATCTCGATACGCGCACAGACCTTTTCTCGTTCGGCGTCGTTCTCTACGAAATGGCCACCGGCGCTCTTCCGTTTCGCGGCGACACTTCCGCCGTCATCTTCGAAGCGATCCTCAGCCGCGCACCGATCGCGCCCGTTCGCTTGAATCCTGAAGTGCCCGCGAAGCTCGAGGAGATCATCAATAAGGCACTCGAAAAGGATCGCGATCTCCGCTATCAGCACGCCGCCGATATGCGCACGGACCTCAAGCGCCTCAAGCGCGAAACGGATTCCGCGCATTCCGCCGCGTATCGCGAGGTGGATTCAGACGCGAGCGCGCCCGCAGCGGTAGCGACACCGCACACCGCGATACCCGCGGCCCGTGCTGGCTCGGCCTCATCGCAAGCCGCCGCTGGCTCCAGTTCGGCGAAGGTCTCGGCGGTTGCTCCCGCAGCAAGCATCAGCGATGCGATTGCCGCTCCTCCCGCGCGAAAATCATCAAAAACGTTGCGCATCGCCGTCGTCGCCGCCGCACTCGTCTTGATTTTGGCGGCAGTAGCATTTTTCCGTTTGCGCTCCGCCAGCGCGCTCACGGAAAAAGACACCATTCTCGTCACCGATTTTCGCAACACCACTGGCGATCCGGTCTTCGACGACACGCTGAAGCAAGCACTCTCCACCGACCTCGAACAATCTCCGTTTCTGAACGTGTTCAGCGATCAGCGCGTAAGGTCAACGCTCAGGATGATGGGCCGGACTCCCGATACACGCGTCACGCAGGACATCGGCAAGGAAATTTGCGAGCGGCAGGGCATCAAAGCCATGCTCGTCGGCTCCATTTCCAATCTCGGTTCGCAGTACACAGTCGAACTGGAAGCCCTTAACGCGCACACCGGCGAAAATCTCGGCCGCACGCAGGGCCAGGCCTCCAGCAAAGAAGGAATCCTGAAGGCGCTCGACTCCTCCGCTAGCGAGTTGCGCCGGAAGCTCGGCGAATCGCTCTCCACCATCCAGAAATTCGATAAGCCCGTCGAGGACGCCACCACCTCTTCACTCGAAGCGCTGCAGGCCTACACGCTCGGCCTCAAAAAAAGGTTCGGCGGTGACGAACTCGGCGGAATCGTCCTGCTCAAACATGCAATTGAGCTTGATCCCAATTTCGCCATGGCCTATGCGCGCACCGGCATCGCCTATTGGAATCTGCAGGAC
>DASTCZ010000209.1:0-4270 GCA_035710585.1 Candidatus Acidiferrales bacterium | reverse complement strand
TGTGCGTGTAGCACTCGCCCCAGCCCAGCGCCGTCACGTTCCGGCATTCGCGCATGACGTCTTCTCCATAACCGGGGTGCAGCTTCTTGCGCAATGAAGCCCGCACCGTTACATCCGCGCCGTGATCCAGCAGCAGCCGCGCGATGGGCGCCGTGTCCTCTGCACTCAAATGATTGGCCCAGAACGCCGGCTGCGACACCACCGTGCCAAAAAGCGCCGTGTGTCCGCCAAATCCATCCCCATCGATCGCCGCTTTCGCGTTCACATCCATTCCACGCGCGATCAGCCACCGCGCGATTTCCAGCTCGTCGTAATCCGCGCACAGATGGAGCAAAGTCGTGCCCGCAAGGGGCGTCCCTTGCGTGCAATTGATCTCGTCGCCGCACGCAAACTCGCTTGGATAAATCTCCTCGTGCGAGAACGTGCGGCGGAGCAGATTCGGATCGCGCCGCAAATACTCTTCGAGCAGGTCGATTCGCCCGCGATGCAGCGCCATCGTCGGAGTGTCCGGCAATTTCAATCCGTGCTCGACGTACATTTCAAGGATCGCGTGCTTTTCCGCCGGCTTTCGGCTATCGGAGCCCAACACGGTTTCCACCGGCGCGATCGCATTGCCTCCTTCCTCACGTAGCCGCACGCCGAGCTCGAAAAGCACAGCCGTCCCGCTCGCGCTCAGCGTATACGCGGAGCCGCCAAGAATGTCGGCAGGAAATTCCGCTTCCGGCATGAATTTGCTCAGCTTTCGAACCGTTTCCACCTTGCCCTGCAGCGCCGCGCGCGCCAATGCCTTGCCAAAATCCTTCGCGCCCATTTCCCGCAGCGCATCAATGATCGCGTCGCGCCCGAGATTCGCCGCGTAAGAAAGCGGCGGTCCCCAGTTGCTGTTCTTGCGGATCAGCGCCTCTTCAAAGAGTATTTGCGGATTCTTCGAGGTGATCTCGCGCACCGCGGTAACGTCGTCGCGCCATATCGCGTCGATCAAATTGCATGCGACGACTAGCCGCGGCCAGCTCGGCGCCTCGTAGCTGCGCGCCAATACGAGCTGCGCATCCGCCAGCTTTGCCTCCGCGGGATCGACTATTTCGAGGTGATACTCGCGCAAATCGGCGAGCGCTTCCGGTTCGCCCGCGCGAATTGCACGCAGTAAATCCTTCGCTTGGTGTTTCAGTTGCTCTAAATCTGGCTTTACGGGGAGATGACGATGCGGCATGACGGACCTCCTCAGGTCGCGCCCGCGTCCGCTGTGCCGGGCAAATAAATAAGGAGGTTCGTGTGAACCTGGATTTTGAATTTCGCTCAGGTGGACTCGGTCCTTCCCGCGAACTGGCGGCGCCCTGTGCGCCGCGTGAAGTATAGCACCGGAAAGTTGGAGCTTGTCTCCGCTCGACAGGCGTCACTTAATGAGGGCGCCAGCGCACTCCGATACGCAGACTTAGGCTTATAATCGAACAAAGCGCTGGAAGCAGGCTGAGATGACTCTCGAAGAACAAGTTCTCGAAAAATTACGCGATCTTTCTCCGGACAAACAGCGAGAAGTTCTCCATTTTGTCAAGACGCTAACGCAAAACGGGGAGCCGAACCCCGCTCTCAAGCCTTTGCGAGGGCTGTGGAAGGGCCTCGGCATCGACATTACTGAAGACGACATCGCTCAGGCCCGCCGAGAAATGTGGGGCAATTTCCCACGCGACATCGAGTGATGTCCGCTGTTCTCGATACTCACGCCGCGATTTGGTATCTCCTCGATTCCAGCAAGCTTTCACCAGCAGCATTTCAGCTAGTTGATGGCTTGGCAGCCTCCGGGATTCCCGCGTGGCCGCGACTGCGCTTCATCTAGGCGCTCCGATCATCACCCGCGATCGCCGGCTTCAGTCTGCCGGAATCACCACGATCTGGTGAATCCCAGCCACGATTGGTTCTTCCGGTCTCTTGAATTTTCTTCCGCGCGGCGCTAACGTCTCTTCCTCTTTCGCCGGCCTCATCACCGCCGGCAGCCGCCCAGCAAGTTCGCGATAGGCAACGAACGGAGCGTACATGTCCGCCGATATTCAGCTTCGCATCAACGGGAAATCCTACGAAAGCAAAGTCGAACCGCGCTTGCTCCTTGTCCACTATCTGCGCGATGAACTCGGCCTCACCGGCACGCACGTGGGCTGCGAAACTTCCATCTGTGGCGCATGCACCGTGCTCCTCGACGGCAAAGCGGTAAAGTCCTGCACGATGCTTGCCGTGCAAGCTGACGGTTCCGAAGTCACCACAATCGAAGGTTTGGCCGGAACGTGGAATGGAAATGGCGCGGAAAAATCCGGCGGCGCGCCGAGGCTCCATCCCGTGCAGGAAGGTTTCTGGGAATGCCACGGATTGCAATGCGGCTATTGCACGCCAGGGATGATTTTGAGCGCGGTGGAATTGCTGCGTACAAACTCTGATCCCAGCGAAGCTGAAATTCGCGACGGCATCTCCGGCAATCTTTGCCGCTGCACCGGTTATCAGCACATCGTGGAAAGCGTGAAATACGCCGCGAAAAAAATCAACGCGCGCGGCAATGGCCGCAATGCAGCGGCGAAGAGCGGTGGTAAATCGAACGGCGCTAAAAAATCCAGCACAGAGAAATCCGGCGGCGGGAAGCGCGCCGGAGCGAGGAGATAGCCATGGCCACCACACTCACTCCTCCAAATAAGGTGCAGGGTCAACCGACCACCGGCACCCACATCGGCAAAGCCATGAAGCGCAAGGAAGACCCGCGCCTCATTCAGGGCCTCGCGCATTACGTAGACGACATCGTCCTGCCGAACACGCTTCACGCGGTCTTCGTTCGCACGCCTTACGCGCACGCGAAGCTGCGCTCGATCGATACCTCGAAGGCAAAAACCGCTCCCGGCGTCGTCGCGATCTTCACCGGCGCAGATGTGAAGGGCAGCATCGGTATGGTTCCGTGCGCCGCGCAAATTCCGGACATGAAGCTCGCGCCTCGGCCGGTGCTCGCGCTCGATCGCGTCCGGTTTGTCGGCGAGGCGGTCGCGGTCGTCGTCGCGACGGACCGCTACAAGGCGCGCGATGGTGCTGAACTCGTCGAAGTCGATTACGACCCGCTCACAGCAGTCGTTGACGCCGAAAAGGCCATCGCGAAGGGAACGCAAACTCTTTACGACGAACATTCGGACAACGCAGCTTTCCGCTGGGAACTCGAAGGCGGCGACGTAGCGGGCGCGTTCAAAGCGGCCGACAAGATCGTCAAGCAGCGCATGATCAATCAGCGCCTGATTCCCGTCGCCATGGAGCCGCGCGGCGTCCTCGCGGAATACAAACCGGGCGAACAGCAGCTCACCGTGTGGTCTTCCACGCAGATCCCGCATCTTCTCCGCACGCAGATTGCTGCGATGCTGAGCGTGCCGGAGCACTCCGTGCGCGTGATCACGCCGGAAGTTGGCGGAGGCTTCGGCAGCAAACTCAACGTCTATCCCGAAGAAGCGCTCGTCGGCTATTTGGCGATGAAGCTCGGCAAGCCTGTCAAATGGATCGAATCGCGTCGCGAAAATTTCCAAACCGCCATTCACGGCCGCGATCAAATCGCCGAAGTCGAACTCGCGCTGAAAAAAGACGGCACAATCCTCGCCGTCCGCGCGCGCATCGTCGCGGATTTGGGCGCCTACTATCAGCTCCTCACGCCGCTGATTCCGACGCTGACCGGCTTGATGATCTGCGGCTGCTACAAAATTCCCGCCGCGCGAATCGAAATCACCGGCGCGCTCACAAACAAAATGGCGACGGACGCCTATCGCGGCGCAGGACGCCCCGAAGCGACCTACATGATCGAGCGCATCATCGACGTCGCCGCCGTCGAACTGAAAATGGATCCGGCCGAAATCCGCCGCAAGAATTTTCCACGCGCTGATGAATTTCCATACGCCGTTCCCACCGGCCTGATTTACGACAGCGCGAATTACAACGAAACCCTCGACATCGTTTTGAAAAGCGCCGGCTACAAAAACTTGCGCGCCGAGCAAGAAAAGCTGCGCAAACAGGGCAAGTACATCGGCATCGGCCTGAGCACCTACGTCGAAATTTGCGCGATGGGTCCTTCCAGCGCGATGCCCGCCGGCGGCTGGGAAAGCGGCACCGTTCGCATCGAGCCCACCGGCAAAGTGAATATTCTCACCGGCGCATCACCTCACGGCCAGGGCCAGGAAACTTCGTTCGCACAAATGGGCGCGGATATTTTGGGCCTCTCGCCCGAAGACGTTCAGGTCACGCACGGCGACACCGCGATCGT
>DASTCZ010000208.1:0-8276 GCA_035710585.1 Candidatus Acidiferrales bacterium | reverse complement strand
CGAGGCGCGGCGCGCCCGGCCACATCGGAGCCAAGGCCTAGTTTTTGAAGCGTCAAGGCGTTGAGTTTGCCGGAAGGCGTCAACCCATTCGTCTGCTGGAATTTTTTCATCGCGTCGATGGTGCTCGAATCCCATTTTCCGGAGGGATCGTTGGGATAGGCCCCATTCTTCGCGAGAGCTTCCTGAATCTCGGTCACGCGGTCTATCGTCGGCGCCTTTTGTCCGCGCGATCGTGAAACCACCTTCTTTTTCGAACTCGCCTTTTTCGATGAGGAGCTCGTTTTTGAGGTGGATTTCGTTGGGCTCGATTTGGCGGATGCTTTCTGCAGAGTTGCGCCGGACTTCGACTGCGCGGTTCGGGTGCTCTTTGCTTTTGGAGTCCCCGAAGCGGCGTTTGCACCTGCACACATCGCCGCGGCGAGCAAAAACCCGCAGGAAATCCGCGATGCTGCGTCTAAAGTCTTCATCGATCTGAAAATCTCGGCTCGCGCTGCGCTAATTCTTCGGCGGCACCACTCCCGCAAGCAATTCCGTGGCGGTGCGATTGTTCGTCGCCGGTCGCACGACCTTGAATACCACATCCTGCCCGGGTTTCAGCGCCGAAATCGCTTTCTGATAGTCTGCGATGTTTTTGACGGGTGCATCGTTGATCGCGATGATCACTTCGCCCGGCACGAGCTGCAAATCTTCGCCAAAGCTCGCCGCATCGATATCGGAAACCACCACGCCCTGTGTCTGAGCGTCGGAAGGAATGCGGTAGCGCCGCGCGCGATCTGGCGTCAACTCTGCCACGTGAATGCCGTACGAGGATGGCGTGGCCTCAACTTCCGCATCCACCGGCTGCACCTTTGTTGCGGTATTCGGATAAATCACGTTGCGATCGCCGACCGTCACCGCGACATCGCGCGTCTGCTTGTCGTGGATAACCGTAAGCTTGACCTTATCTCCCACGGGCGTTTGCGCGATCGGATCGACGAGTTCGCTACCGTTGTGCACGGGCTTGCCATTCACGGCGGTAATCACGTCCGTTTCCTTGATTCCCGCCTTATCAGCAGGGCCGCCCGGCTCCACAACTTGAATTATCACTCCGTTGTGTGCGCCGAGCTCGCGCAGCGCCACGGGATTCCAGCTAATGTCTTCGCGGAACTGCACTCCGATCGATCCGCGAATCACATGCCCGTTCTTTACGATCTGGTTGTAAACGCCGATCGCCACCGTCGAGGGCAGCGCGAATCCGACTCCTTCATTTCCGTAACTTCGCGCACCGGTCAGAATCGCCGTGTTGATTCCGATCACTTGTCCCGCCAGATCAACAAGCGGGCCGCCGGAATTTCCCGGGTTGATCGCTGCGTCAGTCTGCAAAAATCTTTGGAACTGCTGTTCGGTGAGATTGGCGCGATCTTTCGCGCTGATAATTCCTGCGGTCACAGTGGCGCGCAGACCGAATGGGCTGCCGATCGCGAGCACCCAATCCCCCACTTGCACTCCGTCTGAATTCCCCAGCTTCGCGAATTGCAGTTCTTTCCCGGCTTCGATCTTGATCACGGCGAGGTCCGTCTCCTGGTCCACGCCGATCACTTTTGCGGTGTATTTGTTCGTGTCGCCGTCCAATTGCACCTGCACGCGCGTCGCCTGATCCACAACGTGATTGTTCGTCAGAATGTAGCCCTGCGGATCGACGATTACTCCTGAACCGAGACTCCGCTCCGCATCCTGCCCGCGCGGGCCGCCGTCGCTGGGGTCCTGATCGCCAAAGAATCGATCGAAATAATCCGAAAGAGGGTCCTTCCCGCCGTTGTTCCCATTCCCATTCGCGCCGTTGCCGGCGTTCCCGTTGGAACCGTTGCCGCCTTGACGCCGAGCTTGCTTTTTCTCCGGCACTTGCGTCGAAGAAATATTCACCACGGCCGGCGATACCTTATTCACGATCGCCGCGAACGTGGTTGACATCACAACAGGATCGGGCACAGCCAGCGGCTTCGCGCCGTTTGTCGTCGCATCGAAGATCGCGTGGCCCGCGGTCACGTGTCCGGAGACGAGCGTTCCGATCATGATTCCCACGCCCAGCGTCACGCCGACCAGCGCCGACGCCAGCGTCTTACGATTCCGTGCCCAGCCCATGATGTCGCGCATCGTCAAGTCCCCGTCTTATTGAATTCGCGGGCAAATAAATAATTCCGCGTCAATTATAACACCCCAAACCAAGCCCAAGTTGCGGAACGGCGCTCGCCCCGTGCCTTGAGCAGTACCGGACTTTCGTCCAGTCGCATCCGCATCCTCAGCGATATACCCTGCGAATTAGATGCCCTCTACCCCGCTGTGTCGCCTGCAACTCTTGAGATTTCATACGTGAGAGGGCGCACGAGCGTTCCGGATACGGCGTGATTTCGCGGCGATCCGTCGGATTCTACGATGCCGTGGAGCGCTCGTCCCCATTTCCCGCCCTGTGCTAAACTCGCGTTATCCGATGACTGCGCCACGCACGTTGTACGACAAGATTTGGGAATCCCACATCGTCCGCCAGGAACCCGGCAAGCCCGCACTCATCTACATAGACCGCCATCTGATTCACGAAGGCACTTCGCCGCAGGCTTTTGCTGGCCTGAAATCCGCCGGCCGTAAAGTTCGTCGGCCCGACCTCACGTTTGCCGTGATGGACCACTCTGTTCCTACGATTACCAAGGATCGGTTCCTGCCAATTGTTGACGCCGATGCCGACGCGCAGTTCAAAGCTCTCACTGAGAATTGCCGCGAAACCGGCGTGCGCCTCTTCGACATGCACAGCGCCAACCAAGGCATTGTGCACATCATCGGCCCCGAGCTTGGAATAACGCAGCCCGGCCTCACGATCGTCTGCGGAGATAGCCACACATCAACGCACGGCGCCTTCGGCGCGCTTGCGTTTGGCATCGGCACGAGCGAAATCGAACACGTGCTCGCAACGCAATGCCTCCAGCAATCGAAATCGAAAACTATGCACGTCGTCGTCGATGGCGAACGCAAACCCGGCGTCACCGCAAAAGACATCATCCTAGCCATTATCGGAAAAATCGGAATCGCCGGCGGCACCGGTCACGTGATCGAGTATGGCGGCTCCGCTGTTCGCGGGCTTTCGATGGAAGGCCGCATGACCATGTGCAACATGTCGATCGAAGGAGGCGCGCGCGCGGGAATGGTCGCTCCCGACGAAACCACGATCAAGTATTTGGAAGGACGGCCGTTCGTTCCGCGTGGCAAGGAATTTCAAGCGTTCGCCGATTATTGGCGAACTCTGCCCACCGATCCAGGGGCGAAGTTTGACGCGACAGTCGAACTCGATGGCGCTGCTCTGGCGCCGCAAATTACTTGGGGCACTAACCCGGGCATGGTAAGCGCCGTTACCGAGCGCGTCCCGGATCCGCATTCTTTTCGCGACGCGGACGAACAGAAAGCCGTCGCCCGCGCGCTGGAATACATGGCGCTTAGACCCGGTACGAAACTGGTAGACGTCCCCGTCGACCGTGTCTTCATCGGCTCGTGCACCAATTCGCGCCTCGACGATCTCCGCGCCGCGGCACAAGTCGTTGCCGGAAAACACATCGCGCGAAACATCAAAGGCGCGCTCGTCGTCCCCGGCTCGCGCGTAGTAAAACACCAAGCCGAAGAAGAAGGCCTCGACAAAATATTCACCAGCGCCGGCTTCGAGTGGCGCGATGCGGGCTGCAGTATGTGTATAGGCATGAATTATGACGTGCTGCCATCGGGCGAGCGGTGCGCGAGCACATCGAATCGCAATTTTGAGGGGCGCCAGGGCAAGGGCGGGCGCACGCATCTGGTGAGCCCGATGATGGCTGCTGCTGCGGCGATTGCGGGGCACTTCGTGGACATCCGCGAATGGAACGGCGTGAGTCAAGCGGAATGATGTTTAGGCGATGGAGAAAAATCAGTGCAGGCTTTTAGCATACACACTGGGATGGTGATGCCTCTGGACCGGGTCAATGTCGATACCGACCAGATGATTCCCAAGCAATTTCTGAAGGGATTGACGCGCGAGGGTTACGGCCGCGTGCTTTTTTACGACTGGCGGTATTTGCCGGGCGAAAAGCCGAATCCGGATTTCGTCTTGAATTTCCCGCGCTATCGCGGAGCGAGCGTTCTGCTTGCGCGCGCGAACTTTGGCTGCGGCTCCAGCCGCGAACATGCGCCGTGGGGTGTGCTTGATTACGGATTCCGCGTGATCATCGCGCCGAGCTACGCGGACATTTTCTACAACAATTGTTTCAAGAACGGGATTCTGCCGGTGACGGTTTCTGAAGACAAAATAGACGAGCTCTTCAAGCGCGCGGAATCGATCGAGGGTTATTCCGTCACGGCCGATCTTCCGAACCAGATCGTCTACGACGACAAAGGCCTCAAATATTCATTTGAGATCGATCCGTTCCGCAAGTATGTTTTGCTGAAAGGGCTGGACGACATAGGCCTCACGCTCGTTAACGAAGCAGATATCGCCGCCTACGAAAAATCACGCCATCCCCACGCGGACAAGTTCGGCGACGTGGATATGAAAGTGTCCGGGCCGGTCAATTAGCGCCACTCAGACTTTCCCTGTCCATCCGCGCTGATCAGGTTTTGTTCGTCGCTGCAGATTTGCGCCCGCGCTACTCGACCGAGTCGGCAGCGACTGGCTTCCCTCCCAACATTTCCGTGGCGACGATTCCGGCCATGATCATGGCCGCTCCGCCGAGCGCGCGACCAGTGAGACGTTCACCCAGGACGAGCAGCGATGTGATAGCCGCGAAGACCGGTTCGAGGCTGAAGAGAATCGCGGTGTGCGTCGGAGTGGTGTGCTGCTGCGCCCAGACTTGTACGGAGAACGCGAAAGCGGTTGCGAACGCTGCGGTGATGAAGATGGCCAGCCACAACTCCGGCGTCGCGTGGAATCGCAGCCTTTCCCAGCGCATCGCACTCGCAAGCGGCACGGCAATCGCCGCGAGCAGCGCCGTCATTGCGATCTGGTAAAAGGCAAGTCCCCCTGGCGAATGCTTCGGGCTGAAATGCCCTACGAACAGAATGTGCAGGGCGAACATCACCGTGCAGCCGCTGGCGATGAGGTCGCCGCGATTGAGTTGTCCGAGTCCGCTCGCCGGGACGGTGAGCAGATAAAGACCGGCGAGCGCTGCGGCTGCGCCGAGCCAGATCCACACGCCGATGCGCGTGCGCCAGAAAATGCCGTGAAAGATCGGCACGAGCACTACGCTCGATCCCGTAATGAAAGCCGCTTTCGAGGGAGTGGTGTAGAAGAGCCCGACAGTTTGAAACACGTAACCGCCGAACATGAAGACGCCGATCCATGCACCGGCGAGGATTTCAGCGCGCGTGGTTCGCGCCAGCGCCTGCCGAAAGATCAGCGCCATCAAGACGGTCGCTGCGATAAAGCGCACGGCGAGGAATGCGAGCACGGACGCATCCGCGAGCGCGTTTTTCACCAAAACAAACGTCGCGCCCCAGACCAGCGTGCAAAGCGCCAGCGCCGCGTCCGCCTTTACTCGATTGTTCATTCAGGATTTGCGCCGCATGAAATAACGGCGCGTGCGGCCACGCTTACAGCGGCACCACCTTCGCGCCCCTCATCACGGCCACGCCTTCGATTTCAAAATGCCCGCCGCGCAGCAGCGACGCGACGCCGATGAACGCGCGCGCTGGAAAATCCTTGGTGAATTCCTTGCGGTACGCGGCGTTGAATTTTTCGTAGAGCGATAGGTCCGTGCAATACACCGTGACGGAGACCAGGTCGTCCATTTTCACGCCGGCCTTCTCCGCGTCGCCGCGAAACGCATCGAACAGATTTTTGATCTCGGCATCGAGATCCGCCGGAGCCTGGCCGCTCTTGGGATCCGTGCCGATGTGTCCGGCGATGTAGACGGTATTACCGACGGCCACAGCTTCGCTGAAGGGCAGTCCCTGGTACCCGCCCGCTGCCGGCGCGGGCACATATTTCCTGCCATTTTGCTGCGCGCCTGTTTGCATCGCCGGCATCGCCGCCAGCGCCGCGATGAATGCAACGGCACAAACTGCCTTAACGATATTCCTCGCCCAATTCCCGCTCATGTTGCTCTCCTTTGCGAAGCGTAGCCTCTGACTTTCCTACTGTTTTCTCTCGAACACGATTTTGCCGCCGACGATCGTTTCCATCACTCTTAGATCTGCAATTTTCGCCGGAGCGGATTTCGTGACGTCCTCCGAAAGCACGATGATGTCGGCGAATTGGCCCGGCACGAGCTGCCCCTTCTTCCCTTCCTCGAATTCCGCATATGCCGATCCGACGGTGTAGGCGTGAATGCATTCGTCCATGGAGATTTTTTCCTGCGGCTGCCAACCGCCCGCCGGTCCACCGCCAGGCAATTCGCGGGTCACGCAAGCATGCAGACCGCGCATCGGGTTGACGATTTCGACGGGCCAGTCTGTGCCGAAAGCGAGCGTCACTCCATCGTTCAACATCGTGCGCCAGGCGTATGCGCCCTTGACTCTCTCAGAACCGAGGCGCTTTTCCGCCCACCGCATGTCGGTGGTCTGGTGCGATGGCTGCATCGAAGCGATCACGCGCAGCGAGGCGAAACGCGCGAAATCATCGGGCGCAACGACTTGCGCGTGCTCGATGCGGTCGCGGCGGTCGCGCGGGCCATTTGCTTTCACCACCGCTTCGAACGCGTCCAGCGCCATGCGGTTGGCGCGATCCCCAATGGCATGGAAGCCAAGCTGAAATCCGGCTCTGTCGCGTTCGATCGCTTTTGCGTTCAGTACGCCTTGTTCATAACGAGGGAGTCCGCTGGTCGATGGATCGTCCGTGTAGGGCGCGAGCAAAGCCGCAGTTGTCGAGCCGAGCGCGCCGTCCATGAATCCCTTGAGCATCCCAGTCTTCAGCCACGGATCGGTCGTGCCGCCATCTTTGCGCCAGGCTTCGAGCTGTTCAAGCGAGGCGTCAAAGGGCAACCACTCGGTGATTCGCACGGGCAGCTTGCCTTCCGTTTTCAGCGCGCGGTAGGTGAGGAAATCGTTCCACGACGAATTGTCCTGCATGGAAGTGACGCCGTGGCTGATGGCGTCCTGCAGCGCCGCCTCAATTCCACGGCGCCGCTGCTCGGCCGTCGGCGGCGGAATTTTTCGCGAGACCAATGACATCGCTGCGTCTTCTTCGAGCATTCCGTCGGGCTCGCCGCTGGCATCGTGGCGAATTGCCGCGCCATGCGGATCGGGAGTGGAGCGCGTGATTCCGGCGATCTCCAGCGCCTTCGAGTTCACGACGGCGACGTGACCGGAGATGTGCGTGAACATCATCGGGATGTCGCGCGACACAGCATCCAAATCCTGCCGCGTCGGAAATTTGGCCGGAGTCCACAACGTGTGATCCCACCCGCGGCCGGTGATCCATTCGCCGGGCTTTATGTTCGGCACCGCGGCGCGGACGCGCTGCTGGAATTCCGCGATCGATTTCGCGCCTTCGAGATCGACATGTAACTTGGCCTGGCCCGCGCTCCCCAAATGCAGGTGAGCGTCGTTGAATCCCGGCATGGCAAACCCGCCGTGCAGATCGATGACGCGCGTCCCGGATCCGATGGCTTTGCGGACATCCGCCGTCGATCCGGCCACAGTAATTTTTTCACCGGACGCGGCGACGGCTTCGACGCGCGGGTGCTTCGCATCGCCTGTGTAAATCACGCCGTTGAACAGCGCGAGGTCTGCGTTTCCGCCCGATGAATTCATCTGCCCGCCTGTATTTGCGCTCGTTTCCGCACTGCTGGCCTTCACAATGTCTGCGCTGCCGCGACGCGCCACACCTCGCGCCGCGAAAAATATCGCCAGAGAAACGGCCGTCAACGCTGCAATCCGTTTTCGATTCACTTCTCAACCCCCGCGATCGCGAGCGTCGTCAGTAGCAATCGCTGCAACCCCATCTCGCGGCCGCTCGGGTCATACCATTCGCCGAGGGTGTGAGCTCCACCTGCGCGTCCGCCGCCCCCGAGCGAAATCGCCGGTATTCCGAGCGACAACGGAATATTCGCGTCCGTGGAAGAGCGCTCGATGTTGGAGCGGTTTCCGAGATATTTGTCGGCTTCTTGCACTGCAACCAGAAGCGGCGAGTTCGGCGCGAGCTCGCCGCCAGGCCGCACGCCGAGAGATTTCACTTCCATCTGCAGCTCTGAATCTTTTCCACCCGGCTGCCCGCGTTCGCGCGCCATGCTCATTTCGCTCGCGATGCCTTCTTTCATCGCATCGCGTAGGGCCGTTTCGAGCCTGCC